>CANHCU010000020.1 GCA_947459185.1 Planctomycetaceae bacterium | reverse complement strand
GCCATTGTGGCGGTCGCCGGTCAGTCCCCAGTTCGTGTCGATAGGAGTGGACCAGGAGCCGCCCTCGTCCTGGCTGAACATCATCAGGCTCCGCTCCCTGTGGGTGTTCTCGCGAAGCAGGCAGGTCAGTTCCTTGCCGTCGGGGGAACGGAAGACGAAAGGCTCGCACGGGTTCTTGCCGGCGACCTCCGCGACGATCCGCGGCTCGGACCATGTCAGCCCGGCGTCGGCCGTGATCGACTGGAGCGTGACGAGCGCATTCCCCTCACCACCGCGGGCCGGGCCGCGGTGGTAGAGCCCGAGATACCGACCGTCGTCGAGCCGGACGATGCTGCTGAAGGACATCACGCATGGAAAGTTCAGCGGCGGCATTTCCTTCCAGGATCTGCCGCCGTCTTCGCTGAGGATGCTCGGCATCCCGGGGCCGGTTCGTGTGCCGAGGGCTGCGGAGAAGACCCAGAGGCGTTCCTGCCCCGAGGGATCGACCAACCGGTAGATGCTCGGGCAGTTCTGGTGTTTTGCAAAGCCCGGCGGAAGCTGATCGTCGAGTCGCGTCCAGGACAGTCCGCCATCGTCGCTGCGAGCCATTGGACCGGCGCGGCCGCCGTGGCCGATGCTCCAGACCGCGAAGATCGTCTTTCCATCGGGCATGAGCAGCGTGGTCGGATGACCTTGATAGAGCTGTTCCGTCCCAGCGGCGACGACCACCTGCCGTTCCTTCTGCCCAGAGATATCGACCACCGGCAGGTCGGCCTTCTCCTCGGCACGAGCAACCGCGGTCAGGCAGAGCAGCGTTGCAACCAAAAGCCGCATGGGAACATCCTTTGTGTCGAAGACTGACTATTTATTCTTGGTGGCTGGCACCGTTTTCGACTCAGCATACGCCAACTTCTGCAGGCTGCGTCCGCTTCGCGGCGAGCAGGATGACGGCCCGCTTGCCGTCGGTGTAGTAGGGGTCACCGGTGAGATTGCGGTGGGGCGCATCGCGGGGGCAGGCAGCCACGCCGCCCACGTAGCCCGCCGCCTCCACCCGCCCCGTCAGCATTAGGTCTTCGATCACGTAGTCCCGCGACTCGTCGACATTGGGATCGATGCGATGCGTGGTCAGGTTCCACGCCTTCGTGGTGAACCGCACGCCGATGTCGCGGCTCACCTGCCCGACCCACACCGGCTTGTCCTCGAAGGCGAGCGGCGTGAGCCAGAGCCGCAGGTGCAGCCGCTCGTTGATCGAGTGCCGCGTGCGTTGCAGGGCGATGTCCTGGTCGCGGCCGAAGAGATGCAGCGGACTGACGGGGGAATAGCGGTAGTTCGATCCCCACAGAAACGCCCGCACCGTCTTCCAGCAGGTGGCCAGCGTGATTGTCTCGCTCTCGTCCCACCGCGCGGCAAACCCGCTCAGGAGCGTCTCGAACTCACCGATCAGCACGAGGTTCACCGGATCGCCACGCCGCGATTGCGCCGCGTTCATCGTGGCCGACGGCAGCGCCTCCAGCCGCGACACGAGCGTGTCGGCGGTGCACGTCTCCACCGATGCTGCCGGCCGGATGCTGGCGAAATCCCGGTCGAGGTAATCGGCGGCAATGCCCGGCACCGGCACGGTGAAGAAAAAGTCGGTGGCGGCGGCCGCGGCGGTGGCGGGCTCGCCAGCGGCGGGCTCAGCCTTGGCGAAGCCCATGGCCGTGGCAATCGTCTGCCGGATGTTGCCCAGTCTGGTCAGCCGCACGTGCACCGCCTTCGTGCCCAGGTCGAGCGTGGTGAAGACGAAGCCCTCGGCCGTCTCGCCAGGCGCGATCGGCCCGAGACGAAACCCGTGTTCGCGGAAAAAGTCGTCCATGCGGGCATTGTTGAGCCAGGCTGTAACCAGCTTGAGCGGCACGAGCGCCAAGAGCGGCAGGAACACCCAGCCGATCGCCCCGAAGGCGGATAGTCGGCGGAAAATCGAGAAGTGATTGACCCCGGCTGCCTCCAGCGGTGTGAAGTAGTTGGGGTCGATGCTCACCATCTGCAGCCGCAGGCTCTCGGCTGAGCGATTGACGACCCTGAGGAACACGGGCTGAATGCCACGCCGTGCGACATCCACGCCGAAGAGCGTCTTGGCCTCACTGCCGGTCAACACGGCGACGGTCACGGCCGCCCGCGGCTGCTCCTGCGTCTGCGCCCGCGGCATAAAGCTGTCGCAGGCCGGGGCCGGCTGGTAGGGAGTCGTCACCAGCCGCCAGAGGCGAGCCGACAGCGAACGGAAAAAACTGGAAATGTTCGCCACAGCCAACTAGCGCCTGCCGCAGTCCTTGAGCACCCGCTTTGACATCCCGCCGATGTGCGCCCGCATCAGCTTCCTCGCGGCCACCGGGTCGTGTTTCTTGATCGCCTCGTAGATCGCCCGATGGTGCTTCGCCGTGGGGGCGACCCGCTTGGCCAGGACAATGGTGTCGGTCTTGAGGTGGTTCCACGACACGACGAGCGAGATGACCTGAGCGTTCTCGAAGAAGCGGCGGGCCACGCGGTTGTGTGATGCGGCCAGGATCGTCGAGTGGAATTCGATGTCGAGCGTGGAGAGCCGGCGGCGGTTTTCGGCTGCCTCCAGCCAGCGGGCGAGGTTCGGCCGCTTGGCGATCTCCGCCACTTCATCGCAGGCAGCGCGGAGACGCTCGAGCTGCGCCGGCGACGCCAGACTGGCAGCCCGCTCCGCCGCGTAGGGCTCGACCAGGAACCGCATATCGTAGAGCTCCTCGAGTTCCTGCGGGCTCACTTCGCGGAGATAGACGCCCGACTGCGGCCGATGCTCGATGAGCCCCTCCGCCTCCAACTGCAGAAGCGCCTCGCGAACCGGACTGCGGGAGAGCCCCAGATCCTTGGCGAGCGACCGGTGCGATAGCCGCTGGCCTGGACGCACCGCGCCCCCGAGCAGGAGCTTGCGGACCTCGGTATACGCGTTGGACTTGGACGCGCTGGTGCGGGCTGGAACCAATGAACCTCTCCAAACCATCGTCTGAGAACACATGTCGGACGACACGCTCCAGCCGCTCACTCTACTGCCGAGACGGGGCAGCCGTCAGGGGGGTAGGCTCGTGTCCCGCAGCCACGGGGCCGCAGCCTCTCATCATCCGCTCATGGTCTCCTCATTGACGGCACGAGGAGCCCGGCAGTAGCCTCCCCACTGACCGGACAGTTTGATACCACGGGGGTTCAGCCATGATCGGACGCAGACGCTTTCTTTCGCATGCAGTCGCCGCCTCGACCGCGGCGAGCGCCATCGTAGCGATTCCGCAGCGACACCTTCGTGCCGCACCGCCGACACTCCCACGAACGGTGATCGACACCCACACCCACTTCTACGACCCGACGCGACCGGAGGGTGTGCCGTGGCCTGGCAAGGGCGAAGCATTCCTCTTTCGGCCTGTCCTGCCGGCCGAGTGGCAAACGCTCGTCAAGCCGCTCGGCGTGACCGGCACGGTGGTCGTCGAGGCGAGCCCGTGGGTCGAAGACAACCAGTGGCTGCTCGACCTGGCGGCGCGGAATGGCCGCGAGCGGCTGCCCGGCATGCTTGGCATCGTGGGCGTCGTGGGCAACCTGCCGCTGGGCGATCCGGCCTGCGCCGGGTCGATCGACCGGTTTGCGAAGAATCGGCTCTATCGCGGAGTTCGTGTCAATGGCGACAAACTGCTCGCGGGGCTCGCCGACAAAACCTACGCCGCCGACGTCGGCCGCCTCGCCGGCCACGATCTTTCGATCGACATCAACGGCGGCAAGGTGTTCGCCGCCGCCGTTGCCGCCGCGGCAGAGTTTCCAAGCCTGCGGATCATCGTCAACCACATGGGCGGCGCACCCATCTCCGACAAGGGCCCGCTGCCCGAGTGGCGGGACGCGATCGCCCTGGCCGCCGGACATGCCAACATCTTCATGAAGGTGTCGGCCCTGGCCGAAAGCACCGCAAACACGATGCGGCTCCAGAAGGCCCCACTCGATCCGGCGTTTTACGAGCCGTGGCTCGACGCCGCCTGGACTGCCTTCGGCGAGAAGCGGCTGATGTTCGGCAGCAACTGGCCGGTGTCGAACAGGGCCGCTTCGTATGCCGAGGTGCTCGACATCGTGAAACCGTATGTCGCCCGCAAGGGCCCGGAGGCGGAGAAGTGGTTCTACTCCGACGCCTCGCGGGCGGCCTACCGTTGGGTCGAGCCGCAATCCTGAGACAAGGGCTGAGAACTCGTGCGCTGAATCACGCCACGCGGTGCTTCTCGAGCACCGCGTCGGTGAGCTTGCCGCCCACGCCCGGCACCTCGGGAAGCGTGTAGTGGCCGTCCACCACGCGAATCGGGTTTTCCCAGATGTCGAAGAGCGACTCGTAGCAGCATTCCACCATCGGCGTGTTGTCCGTCGCCGCGGCCAACTGAGCGTGCACGTTGTGCTGCACGTTCGTGTGCGGGATGACGGAGAGGCCGTAGGCTCGACCGAGCGCCGCCACGTCGAGCCACTCCTCGATGCCGGAAAGCTTGGTCACGTCGGCCTGCACGATGTCCACCGCCTTCTGGTCGATGTAGTCGCGGAAGTCGTGGAGCGTGTAGATCGTCTCGCCGACGGCGATCGGCACGTCGAGCGCCTTCGCCAACTCGGCATGGGCCCGCACGTCGAAGGGGTGCATCGGCTCCTCGAGCCAGGCAATGTCGAACTGCTCGAGCCGGCGGCCCCACACGATCGCCGTCTTCAGATCCCAGACGGTGTTGACGTCGACCATCAACTTGACGCTATCGCCGATTGCCTTCCGCACCGCCTTCACCCGCTCGAAATCCTCCCGCGGGTCGGGCCGGCCGAGCTTCATCTTCACCGCGTCGAAGCCGCGATCGATGATTCGGTGCATGTCGGAGATCAGTTCCTCGGTGCTCCAGGTGAGCCAGCCGCCGTCGGTGTTGTAGGCCTTCACTTTCGTCTTGCAGGGGCCGAGGTGCCGCCAAAGCGGCTGCTCTTCCAGCTTGAGCTGGATGTCCCAGAGGGCGAGGTTCATCGCCGCCAGGCCGACGCGGGCCACGCCCACTCTGCCGATGAAGTGGGTCGTCGAGTGCATCGCCTTCATGAGCGCGTGCCGCTCCAGCGCCGGCTTGCCGATGACCGCCGGTGCGTAGCACTCGTCGATCATCACCTTGGCAGATTTCAGCCCCTTGGAGTAGTTCCAGTTGAAGCCGTAGCCGGTGACGCCCGCGTCGGTGTCGATCCGCACCTGCAGGAACTCGACCGAGTCAACGCTCGACTGCGAGTCGGTAATCGTTCGCTGGCCGAGCGGCACGTCCACGAGCACGGTCTCCACCCCGACGATCTTCGGAGAACCGCTCAAGGATGCGTGCAACGTGGGCATATGGCTCGAAGTCCTGCGATGAGAAAGCCGTGCATTCCTCGTTCCTGACCACCATCAAGAAACGTCTCACATGCACCGGCCCTTACCATATACTGTGCTGACAGTTTTCCCGCAACACGAGCCGCAGCGTTCAGCTTGTCATTCGCCCAGCCAGCATCCATACTGTCCTGACACATCGGCTGACGCCCGGCAGACTCGACAGGGAATTTCGCCCCCATGAAAAACGACTCGTCGCTCCCCCACCACGACGCTGCAGTCCATGACGCTCGGAAAGTCTCCCGCCGCCGTTTCGGCGCGGCCGCCGCAACGGCGGGAGCAGTCGCCGGCGTGCTCGCCGACCCGATTGCCCGCATGGCCCACGCAGCCGGCAGTGACCGGCTCAAGATCGGCCTCGTCGGCTGCGGCGGACGCGGCACCGGCGCCGCCTCTCAGGCGATCTCCGCCGATCCGGGCGTGGTGCTCTGGGCGGTGGCCGACGCCTTTGCCGACCGAGCTGAGGCCGGCGCCAGCCTGCTCGCCCGCACGATCGAGGAGAAGGCCAAGGCCGACGCCACGTTTACGACTCGATTCGACTGCCCGACCGAGCGGCGGTTCGCCGGCTTCGACAGCTATAAGGCTGCGATCGAATGCTGCGACGTGGTCCTACTGACGTCACCTCCGGCGTTCCGACCGCTGCACCTCAAGGCTGCGGTCGAGGCCGGTCGACAGATCTTCTGCGAGAAGCCGATGGCAGTCGACGCCGCGGGCCTGCGAAGCCTCCGCGAGACGGTCCAGGTTGCCACCGAGAAACACCTCTCGCTCGTCTCGGGATTCTGCTGGCGATATGCGGCCCGCGAACGTGACGTCTACAAGCGGATCCACGATGGAGCGATCGGTCCGGTGCGGACGGCCTACACCACCTACAACTCCTCCGGCTTCCGCGGCGAAGTTCCCCGCAAGGCCGACTGGAGCGATATGGAGTATTGCCTGCGCAACTGGCCATACTACACCTGGCTTTCGGGCGATCACATCGTCGAGCAGGCGGTGCACTCGGTCGACCGGCTGGCCTGGGCGATGAACGACGAGATGCCGGTGAGCGTGAATTGCACTGCAGGCCGTGAGGTTCGCCCCGACGCGCCGAAGGACAACAACATCTTCGACCACTTCACTGCAGCCTTCGAATACGCCGACGGTCGCCGCGGCTTCCACATGTGCCGCCACTTCCCCGGCGCAGCCAACGACAACGCCGACTATATCGTGGGTACGAGGGGCACCGCGACGGTCAGCGGCTTTCAGAACATGCAGCAGACCGTCGTCGACGGCGTGACCTGGCAGAGCGAGGTGCCGAAGAACGACATGTACCAGCAGGAGCATAATGAACTCGTCGCCAGCATCCGCTCGGGCACGCCGATCAACGACGGCGTGCGGATGACCAACAGCACCGCGATGGCGATCATGGCCCGGATGAGCGGCTACACAGGCCAGCCAGTCACCTGGCAGCAGCTCTGGGAGTCGAAGGAAGATCTCTCCCCTGAGGCGTGGGATCTGTCGTCGCCTCCACCGCCGTCCCCGATCGCGGTCCCCGGCAGGACAAAACTCATTTGAGAAAAAGAAAACGGTGCCTGCCATCACAACTGGGTAATCTACGAGACTGCCTCTATCTGGTAGCTTGAACCTTTTTTTGAGCTGGCACCTTTCGAGCTTTGGCAATGATCCAACGGCGATGGTTTCTCTGCCTCGCGATCGTCCTCGTCGCGGCTGCGGCCCGCGGTGATACCCCGGCCGACCCGGCGGCACTCTTCAATAACGCTGTCAGGCTCTTCTTCGCGGCCCAGCCCGTTGAATCGGCGAAGGCCTTCGACCAGCTCGTCCTGGCCCGACCCCGGAGCGAGCCCGAGCTCTGGCAGCGAGGCCTGGCTCTCTACTACGCCGGTCGCTTCGATGACGGCCGCCGGCAGTTCGAACTCCACCGCACCGTGAATCCGGCCGACGTCGAAAACGTCGCCTGGCACTTCGCATGCGTGGCCCGCGATCAGGGTGCCGACGCCGCCCGCCAGGCCATCATTCCCGTTGGTGCCGATGCGCGGGTGCCGATGCGGGAGGTTCTCGAACTCTTCGCAGGCCGTGCCGAGCCAGCGGCAGTGCTGCCGGCCGCCGAAGCCGGCCCCGAGGAGGCCCGCCGCAACCAACGCTGCTTCGCCCATCTTTACCTCGGGCTCTATTTCGAGGCGATCGGCGACGACGATCGAGCCAGGCGGCACATGCTCGAGGCCGCAGGGCCTTTTGCCATGGACCACTTTATGGGCCGGGTCGCCCAGCTGCACTGCCGGCTCCGCGGCTGGTCGGCGAAACCGGATGTGTCGGTGGCACCGACCGGCAACGATCGGCACGACGGCTCGGTCACTCAGCCAGTGGCCACGCTCCGCCGCGCGCTCGATCGGGTGCGGGAGTTGCGGACCGCGGAGCCAGATCGCGCCGGCCCATTCGTGGTCGAAGTGGCCGACGGCCGCTACGAGCTGGCAGCCACGCTCGTGATCACGCCGGAAGACTCTGGCACGCCCGCGGCACCAACGATCATCCGCGCAGCCGACGGGGCACGGCCGCTCTTCAGCGGTGGCCGGATCGTCACGGGCTGGAACGTTTCGCAAGAGACGCAACAGGAAACACCTCGTTGGAAGGTCGTGCTCCCGGAGGTGAAGGCGGGGGCATGGAATTTCGCGCAGCTCTTCGTCAACGACCAGCGACGATTCCGGCCGGTGTTGCCTGCCACGGGCTGGCACACGATCGCCGACAAACTGCCGCCATCGGCGGCCAACGCCGGCAAAGGGCACGATCGGTTCGTCTTTTCAGGCGACGAGCTGCGGACTGACTGGGCGAATCTCGGCGACGTGGAAGTTGTCGCCGTCCACACGTGGACGATGACCCGGCTGCCGATCGCCACGATCGAACCGATGGAGAATGATCCCACGAAGAAGGCGGTCACGTTCGCCGGACGCACTAGGGGCGTTCATGAATGGTGCTCCTTCCCCAAGGGCAACCGATTCCGCGCGGAGAATGTCCGCGAGGCGCTCGGCGTGCCCGGCTCCTGGTATCTCGACCGGCCGACCGGCACGCTCACCTATTGCCCACAGTCGGGCGAGACGCCCGAAGCTATCACGGTCGTGGCACCGGTGCTCGACCGGCTGGTGGAACTCTGTGGCGACGTGGCCGCCAAACGATTCGTCGAACAGATCCGGTTCGAGGGTCTTTCGTTCGCCCACGGAAACTGGACTCTGCCGCCGGGCGGGCAGTCGTATCCACAGGCCGAGGTGAACGTAGGGGCGGCGATTACGGCCACCGCCGCGCGACACGTCGTCTTCGAACGCTGCGGCGTGCGGCACGTCGGCCGCTACGCGTTCGAACTGGGCCACGGCTGTCAGGACTGCACCCTGTCGCGGTGCGAACTGGTCGACCTCGCCGCCGGCGGCGTGCTCGTCGGCACCACGGCCAAACTCCCCGATCCGGAGGCTGCCGTCACGGGCAATGTGGTCCGCGACTGCACGATCGCACATGGGGGCCGCATCCACTCGGCGGCGATCGGCGTCTGGATCGGCAACGCCTCGCACACCACCGTCGAACACTGCGACATCTTCGATCTCACCTATTCGGGCGTCTCGATCGGCTGGACCTGGGGCTATGCCGAGAGCCCGGCCCACCACAACCTCGTTCGCTACAACCACATCCACGACCTCGGCCACGGCGTGCTTTCCGACATGGGCGCGGTCTACACGCTGGGCGTGTCGCCCGGCACGGTCGTGGAGGGAAACGTCATCCATGGCATCACGAGCCACGACTACGGCGGCTGGGGCCTCTACACCGACGAGGGCTCGACCGGCGTCGTGATGCGGAACAACATCGTCCACGGAACCAGTTCCGGCGGCTTCCACCAGCACTACGGCCGCGACAACACGATCGAGAACAACATCTTCTCGAGCGCCCGCGATTGGCAGTTGCAGCGGAGCCGCGTCGAAGACCACACGAGCTTCCGGTTTGCCCGTAACATCGTCTGGTGGAATTCCGATAAGCCGCTGATGAAGGGCGACTGGATCAAGGGAATCGTGACGGAAGCCAACTGCTACTGGAACGCATCGGGCCCCGTGGTGTTTCCCGACGGGAAGGATCTCGCCGCACGGCAGGCTTCCGGGCAGGACGAGCGATCGATCGTGGCCGACCCGAAGTTCACCGATCCGCAGCACGGCACCTTTACCATTGGCCTCGACTCCCCTGCCCTCGCCCTTGGCTTCAAGCCGATCGATACCACGCTCGCCGGCCGCCGCACGAAGACCACGCTCACGGCTGATTTGCCCACGGTGCCGACCCTCTGGCCGGAGGCGCAGTGACCTCCGGTCGTCGATGCCCCAGGCCGCCAACCCCAGGAGACTTTTCACGATGCACACGACACGACTTTGCCGGCTTTGCATGCTGCCCTGCACACGCATACTCTCGCTCGTGCTTGTGGCCGGATCGTTTTTCGCGGGTGACGCCCAGGCTGCCCAACCGCCGGAGGGCTTCACATCGCTCTTCAACGGCACCGATCTCGTCGGCTGGCGGGGACGGCCGCATCTCGACCCACGCAAGGAGGCGGAAGGCACTCCCGAAGAACGAGCAAAGCGGCAACAGGAGTGGAATGCCGACATGGCATCCCACTGGACCATTCAGGATGGCGTGATCGTGAGCGATGGCCATGGGGTCTTTCTCACCACGGCCAGCGACTACGGCGATGTCGAATTGCTCATCGAATGGATGCTGCCTGCCCCCTGCGCCGACAGCGGTATCTACCTGCGGGCCAACCCGCAGGTGCAGATCTGGGATCCCGAATGCGAACGCGACTTCAAACACGGCAACCAGAAGGGCTCAGGCGGTCTCTGGAACAACCCGGCCGACTCCCCCGGAAAGTTTCCGCTCGTGAAGGCCGACCGGCCGACCGGCCAGTGGAATGCCACCCGGATCCGTATGCAGGGCGACCGTGTCACGGTGGTCCTCAACGATCAGCTGGTGGTTGACCACCAGCCGCTGCCCAACTATTTCGCCAAGGGCGAGCCTCTCCCCGCCCGGGGGCCGATCCAGATCCAAACCCACGGCGCCCCGATGCACGTTCGCAATGTCTTCATCCGCGAACTGCCCGCCGCGGTGAAATAATGTGCATCGAGACGGTGTCGAGGATCAGCCAAACCCATCTCGCAGGTGGTCTGAAGAGATGCTTAAATAGTGCTGTTTGCCAAGGTGATTCGTCCGCTTGAACCGAGGAGATTTCATGGCCGCCAGTTCCACCACCGTGCCGTCTTCGCCAATTTACCGCGGCCCCCTGCCCCACGTGCACACGGTCGAGCGGATCCCCGTCACCGTTTATGACCAGCCGGGCGACGCCAGCCGCTCAGTGGCCCGCGAGATCGCCGACCTCGTGCAGAGCCGCGCAGCAGCCGGCCAGAAGACGGTGCTGGGCCTCGCGACCGGCAGCACGCCAGTCGCCGTCTACGACGAGCTTATCCGGCTGCACCGCGAGGATGGTGTGTCGTTCAGGACAGTCGTCACATTCAACCTCGACGAATACTGGCCCATGCAGCCCGATGCGCTGCAGAGCTACCACCGCTTCATGCGGGAACACCTCTTCGACCACCTCGACATTCCGGCCGATGCGATCCACATCCCCGATGGCCTGCTGCCACGGGAAAAGGTGGCCGAGGCCTGTGCCCGCTACGAGGAGATGATCCGCGACGCGGGCGGCATCGACCTGCAACTGCTCGGCATCGGTCGGACCGGCCACATCGGCTTCAACGAGCCGGGCAGCGCGACCGAAAGCCGCACCCGGCTGATCACACTCGACAGCGTGACGCGATCCGATGCCGCCAGCGATTTCTTTGGCGAATGGAACGTGCCGCGGCAGGCGATCACGATGGGCGTCGGCTCGATTCTCGACGCCCGGCGTGTCGTGCTCCTGGCCTTCGGCGAACACAAGGCTCCGATCGTCCGCAAGGCGGTCGAGGAGCCGCCCTGCAGCCATGTGTCAGCAAGCGCGCTGCAGCAGCATGCCGACGCCAGGTTCGTGCTCGACCGGGCCGCGGCGGCCCGGCTCACGCGATTCGATTCGCCCTGGCTCGTGGGCCCGCTCGACTCGATGGGCCTCGAATGGACCGAAGCCCTCACGCGAAAGGCCGTCATCTGGCTGGCGCTCCAGCTCGAGAAGCCGATTCTCAAGCTCACCGACGAAGACTACAGCGAGCACGGTCTTCAGGATCTCGTCAGCAATCGCGGTCGGGCCTACGACATCAACATCGAGGTCTTCCGCACGATGCAGGACACGATCACCGGCTGGCCGGGCGGCAAGCCGGGCCGACCACGGAAGGTCCGCGGGACCGCGGCGGGGGCGCCAGCAGGCAGCGATGCCCAGTCGGACGATTTCCCGAAACGGGTGGTGATCTTCAGCCCGCACCCCGACGACGACGTGATCAGCATGGGCGGCACCTTTATCCGCCTCTGCGAGCAGGGGCATGAGGTGCACGTGGCCTATCAGACCAGCGGCAACATCGCCGTCTGGGACGAGTCGGCCGACAGGCACGTGGACTTCGTCGAGGAGTTCTGCCGGGCGTTCGGCGTCGGCACGAAGCCGAGCGAGATCGCCGACACGATCCGCACCTTCCTTCGCACCAAACACGCCGGCGAGGTCGACCTGCCGGAGTTGCAGATCGTGAAGGGCCTGATCCGCCGCACGGAGGCCCGGGCCGGTGCCCGCTACTCCGGAGTGAAGCCGGAACACATCCATTTCCTCGACCTGCCGTTCTACGAGACCGGGCGTGTTCGCAAGAAGCCGATCGGCGCGGACGACATCGCGATCACCTCGAAACTCCTCGACGAGGTGAAGCCGCACCAGATCTACGCGGCCGGCGATCTCTCCGATCCCCACGGCACGCACCGCGTCTGCCTGAACGCGATCTTTCAGTCGTTGGAAAGCCTCGCCGACCGCGCCTGGGCCAAGACCTGCGAACTCTGGCTCTACCGCGGCGCCTGGCAGGAGTGGGAGCCGCACGAGATCGACATGGCGGTGCCCCTCTCTCCCGACGAGGTAAACCGCAAGCGGATGGCCATCTTCAAGCACGAGAGCCAGAAGGACCGCGCGCTCTTCCCCGGCCCCACCGACCCGCGGGAATTCTGGCAGCGTGCCGAGGATCGCAACCGCGAAACGGCCCGCCTCTACGACCGGCTCGGCCTACCGGAATACGAGGCGATCGAGGGCTTCGTCCTGCACCGTACCTGACCGGTCCACCCGCTCTTTTTCTGCCACTCGCTGCGTCACGTTCCCCTTCGACACGTCCCCCTGAATCCACCGCCGGAGTCACACGACCATGGTTTGTTGCCGTTTCGCGATGCCAGCCGCCATCCTTGTCGCCTGGGCGCTGCAAACTCTTGTGGTCGGGCTTCTTTCGAGTGGGCCAGCCGTCAGTCGGGCCGACGAACCGCCGGCCTTCACGTCGCTCTTCAACGGCAGCGATCTCACCGGCTGGCAGGGGGATCTGGCGGGCTACGAGGTCGTGGACGGCGAAATCCGGTGCAAGAAGGGGGCTGGCGGCAGCCTGCTGACGACCCGTGAGTTTGCAGACTGCGTGCTGACGTTTGAATTCCGACTGACGCCCGGCGCCAACAACGGTCTGGCGATCCGGGCCCCGCTGACGGGCAACGCCGCCTTCGACGGGCTCGAGTTACAGATTCTGGATGACGGTCATCCCAAGTATGCCGATCTCCAGCCCTGGCAGGTGCATGGATCCATCTACGGCGTCGTGCCGGCAGCCCGCGACTGCCTCAAGCCCACCGGCGAATGGAACACCGAGGAGGTGACCGTTGTGGGCTCGAAGGTGAAGGTCGTGGTCAACGGCAAACAGATCCTCGACGCCGACATCACCCCCTACCGCGAGGGCAAGCCCACGCTGGACGGCAAGGCCCACCCTGGCCTCGCCCGGACGCAGGGCCGCATCGGCTTCCTCGGCCACGGCGACGAGGTCCACTTCCGCAAGATCCGCATCCGGGAACTCGCCCCGGCAGCGCTAGAATAACGATGCAGGAGTCAATCCTGTTCGGCGCGGTACGTGCTTCGGGCGGGCATGGGCACATACAAGCCCCCGACGCGAGCCGGGGGATGCGGTCGCGATTGGTGGGCCGATCCCATCGCTTGCGCTCAGGGCTTTTATGAACATTTCCATAAAAGCCCCCCGCGCAAGCCGGGGGATGCGGATCCCATACAAGCCCCCGGCGCGAGCCGGGGGATCGGCCCCGCCACAAGACAGATCCCATCGCTTACGCTCTTGGGTGAAAATCGCTCCCGTCCCTCTTTTGCTTCCGCCGCGTCCTAGTGCATTTCGACCGCACAGGTGCCGAGACCGCCGCGGTAATAGTTGAACTGAACATCAGGATGATCGGCCAGCAACGACATCGGCACCGCCGTGTCGACGAGCCGCTTTGAGATCATCATTGCCGTGAGCCGCTGGCCCAAAGGGTTGTCGTGGTTGCCAGCCTGCCAGATCGACACCTTGCCAGCCTTCCAGGTTTGGAGCGGGCCCACCGTGATGGCCTGCGTCGGCACCATCGTGATGTTGCCGCCGCCGCTCGTGCGGGCGTTCTGGGCCAGCGTGACAGGATGAAGATCGACGACACGGGTGGACAGGGCACGGTATTCAGCAGGTGAGGGCGGCATCTCCTTGTGGAGACCAACGCGGCGGAACGGGTCATTGAAGGCCCAATGCTTGGCATCTCCCTGACCGCCCTGCATCACCGCGCAGCGAGCAGTCTCCCAACTCGCGACGTAGGGCTGGACGTCCGCCTTCGGAAAATGCAGGTTGGCCTCGGGCATTCGGAGCTCCGGCCGGATTCTGTCGAAGCAGAGTTCGCGGTCAGCACGCTCGAACGACAGTGGATGCGAGACAGGCACCTCGCGGCCGTTGTCATACCATTCGTCCATGCCCCAGAAGTGGGCGTATCGCAGGTCGATATCGAGTTCGTTGACGAGACGGGCCACCATTGGCAATTGCTCTGTCGGCCCGATCGGCCCGCAGATGCCGACGGGTTCATCCGCCGTTGCCTGTTTCCAGGCGACGATGTATTCGATCGCTTCGGCGAGGTAGAACTCTTCGAGGGTGTCGAACAGCATGACACGAAACCCGGGCCGCGACAGCGCCAGGAGATCCTCCGCGGTGAGCCTGGCGGCATCGCGGATGATCTCGGCATCGAGTGTCGTGTAGTCCCACCAATCGGGAGCGATACGGCTGAGGGGGCGGATCATCAGATGGTTCCGGAAAGGGTTGTTGAGACTGAAAACGCACCCGCGTAGCCGACTCGAACCGCGGCGCCTCGGCCTTCCTGAGCCCGAATACGCGTTATGGCATGGTGGCAGTCGAAGTGAACGTACGGACGGTTTTTCCCGAATCGGCGGCGAATTCCCGCACCATCCCCGACCAGTCGCCCGCGAATGCCTGCGTGCCGTCGGTCGAGAAGGTCACCCGAAACGCCGAGCCAGCGAGTTCGGCCGATTCGCAGATCTTCTTTCCATCCGCCGACCAGACTCGGGCGGCGGCGTCGTGGCCCCCGGAAACGATCCGCCCATCGGCGGAATAGGCGACCGCTGTCGCCCCCGTCTCATGCGCCTGCCACTTGGCGGCGATCAGGCCCTTGACCGGCTCGAAGACAAGCACGCTGCCGTCACCGGCTGCCACAGCGAGTGCCTTGCCATCACGTCGCCAGTCGAGATCGGCCACGCCGCCGATCACGCCATCGAGGAGCCGTGGATTCGATCCGTCGGCAGCGGTGGCGAGGAAGAGTCCGCCGGCGCGGTCGCCGCTGGCGATCGTGGTGCCGTCGGGCGAAAACTGGATCGCCGTCACGAAATCGGTGTGTTTCTTGATCGTGTAAGCGAGAGAGCCGTCGGCAACCTTATAGACGCGGACGAGCTTTTCGGGTCCGGCCAGCGCCACGAGCGACTGGTCGGGGCTGATATCGGCCGCGAGCACGACGTCGAAGTCGTCACCCAGGCTGGCCAGCGGCTTCGCGGTTCGCACGTCGATGAGCACCGCCTTGCCTGACGCGGTGGGCCTGCCACCTGCCATCAGCAGCACCTCGCCGCTGCGGGAGAATCGCAGCACGCGAAGCTCCCCCTCAGGGAACGCAATGGCGCCGAGTCGGCTGCCGGTGGCCGTATCGTGAAGCACCGCTTCTCCAAGACTGCCCACCGCCACGAGTGGCGCCCACGGGTTTGCCGCCAGTGCCATCACCGGCAGGGCGTGCGCTCGCGGCGGCGTGGGGGCCGCGAGCGTGGCCGTGATTTCGATCGGTTTCTCAGGGCTCTTCCCCAGCGCCGTGGTGTCGACTGCAATGTCCACGAGCTGCTTGCGGGCTTTGCCGGCGTCGGCGGCGGTGAGCTTGAGCCCCCCCGCAATCCAGGCGGCGACCAGTTCAACCTTCGCAGTGGCGATCTTTGGCGAGTCGGGAGGCATCGGCGACTCGCTGCCGATGTGGGCCATTGCTCGGTAGAGCGGGCTATTTTCCGGCACCCCTGGCACCACCGCCGGACCGGAGTCGCCCCCCTTCTCGAGCGCAGCGAGACTCGTCACGTCGAGACCGGCACTGGTCTTGTCGGCACGGTGACACTGTGCGCAGTGCTCGCGAAGGATCGGCAGGACGTGCTCATCGTAGTGAGGAACTTCCCCGCTCGACTCCGCCACGACGGAGCCGATGACCATCAGCGAGACAATGAAACTGCGACGCATATAAGTCATGATCGTTGGGGGTTAATGATTGAAGAGAAACTCGGCGGAGTTGAGCACGGCCCAACAGGTGTCTTCGAGCGCCTGAAGAGGCTTGTCGGGCGTGGATGCCAGCCGCTCCTCGAACGCCTGAAGTTCGCCGGCCGTCGGATCGCGGGCCAGCGCCGTCTGGAATATTCTTCGTGCAGCCGCCTGCGGCGAGCCTTCGCTGGCGAGCCAGTCTCGTATCCGTCCCCCCCGCTCGATGGCCTGGGAGACCGTGTCGCCGTTGACCAGTTCCAATGCCTGCGCGAGCGTCGGCTGCGTCTTCACCTCGCAGGTGCAGGGCGTGCCGCGGGACGATCGGCCGAACGTGGTGAGGAAGGTGTTTGACACGTTGCCGTCGGCAATCTGCACAGCCCGAGTCTCAGGCCGCTCCATATAGAAAGCAGGACGACTGCCGGTGACCTGCGTGATCGTGTCCCAGACAACTTCTGCACCCGGCCGACGCGGCAGACACCGCCCGTAGTTGCGGCGGTCGCCGGCATTCGTCTCGTTCGGCACCGCGGAGAGCTGGTAGGTGCGGGAATTCAGGATGTCGCGGATCAGGGCCCTCTGGTCGAAGCCGCTTTCCCGCAGTCGGCCCGCCAGCGCGTCGAGCAGCGCGGGATTCGAGGGTGGGTTCGAGATGCGGGCATCATCGACCGGGTCGATGATGCCGACGCCGAAAAAGTGGTGCCAGAAAATGTTGGCAAGGTTGCGGGCGACAGTCGTGTTGTCGGCGGATGTCAGCCAGTCGGCGAGCACGGTCCGGCGGTCGCGGTCGCCGGTCGGAGGAGCCTCGCCACCGAGAAATTTCGGCTCCATCGGCTTCTTGCTGACCGGGTGAAGCATTTCGCCGGCCGCCGACTCGTAGATGAACATATCCTGCGGATCTTCCATCCTCTTCTGCTTCACGCGGGCGAAGAAGGCGGCGAAGTTGTAATAGTCGTTCTGCGTCCAGCGGTCGAACGGGTGGTTGTGGCACTGAGCGCATTGCACCCTCGCCCCGAGAAAGAGCTGGCTCATGTTTTCCATGAGCACCCTCGAGTCACGCTCGCGGTAGAAGTTGGTCGCCGGATTGGCGATCCAGGCTCCGTTGGTAGCGATCAGGTCGTGAAAGATCTGATTCACAGGGACGCCGGCTGCAATCTGGTCCCGCATCCAGCGGTTGTAGTGGATCGTCGCCTTCTGCAGACTCGCCGAGGCAGACACGATGCTGCGGGCCTGCAATCGCTCCATCCACTTCATGGTCCAGAGATCGACGAACTCGTCGCGGGCGAGCAGCGTGTCGATGAGTGCCGACCGTTTTGTGGGGGATTCATCCGCGAGGAACGCGGTCAACTCCTCGCGTGACGGCAAGATGCCGATCGTGTCGATGAAAACGCGTCGCATGAATGTGCGATCGTCGCAGAGGTCGCTGGGCAGTATGCGCAGCTTCTTCAGTCGCGCCATCACGAGTTCATCGATGAAGTTGAACGGCTGGGGATAGTCCTGACGGAGATCGTGGTTGGGTACGACGTCCACACGGACCCCAGTGATGAAGGCGGGCAGCCGCACGGACAGGAAGACCTCGCCCTTCGAGTGGCTCACGACCGTTCCGGAAGGGTCTACCTGGGCGACCGCCGGATCAGACGATTCCAGAATTGCCAGGTGGGTGACGTCGCGTTGGGTCCCGTCGGAATAGTCTCCAATGGCGACGATCGAGTGTGTCTGTCCCGAGGGTTCGAGCGTGAGTTCGTCTGGGAACACCCGCACGCCGGTCATCTTGGGACCGGTGGCCGGCTCCCGCATTGCACCCTCGACGATCCACTGGCGGAGACGGGCAAAGTTGGGGTCGTCGGGCGAGAGTTTGCGGCCGCCGCCGTGAGGCACCGTGTTGGCCGCCTTCTTGAGGAGCAGACTGTCGTCGGGGTCGGCGAGATTGATCCGGCGATTGACGAATTCCCGCGTGAGACGGAAGTGATCGTTCTCGGGGTCGAATCCAAAGAGCGAGAGCCGAAAGCCCTGCTTGCCCCGGGAGGCGCCATGGCAGCCGCCGGAACTGCAGCCATACCGCATCAGGATCGGCACCACCTCGGTGTCGAATGAGACCTCTGCGCCTTCCGCAGGAATGGCGTGGATCTTGGCCTGGCCCGTGAGTCCCTCAAGGCTTGCGGTGAGGGTTGTATCAGCCGGCTTGGACGTGGCCGTGGAATGCAGACTGCCATTGGACCAGGAGAGAAGGCTTGGATCGGCCGCGTTCACAGCGGCCTTCGCAGTGACGTCGCGGTTGAAGCCTGCGTCATCGATGTGGGTTATCACCAGCCGCTGGTCAGGCGATCGCGGGCCGATGCTCACCTCGTCAGGCCAGACGTGGAGTTCGGCGGCGGCTGCGAGACCGCAGGAGAGGACGGCCGTCGCAACGGCGAGCAGGCATGGGATTCGGCTGATGGTTTTGCTGCTGGCATGGTTCATTTTTTGGCCTCCACGTCGAGGGAGACGATGCCGGAAGAGACCCAGTTGAGTCCGTGTGTCTCCTTGACAGCGTTGTTGTTGGAGAAATAAGGCCAGTGATGGTTGCGAAGGTGGCTGATGTCGCTGTCGGTGGCGACGGCGACGATCGGCCAACGGCCCGGAGGACATTTCGCATCGATTTCGAGCGTGGCTGTCACCTCGGCCTTATCGGCCGGTATCTCGATCATGGGCACGATGCAATTCGGCGGGGGACAGGGAAACATGACCGTAACAGGCTTTGCCCAGCCGGCGTCGCGACGGATTTTCAGGAGCAGATTCGTCTTCGTGCCCGCCACGGCTCTGGCAGACTCGCACGCCATGTCGAGCGCGAAGGGGAGCGGCTCCACGGTCGCGACAGCCAACTCACGGAAGATTTTCAGCTGCCAGGCGGTCTGTGCCGGATGGCCGTGGACCATGCCGATCTCCTGGTGAAACTCGATCGTCTGCTCGTCGGGCGTGGTGCCGATCGGCTCGATGAACGATGCCGCCAGCGGCGCGTCGGGAGCCGCCGTGAGCACGACGGGATAGAACGTCGCGGGCAGGGCAATCTCGGGCACCTCCGCCTTGACCCCCTTCGACAGTCGGCGGCTCCCCTGCCTGCTGCCGATCTTCAGGGGGCTTTTGAAGCCGTCCTCGGTGAGTGTCCGGAGGAGCACGACCATCCGGTTGCCCCGCGGGATAGCCACCTGCTGGCCGGTCTTAAAGATCGGCAAAAGGGTCAGCGTTTCAATCGGAGCTGTCGTGAGCACGGCGTGGGGAGTCGTCTCCTGGACGGTGAGGCGATAGCCGAAGGAGTCGTCGCCATACTCACGAGAGTCGGTGACCGACACGAGGCAGCCCTCCGACTTGATCCGTACTTTGATCGCTGAGTCGACGTCGTAGCCGATGCGGTCATCGTTCTCGACAGCCAGTGCCTCGAGGCCATTCGGAAACGCCTTCATCTTGGGGTCGAGCGGCGAGCGGAGACGGCGGGCGTAGACCTCGATCGTGTATTCCCGGTCGGGCTTTCCCTCGATGCGATACCAGTCAACCTCACCTTCCTTGGCAATCCGCGCCTCAACGGCGCACGGCCCGGCCGTCAGCCGCTGTGCCGTCTCTGGCGTGGCATGCTCGGACGCCTCGGCAACGCTCTGGTGCTGGCTCGCCATGAAAAAGAGGGGCACCACGCCTTGCACGGGTTTGCCGTCAGGCCCCGCCTGTATCGGATAGAGAGTCTCAGCGGACCGGAATGGCCACGCCCCGTGCAATGCCCCCAGCGGGCCGGTGCGGAATGTCGGCTTCGCGGGCACATTGAAAGGCTGCGTAAACGGCCCGAGCGGATCCCCTGAGAGGGTGCCTTCCACCGTCGTGCCGCAGCGGCCACCGAGCGGGAAGAGGGCGGTTGGCTGCGGAAAGTCTCCGACGTGCAAGACATAGAGACAGTCGCTCCCCATGCCGTAACGGGAGTCGTCCTGATCGATGCCGTTGCGGCTGTCGTGGATCGAGAGCAGGTACTGGCCATCCTGAGACGCCACAAAGGACGTGGACGGGTCGTGGTAGGCGAGCGGCGATGTGTCGGTCTCGCGCAAGAGCTTTCCGTCGGGGGAGAAAATCCTCAGCGTCGCGTCGATGTAGGTGGGCGAAATTCGCAGACCGAGCAGTTCGAGGCTGACCCGTTGACCCTTGACGAGGGTGAGCGAGTACCAATCGGTCTCGTACTTCGGCAGATGCGCCCAGAGCGTGGTCTCGAGCGGGATCGGCTGGGGGTGGCTGCGGTCCCGCGGCTTCTCGGCCTCGGCTAGGATTGGCAGCCGGTTGAGGTGGAGCGACCGCGGGTTGGAGATCCCCGATCGCGTGCGGACCCGCAGGTGGATGTTTCCCGGCGGCATCGTGGCGGGAACATCGAGCGTGGCACCGATCTGCCACTTCGTCTTGTCCTGAGGCCACGGCTCGGCGGTGCCTGACAGCGTGATCCGCACGCCAGGCTCGTGACAGATCACCTCTGCGGCGTCGTCGAGCCGAAAGCCGCGGAGGGTGATCTGCTGCGTCGTGCCAAGCTGGGCGCACGGGGGCTCGACAGCCAGCAGGATGGGCGTGTCGGCTCTCGCGTTGGCAGCGAACAGCAGGCAGATCGCTCCGAGAAAAATGCTCAGGTGGCTCATGGTAGGGAGGGCTTGAGCAACGAGGCTCGAGAGCAGCGGGGCTCAGGAGAGGGAGGCTCAGGAGAGGATGGCTTTGATCGGCTCGCCGTCGCTGATCGAGATCGGCCGAGTTCCTTGGGCGAGGATTCTTTTCTCAGGGGCGATGCCGAGCAGGTGGAAGAGCGTGGCCGCATAGTCCTTGGCATGCACGTCGCCTTCAAGCGGCTCGGCGCCGGTGGCGTCGGAAGCGCCGTGCACATAGCCGGGCTTCAGGCCGGCCCCGGCAAGCGCGACCGAAAAACATTTGGTCCAGTGGTCGCGCCCCCCCTCGGCGTTCATCCGCGGCGTGCGGCCAAAGTCAGAGGAGACGACGACGAGCGTCTCGGCGAGGAGGCCGCTTGCGGTGAGGTCGGCAATGAGAGCGGCGAATGCCTGATCGAACTGCGGCAGCTGGCCGCTGATGCCCGTGCGAAGGTTGCCGTGGTGATCCCAACTGCCGTACTGCGCGGTGACAAACCGCACACCAGACTCCACGAGCCGACGCGCCAGGAGGAATCCCTGCCCTGCGGCGTTGCGGCCGAATGCGTCGCGGACTGTCGCAGATTCCTTGTCGAGATCGAATGCATCGCGGGCCGCGGGCGCCGCGATCATGCTGTAGGCATCGGCGTAGAATTTTTCCATCGCGGCGACAGCCGGATCATGGCTCATCGCCGCAAACCGTTCCTCGACCGCCGCACGCAGTTTTTGCCGCTGGGCAAAACGGCCCGCGTCGATGCCATTCGGCAGCGCCAGATTTTGCACCCGAAACCCGGGCTGGGCTGGGTCGCCTCCCACCGCAAACGGGCCATACATATCGCTGAGGTAGCCCGCCGTGCCGAACGCTCTGGGAATGCAGACGTAGGGGGGCAGGCTGTTCCGGCCGCCGAGTTCGTGGGCCACGATGCTGCCCATGCAGGGATAGGTGATTGCCGGGCTCGGCTGCCAGCCGGTGAGCATCGTCTCAACGCCGCGTTCGTGCGCCGACTCACTGTGCCACATGCCTCGGAGCAGCGTGAGGCGGTCGGCGACCTTGGCAGTCTTGGAGAGGGTTTCAGAGAACTGCACGCCCGGCATCGCGGTCTGCACTGCGCCAAAATCGCCACGGACGGCCGACTCAGCCTCGGGCTTGGGGTCCCACGACTCGTGGGTCGAGAGAGCCCCGGGCAGGAAGATGTGGATGATCGACTTCGCTTTGACCGGGGGCGGAACGAGCCCAGGGTTGAGCGGGTCTTCTGTTGGCACTGGAGTTGTAGCGGTGGCCGGTGACGGAGTGGCCGCCTGTGCCCGCAAAGCGAGGAGTTGTGGCAGCGAAAGCCCCAGACACCCGGCCCCCAGCCTCAAGAGGCGGCGCCGGCCGACCGGTATGGACCACATGCTTTCATGACCGCGTTGCATATCGTGCTCTCCTCAAGAGTGCTCGTTTCAAGACGAGCGTGCTCGCATCAAGACTAGTGTGCTCACCTACGAAGGCGATCGATCCACGCTGAGATTGTCCACGACCATCTGCATCACTGTGCCGACGGCTTGCCGCTGGTCAGGTCAAACCGAAAGACATTCCCCTGTTTGGTTTCGACCGTCGCCTGGAGTTTGCCCGATTCGTCGGCATACTGCTCAGGAAGCCTGTTGACTTGGCCCAGCGGATTACCCTCTTTGTCATACCCTGTCGCCTCGATCTTGGTGATTCGCACGCGGTGTTCACCGGCTACGGCACCGTCGTCGGGCGCGAATGTCTTGAGGACGAACCTGCCCTGCGCATCGGTAAGGCCGACCGCCGTGAGGTTTTGCTGCAGCGAAGCGAACGAGACGACTGCGCCCTCCACGGCAACACCGTCGAAGGTGACCGTGCCCGATCCGCGAAAGAGGGGCGGCCGCCGCTGAACCCACTTGTCGGCCTTTCGGGAGCAGCCGCCCGCGGCTGAAATCATCACGAGCGCGAGCACACACCAGCGCACAACAGAACGTCGCCCGCGAGCAAACGGCGAATAGCTGCCGGGAATCGCGTTGGGATTCTGGATCTCGATCACGGCACATCTCCGACGCCATCGGCGCTTGCCCGGGTGCCGAGGGCGCCCCACACACCAAAGCGGCTGCCGCCCCCTCCAACTGTTGCAATTTCGCCCGCGCTGTTGCTTCCCGCGTCGATCACATCGAGGATAAATCGTGTCGAGCCGTCGGCGAAGGCCACGTTCACCCCGCCGACATGGCTGCTCCGCGGCGGCGTAATTCCCACCTCCGTGTCATGGCCACACGACGGCCCGTTTGGAGCAAGGACGGTGTTGAAGTAGACATATCCGGCACGGCCAAACGACTGGGCTTGGCCAGCGCTTCGTTCCACGGCATTCAAATTACCGCTGGAGTAACCATTGCCAGTCCAGCTGGCCCAACAAGCGGAAGGGCTTCCTCCATTGGCGTTTAGCTCCGCTGTGCGATTATTTTGAGGAGCGTTAATGGAGGGGCTGCAGTTCGTGCACGTGAAACCAGCGGGTGGGGTGGACGCACCCGGCGTCGGTCGCACGCATTCCGAGATCATCAGGGTCTTGGAGAGACCGTCGGTCACATCGCTAAACCGCGTTGCACTGCCGGCGGAAAATAGACCGCGAGAATTGTCTTTTCCAATGGCCCATGACCACTTGTCGCCATAGCAAAGCAGGTAGTTGTTGCGGCCGCGGCCATAACTTCCAGGACCTAACAAGGGAGTGCCGCCGATGTCGCTCGGGCACAGCGTTGTGGGAATGGTGATGTATTGGTTCGTGGCGCCGCCCGCATTGCCGCCGTTGGCTCCTGGATTAATTTTGTTGAATGCGTCCCTGGCCTCGATAAAGGGAAAAACGTAGATCATTCCATTGAAGCCACCGTACTGGTCGCCTGTCCAAGAGGGAATGCCTGTGGTGCCGGAGCCAAAAGTGAGTCGCCCCATGGCATCGTGATAATTGTGCATCCCGAGTGCGAGTTGCTTCACGTTGTTCGTGCACGCTGACGTGCGGGCCGACTCCCGGGCCGACTGCACGGCCGGCAGGAGCAGTCCCACAAGCGTGCCGATGATGGCGATGACGACGAGGAGTTCCACCAACGTAAACGCAGCCTTGGCCCGTTGGCCGGGCCGGGACGGCGACTTCCTATGCGGTATTTCGTAAAACATGGGCTGCCCTTTGGAATGACGAGAAGAGAAAAGGGATGCAGAGAGAAATGCCGGCCTGAAAAGTTCTGTTTTGAGACGGGGCGTTTTGAGACGCGGGCGTTGCGGGCGCGGCTGCTTGCGTTGCCGGGCGGGAGATTTTTGACGGCTCCCCAATTCCCCTCCACGCAAACCGTAATTTTGGACAAAAGTGACGTTTCCCCGGGATTTTCTGCCCCCACCCCCCCAATGCCCCAGTCAAGGCCACAGACACACTGTCAGGTCACTTGACAAGCGTAGCCAGTCGTATTGGAGGCGGCAACTGCTTGGCTTCATGCGCTTTTGCGTCACTTTCGTGTTCATGGCTATCGTCTGGCGTGGCCATGAATCGGCACACACGCCGAGTACGATCGGATGCCCTGAAGGCCGTCTATCGGAGACTGGTCAACGTAGGCCGGCCGTAGTCGTCCAGCCGTGAATCGATCGATCTTTCGAGGTTCGTGTCCGGGGTCTGTGTCCAAAATCGGTTGCCCGGCGGAGGGATGAATAGATACGTTCATGACCAGAGAGACTTCCACCCCCGCTGACCGCTCCCAAGAACGCTCCCAGGAGCAGTTTCTTGCGCTCTTTCTCGCCAGCGAGCAGGAACTGTTCCGGTATGTCGCGGCTATCACGCCGAGCCTCGAAGACGCTCGCGAGGTGGTGCAGCAGACGGCTGTCGTGCTCTGGCAGAAGTTCGACCAATACGACCTCTCCCAGCCCTTCACTCCCCTGGCCTGCCGGTTTGCTCTTAACATCACCAAACAGTGGCTGGCCCGCAAGAAACGCTGGCAGGCGATCCTGACCGACGATGTGGCCGAGTCGATCGCCAAGCGGCGGATTGAACTGATGCCCGCGATGGATGCGCGGCTGCGGTTCCTCGATGGCTGCCTGGAGAAGCTGCCTGCTGATCAGCGGCAGATCGTCGAGGGCTACTACTTCCGGCAGCTCGGCGTCGATAGAATCGCCGCGGAATCTCACCGGACCATCGACGCGGTCTACAAGGCGATGCAGCGGATCCGCCGGCTCTTGCAGGATTGCATCGAGCGGGCCGAGCGAGCGGAGGCCGTCGCATGAGGTTTCCTTCAGACGAGTTCGACGCAGCCGTCGCAGCCACCTGCCACGGCACGGCAAGCGAGGAACTGCTCACCGAGCTGACGGTGGTCTTGCGAGACGAGCCCGCCGCCCTCGACGAATACCTGTGGCAAAAAGAGATCCACTCCCGGCTTGCGACAGGCCACGAGTTTTTCGTCCACGACCTGCTGCGGGCGGAAGATGCCGGGGCTGCACACGACGAGACGGTAACAGGGCTGGGCAACACGGCCCGCCCCGGATTTTCGATCGGCAGGCTCTCGATCGGCCGCACGACGGCGGTGCTGGCCGGCGTTGTGCTGGCCGGCGTTGTGCTGGCGGCGACTGTGTTTGTGTATCCGAACTGGCTGGGCAAAGGGGGCGTCGACGCACGCCCTGTGCCGGCCGGCACTTCTTCCCCTGCGATGGTGCGGCCGATCGTTGCCCAGCTCGTCGAGGTCGATGGCGTCGGCTGGGTCGGGGCGGATGTCGCCCATGCGGTTGGCGATACGATTCGCGCCGGAGAAACGTTTGCACTGGCCACCGGTAGACTGCGGCTCGACTTCCTCTGCGGCGCCTCGGTGTGGCTCACGGCCCCGGCGATCTTCGAGATGGAATCGCGACAGTCGGCTCGGCTGACGGCGGGGCGGGTGCAGGTGATCGCGTCCACGCCAGAGGCGAAGGGGTTCACGATCCATACGCGGACGGCGAGCATCGTTGACCTTGGCACCGAGTTCACCGCGGAGGCAACGCTCGACGGCCGCTGTCGGGTTGGCGTGACCAGTGGCGAGGTGCAGGTGCACCTGGCAGCGGGCGCCGGAGCTTCAGGCCCTGCCCGGCATCTGCTGAAGGCCGGCGACGTGATCGCGGTTGAGCCGGGGCCGGCCCAGGTCACGGCGAGGATCGAGAGCGGCGACGATTCACCGGCGTTTCGGTTTCCGTCAATCGAGCCGCCATCTGCCGGCGACGACGCCGACATCTCGCGGGGAAAGGCCACGATCAGATGCGTGCGAGGGCATCTGTACAAGGGCCGCAAAGCGCAGAGCGGCCGGCCGGAAATCATGCTCGACGGCAAGGGACAGTCGAAACCAGACGCGCCGGCGGAAAGCGTCTATTTCACAGACAACGAGATCGGCGGGCTACTCCTCGATCTCGGAGGCCCAGTGTCCGTTGCAAAGATCAACGTCTATTCGTGGCATCTGTGCATGAACGAGGGTTTCAGTGATCCGCTCCGCGCGGCGCATCGGGAGCGGGCAGCGCAGAATTACGTTCTGTATGGATTCGCCGGCGATGAGCCGCCCGAACGTGGCGAGTCGCCTGCCGAGTCGGGCTGGACACTCATCGCCCGGGTCAATTCGGACGACTATTTCGGGCTTTCCGGTGTCCAGCGGCCAGCCCAGCAGGCATCGTCGATATCGTCGGCTCGCGGATCGCTGGGACGGTTTCGTCACTTGCTCTGGATTGTGCAGCCGACCAGCGGACGGAACCACGATGGGAGCGACCAGAGCTTCAACACCTTTTTCGGCGAGATCGACGTCTACGCCGCCGAGTGATGCTCCGGCTGGCGGCAACCGCTGGATGTGGGCTGACGCGGCGGATTGACAAAATAAGTATACGTCTGTATACTTCTATGCCGTTCTTGCGGTTGTTTGCTTGCGTGCTATGACCAGTTCCATCCAGCGGCTGCCGTACGATAGAGTGTCGTGAGGCGTCCGTGTCTGCTCGGGCCGCGCTCCCCTCAGCCAACCACCTTGTTGGAATCGATACCCCGGAATCGACACCATGGCCACGCTGCCCGCCGACATTTCTGCTCCGTCGCGGCATCGCCTCACCGTGGCCGACTACCGGCGGATGGGCGAGACGGGGATTATCGCGGCCGAGGGCAGGGTCGAACTGATCGACGGAGAGATCATCGACATGTCGCCCATCGGCAGCCTGCACGCCGCGCTCGTGCGTGCGATCACAAAGTTTCTCGAGTCTCGCATCGGAGGGATCGCATTGCTCGGAGTGCAGGATCCCCTTGCCCTCGATGATGTGAGCCAGCCGCAACCCGACATCGCGGTTCTCAAATCGCGGCAGGATTTCTACAGCACGGCGCACCCGGGGCCTGCCGACGTCATGCTGGTCATCGAGGTGGCAGACACGAGCCTGGCGTTCGACCTCAGCGTGAAGGTGCCGCTCTATGCGGCGCACGGCATCCCCGAGGTGTGGGTGATCGACGCGGCCACCCGCCGCGCGCACCGGTTTTGCCGGCCTGAAGGCGGGCGGTATGCGGAGCAGGATCTGGTGGAGCCGACAGAACCGCTTGCGTGCGGCGGAGCAATGGCCGGCCGCGAACCGCTCGCCGGAGTGTCGCTCACGCTCGGCTCGCTCCTGCCCTAGCCCAAAAAAACGGTGCCCGCCACCAAGTTTGGGTAGCCCAGGCAAGCAGGTCACCCAGATTGCCCAAATTTGGTGGCTGGCACCTTTTCGATCTCGTTCGCGACCAGGGACGACGGTATTCTCCCCGCCCCCATCGCGCGTAAGGGAGAAGGAAGATGAGACCCGTCGACCGACCGCATCCACCAGCCCAACTCGACCGCCGCAGTTTCATTCGGTGGAGCCTTGCGCCGCTGGCGATTCCTGCACTGGCCGCCGCCGGCTGCCGGAGCATGCAGTTTGCCCGCGTGATGATGCCGGGCGAAGACGCCATGATCGGCAGCCATCAGGCCGGGCAGGAGACCTTCACTCCGCTGGTGAACGATGCCGTCGCGAAACTCCTCGCCAGGCATGTCGATTCGGCCGTCCAGCAAGTGTCGTATGCGGAGGGAGCCGAGCCACTTCCGCCGCCGACCCGACGAATCTGCTTCGTCGGCGTCGAGAACAAGAGCGCCGAGGACATCGGTGATTTCAAGGAGCAGATCTACCAGTCTATCGACAGCCGCATCCTCGAATCGAGCGTCTTTCAGTCGGTGAATCGACGCTTCGTCGATGCCGGCCTCCGCGACACCCGCCTGCGGCCCGATCAACTGCTCGTGCCCGAGCACATGCGGAGCTTTGCCGGCCACATGGAACAGCAGGGCCAGCCGATCGACTACCTGCTCTACGCCACGATCACTTCCGGCACCACCCGCGAAAACCGCGACTACCAGCGAGACTACGTGCTGACGCTGGAGCTGGTCGAGGTCGGTACGGGCACCTACGACAAGCAGTCGGCCGAACTCAGCAAGGGCTACCACCACAGCCGCCTGAGCCGGTGGCGGGCCACCAATCCGCTGGCGCCATGAGTTCGCCTCAGATCCGGCGGCTGTGTGCCAGTCTGCCCGTACTTGTCGTCGCACTGGCCCTCACAGGCTGCGCGACGCACATGATCCGCCTGCAGCCGGTGCGGGCGGCGTTCCAGCGGGGTGATGTTGCCGAGGCCGACAGGCTGATCGCCCATGAGCTCGAACAGCGGTCGAGCGAGGAAGACCTGCTGCTGCTCGACCGGGCCATGGTCACGCTCGCAGACGGCCGGCCCGCCGACGCCGAACAGATGCTCCGCCTGGTCCGCGACAGCTTCGAGCATCTCGAAGAAGAGAGCCCCGCCGAAACGACGTGGAGCATGCTCAGCGACGACGACGCCCGGGCCTACCACGGCGAAGACTACGAGAAGGTGCTCCTGCGGGCGATGCTGGCCCTTGCCAACCTCGTACAGGACGGCGATGACGCCGAGGCCTACAGCCTGCAGGTGATCGACAAGCAGCAGCGAATCGTGGCGGCGGCCGCCAGGCCCGACGGCACGAATCCCAAGGCCGGCTACCAGCAGGTCGCCCTCGCCCCCTACCTCCGCGGCATCATCCGCGAGGAGACGCACCGCGACTACGACGATGCCGCCCGACAGTTTCAGCTGGTGGTCAACTGGCAGCCCGACTTCGGGCCGGGCCGCGGCCATCTGGCGCGGGCCGCCGGCGGCAGCCACTCCCGCCGCGGCCACGGCGTGGTCCACGTCTTCGCGCTGGTCGGCCATGGACCGTTCAAGGCGGAGGTGGAGGAGATGCCGACGAGCACGTCACTCCTCATCGCCGATCAGATCCTCAGCACGCAGATGGGAACGACGCTGCCCCCCACGATCGCGCCGATCAAGCTGCCGCGGATCGTTGCCGCACCGGGCGCTGCCGGAAGCGTGCAGGTGACGCTGGGCGACTGGGCGGCCGGGCAGACGGAGACAATCACCGATGTCTCGCAGATGGCCCTCCGCCAGCAGGAGGCATTGCTGCCGTATTGCCTGGCACGGGCCGTGGCCCGTCGCACCGTCAAAAAAGGAACGATCTACGGCGTCAAGCAGGGGCTGGGCATGCGTGAGGGGCTGCCGTCGCTGGCCCTCGACGTGGCGGGGATCGCCTGGGAGGCGTCGGAAAACGCCGACACGAGGTGCTGGAGCCTCCTGCCCGACCGCATCCAGACGATGCGGCTGGAACTGCCTGTCGGCACGCACACGCTCCTGCTGCGGCCGCTCGATCGTCAAGGTCAGCCGCTCGGCCCGCCCGTGCCGCAGTCTGTCACGGTAGGCGACGGCCGCAACACCTACCTGCTCGTGCAGGCCACCGACGCGGGCTTCGTCGGACGCCCGCTCACCAACAGCCCGTAGGGTGTTTCCTCATGTGGTGACAAGATTTATTCTTGTCAAAGACGCGACACCGACTCCGCAAGTTGAAAACTTGCGGCCACGGTGGAGCACGGACAAGTTAAAAACGTGCGGCCACTTGAAACATGTCCTGCCTGATCATGTCGCATCATCGAGTGAACCAAACATCTCGATCATCGCCGCGGCCTCCGCGGTGCTGATCCGGTCGGTCCGCCGCGTGGCCGGCGCAATGCAGGCCGCCAGCAGCAGCTGCGGCTCGATGGCGGCCAGCCCCCGAAACCGGCGGGCAGTCGCCGGCCCCCGTGCGCGGACGGCGTCGGAAAGAGCCTGAAACTCTGCCTCGGAACAGGCATGCCGAGGCGGCGTGCCGTCCGCCGGCACCACCTCGCCCCAGGGTGGCCGCACGATCTCGACATGGCCGCCGTCGAGCAGCGGCCGCATCCATCGATAAAAGAACATCAGCATCAGCACGCCGCAGTGGATGCCGTCGGCATCGGGATCCATCAGCAGGAGCACCCGTGCATACCGGAGTTTGGTCAGGTCGAACGCGTTGCCTCGGCCGGTGCCGAGGCTGTCGGTGAGCGCCGTGAAGAGCGGGTGCGCCGCCAGTTTCTTCTCCGTCGCCCTGACCGCATTGAGCGGCTTGCCCTGCATCGCGATCACCGCCTGGGTCGTGGCATCCCGGACGCGTGTCACGGCCAACGCCGCCGACTCCCCCTCCACCACAAAGAGTTCCGGCACGACTCCCGCCTGCGCATGCGATCCGGCCCCATGCAGCGCACAGTCGTCGATCTGCACTGGCCCCGAGGAATATGGCCTGGTCATCGGGTCATCTTGTCATCGGGGCGATTCGCGGACCATCGCGGCCTGACCGGTGCGGGCCGATTCGTAACAGGCTTCCACGATGGCCACCGCCTTGCGGCCCTCGAGGCCATCGAGCGCCGGTGCACGACCCGCCCGCAGAGCCGCGATGAAGTCGGCGAAGTTGCGGGTGTGGCAGGAGTAGTTGATCGCCATCGGATCGGCCGCGCCCCCCGTCGTGCTGCTCACCCCGCCAAACCGTTCCCGCGTGGCCGCATCGGCAGCCGCCTCCTCGCGAAACCGCCAGGTCGTCAGTTGCTCCTCCAGGATCTCAGCCGTGCCGTCGCGGCCCCCGAAGAGAAACCGGCGCATCTGCCCCGGATAGAGGCTCGTCGCGGCCAGCAGCTGACCGAGCCCGCCATTTTTGAATCGCAGGATCGCCACACAGGTGTCCTCGACCTCCAGTCGCTTCACGTCGTGCGCCCGCACGGCTGAAAACGCCACGACGCTTTCGACCGGATTCTCGCCCGGCGTAAGGTCGGGCATCGAGGCTCCGGCGATCCACTGCACCGCGTCCACGCCGTGGATCGACTGGTTCATCACCGCGCCGCCGCCATCGAGCGCCTTCGTGCCCTGCCAGCGGCCCGGACCGTAATAGGCGTCGTCCCGCCACCACGGCACATAGCTGGCCGCGATCGCCAGCGGCCCGAAGCGACCAGCCGCCGCGGCCTCGTGCACCGCCTGCACCACGGGGTTGAAACGCTGTGGAAAAATGGCGCCAAGCGTGATGCCGGCCTGCCTCGTCGCCGCCAGCACCTGATCGATCCGTTCGAGCGAAATCTCGAGCGGCTTCTCGCAGATTACATGCACGCCATGCCGGGCGGCGGCGAGCACGGCGTCGAGATGGGCACCCGATGGCGTGGCCACCGTGACGAAATCGGGCCGCTCCGCCTCGAGCATGGCGTCGGCATCGCCATACCAGCTGCAGCCAAACTCCTGCCCAAACGCCCGCCCCTTCTCCTCGGTGCGGCAGGTCGCCGCTACGAGGTCCACACCGTCGATGTCGCCGAGGGCCCGAGCGTGCATCTTCGCGATCGCCCCGATGCCGATGATGGCTGCCCGCATGTTTTTCCTTCCCTTCCTTCGTCTATCGTGGCCTTTCGACCTACGGCTAGGCGCGTGCCGTCGCGATCAACTGCGACAACAGCGGCAGCAACTGCTTCTTGCGGCTGACCACGTTTTTGAGGGAGTAAAGACTCCGGTCGAGACGCGGATAGTTGATCTCCTCCCATGCCTCGCTCTCCCGCGAGAGCAGCAACAGCGACCCGTTGCTCACCACGTCGGTCACCAGCAGCGCCGAGAAATCGAAGCGGTTGTGAACAGCAAACTCCTCGAGTGCAGCCCGCAGTTCATCCTTCCGCTCCCAGAAGAGGTCGAAGCCGGTCTCCTCGATCTGCGAGATCGAGAACCGCACGCCGTGCTCCGTAAACTCCTTGCAGTCCTCGCCGATCACCTCCGCAGGCAGGCTCGACCGCAACGCCGAACCGATCTCGAAAAACTCACGGGCGTAGTGGTCAAGATCGACGTCGCAGATGGTCCGTAGCCAGGCGAGCACCTCGCGATCGGTGTCGGTGGTCGTGGGCGAGCGCAGGAAAAGCGTGTCTGAAATGATCCCCGACGCCATGCAGAGTGCAATCCCCGGCCGCGGCACGATTCCAGCGGCTCGAAATTGCCGGGCCACCAGCGTGCAGGTCGAGCCCACCGGCTCGTTGATGAAACGGATCGGCTGCGTTGACTTGAGTCCCCCGCCCAGCCGGTGATGGTCGAGCACCTCGACGATCTCCGCCTCGTCCGCACCGCTGACCGCCTGCGACAGTTCGTTGTGATCCACGAGGACGAGTCGGGGCTTGGGAGGATTGATAAGGTCAGACTTGAAAGAGAGGCCGACCAGTTCGCCGTCGTCGGTGACCACAGGAAACACCGGCTGCGGCGACCGCTCCACGATGGCGCGGGCCTCGACGACGCTGGCCTTGCCCAACACGGTGACAACGTCGGTATCCACCACCCGATCGATGAACTGCGACGACTTGATCCGCAGGGCCGTATTGAGCGTGTCGAAGGGGCTGAGGAGGACCGAGACATTTCGGATCCTCGCCAGTTCCGCAAGCCCGGGAGAGAGTGAAAACCCGCCGGTGATCACCAACAGCCGCACGCCATGCTCGATCGCCGGGAGCTGGATCGTGGGCCGGTCGCCGCAGACCACGATCAGCCGCTCCGCCGGAAACTTGTGCATCCGATCGGTGAAGCCCTCGGCACTCATCGCCCCCACCATCACGAGCAGTTCGTCCCGCTGCTCGGGATCGAGCGAGTGCTGGAACTGGCCGCCGAGCACGTCGTGAATCTTTTGCAGGCAGGTCGTCACCGTCCGAAGCTTGAGCGGGTCACCTTCGTCCTTGAAGAACAGATCCATGAGATGGAGCACGGAAAGCACGCCCACCACCCGGCGGCGATCGTCCACGACGGGTATAGCACGCAGATCGGCCGCCTGCATCCGCTGGTAGGCGTCGTGAAACGAATCACCAAACGAGGCCGTCACGATCTCGCGGCGGCAGAGGTCCTCGGCAGAGGGCCGCACGTCCATCACGATCCGCGGAGCCGGCAGTCCGGCCCGCGTGAGCACATACTCGGTCCGCTTGTTGGGCGGCCCACAGCAGGCGGCGATGGCGTCGGGCCGCGTGGTCTGCTGGAGGAGATCGGCGTAGGCGATGGCCGAACAGATGGCATCGGTATCGGGATTGCGATGCCCAAAGACGAGGGTGCTCGGGGTGCTCATGGAGAAACAATCACGGGTGCTGGCTGAGGTGCTGAGACGGACCGGGGAAGGAGAGGATACCACGGAGAGCCCGGCCGAGCCGCTGGCCCGAATCAGGCTGCGCGTTTCCCACCACGCACCGAACGACCAACCGCACCTCCCAGCACTGCGTAGAGCGAATCACTGAGAGGCGACCTGTCGAAAAGCCCCATCCGCACGACTTCGAAACCGGCACTGCTGGCCATCGAAGCCAGCGTGGTGGCGGTGAAGTAGTTGACGTGGTCTGGCCAGCGAAAACCGCACCATTTCCGCCCTCGGAGCAAGCGGCCGACACAGTTGAAATTCGGCACCTTCACGATGACCCGCCCCTGCGCCGTGAGCCGTTCGCGGCAGCGTCGCAGCAGCTTCAGCGGGTCGATCTCGTGCTCCAGGATGCAGGACAGCACGATCAGATGCACGCTTGCGGGCTCGAGCATGCCGAGTCCCTCGATCCCAGTCGCATGGATGCAGCGGCCACCCCGGCCCGCCAGCGTTCGGTCGGCGACGGCGGCGAGGTGGTTCGAGATTTCGATACCGATCGGTTCGATGCGTTCGGCGACGGCAGCGGGCACGCCCATGACAACACGCTCGATCAGCGTGCCCTCCGCGCAGCCGACATCCACCAGCCGGATCGATCCTGCCCCAAACGTGCAAGCGATGCTCCGGCCCATCGCAGCGACCTTGTCGCGTTTGAGCACGCGACGACGGAAGGTTTTTAAGGCTTCGCTCATGGCGTGAATGGCAGGCTCGGCCTGCTGGCGACGCTGGCTCTCGGCCTTGTGGGTCACCTCCCACGCAAACGCATCGCGAAAGAGATCCTGCGCGGGCGGATTGGCGAGGTAGACAAACCCCGTGTCGGCACAGCGTCGCAGGCTCCACGGGAACGGCGCGTAGGGAAGCGGTTGCGACCGGGATGCCCGTTCAAGGAGGGGACAGTTCCGCAATGCTGGATTCATGGGATGGCTCCTGATCCGTTCACCGTCCGTGGAACGACAGCCCTCGGCTGCCCGCATACCTGTCGTTATCGGCACGACAGGCATTCATTCCACAGCCTTCCCAATCACAATCGCGCCAGACGGGGGGGAGAACGACGCCTCTCCCCCATCCCCCCGGCGAGAGGACGCCATCCACGGCAGAGAATGGCGGTCTCTCGACGACCGCCGACCCGCCTACTTCGCTTCCGGCGCGGCGGCCTGTTGCTTGCCGCCATCCCACAGGCCAACGCCTACGAGATACCAGCCCTCTGGCGTGGACTGCATGCTCATACCGTTGAGCCCGAAATAACGGCTGATCTGCTCGAATTCGGGGAGCGAACTGCCGTCCACTTTCTGCTTTCCCGCACTGGAATCACGCGTGGAATCCTGAGACGTGCCACGCCGCTGACCATCCTGCGGTTGTTCGCCTTCCAAAACCCTCCTGAGCAACGTGCCGGCAAGGCTCTTGCTCTCGGGCAGACGACCGGCACGGAGCAGTTCATAGGCCGGCCTGATCTCCTTCTCCGTACGACTGAACGAACTCATCGCCCACTCTCCGCCGAGCAGTTGCTTGAGTTCGGCGGCCACGTCCTGATAGCCACCGTCTTCGACAATCGACGACGTGCGCGGATTACTCAGCACGCGTTCGAGGAAGTCGCGGTGCGACGCCAGAAAGATGTGCCCGTGGGCGACGGCCACGGAGAGGTTCGGCCAGACCGTCTCCTTTTCCTGCCGCTCCCGCTGCCTGGCCCGCCGCCGGCCGGCAGCGTCGTCGCCGTCCGGCGACCCTGCGTTGTTCTCAGGGGTGGCCGCTGCCTTGACCGTCTCCCAGATCACATGCCCGCCGGCCTCGACCTTGCGGACGTCCGACTCGCTCGTCATCCCCTTGGCGATCACCACCGCCACCGCTTCGGGATTGTTGGTCTCGATCGCAATCAGCATCCGCTCGCAGTCCGGGTCGATGGGCGTCATGTGGTCGCTCGCGACCGCACACCGCTTCCCGAGATGCTTGATCAGGTCGTCACGCACTTTGATCTGTGGACCATCCGGATCCTCCTCGAGGCTGGCGATGACATCCTCAAACACCCCCGCCTCACCGATGACGTCGTCCACCAGTGGCTGCATCGAGTCAAACGCGTTCGCGATATCCCACTGGAATGACACCCACGACCCCGCGCCGCCCGGCACCCATGCCGCCGGGGCGAGGCCCTCCACGTTTGGAAAACGCAGCATGCGGGCCGCCTTCTCGAAACGATCGGGGCCGTCGGCCGGTCGGCCGTTCTGCGGCGGGGCATAGATCAGCGTGTTGTGCCGGAGATCGACTTTGCCTTCCCCAAAGAACAGGTAGCCACCAGCGGCATTCACGGCGTCGAATCCCTGCCGTCGCAGGATGGCGATGTAATCGGGCCCCTTCTTGTTTTTATTGGGGGGAAACGTCCGCCGGTCGGCGGCCAGGTAGGCCAGCGGATCGACGAACCACCGCACCGGCGTCGCCGTTGCAGGCACGCCCTTCCCACAGCGTTCCATCACTTTTGCAAATGCCGGCACCGCCGCGAGCGGATCAGTCCGACCGGCGGCAGCGTTGCCGACTGCCGGGGCCATCTCGGCCACGGCATCGGCCCGATCGCCGAGGATGACGGCCGACGGCAGCACCGCCATGGCTAACTGCCGGGGCTTGGCGGTGGCCGACGCAACCGCCGTGGTGCTGGCCGGCGCCGCCGCACCAGAGGCAGGCGGCGCGGGGAACGTGAAAGCCTTGATCGGGGCCGGAGCGGCGAGCGGCTTGCCCCCCTTGGCGGCCACCCTCCCCAGCAAGGCCTCCACGACCGGCCCGACCTCGGCCTCTCGGCCCGCGGTGTCGATGAGCGCGACCGTTGTCAGCATGCCGTCCGACCGTTCGATCACGGCCAGGGCGATCTCGCCCCCGGCGATCTTCTCGACCTCCTCGAGGGTGATCTCGAGCGTGCCCCGCAGCGGGTCGGCGGAGGTCCTGCCCTGCTGCCGCAGGCCATCCAGGAAGGTGCTCATGAGCGGATCGTAGACGAGGCCGCCCAGGGCCGAACGCTCAAAACGCTTCCGCAGGGCCTGGGGATCGGCCACGCTCACCCAGACGCGGGTGGAGGCTGGCAGCAGCTTTTCGCTCGGGGGAAAGGATGCCGCCTCGCCACGACCGGGAGCCAACGCGACGAGCACCGCGGCGGCCAGAGCGCAGGCGACGCGACACGCCATGCCCCGACCCGTCCCAATCCTGCACCACTCCCTGCGTCCCGACATGACAGCCTCCCTGATGAACCGAGTCCGGTGGAATCAAACCTCGCGTCCGCATCCATCCATACGGATGCCAGACGCATGCGGCGTTCCCAGGCGCAGCATCCACCGCCGCCGAGACGCGTCTCGATCATACGAAAATCGACGGCAGGCGGCTACGGACGGGCGTCAGGCCTCGAGGAGGCAGGCGTACGCCGACATGCCGGCGCCGTAGGCCGTCATGAGCACCTTCTCGCCCGGCTTGATGCCGCGGTCCATGAGGTGCTTCAGAATGAACAGGACCGTGGGCGACGACATGTTGCCGTAATCCTGGAGCACCTGCCTCGTCGGTGCCATCTGTTCCTCGGTGAGTTCGAGAGCCTCCTCGAGCGCCGCCACCATCCTGTCGCCGCCGGGATGGATGGCCCAGTGCTGGATGTCGCCACGGGACAGTCCGTTCCGTTCGAGCAGTCCGTCGATCATCGGCGGCACCACGGTTCGCACGACCTTGGGCAGCTGCACGGACAGCTTGTTGTGGAGCTTTCCCTGCTTGTAGACATACCGCACATCTTCGCGGAAGGAGGTGTCGATGCATCCGGCCGAATCGATGATCCGCAGGCCCTCGGGGCGGGTCCACAGGACCGCCGCCGCCGCCCCGTCGCCGAAGATCGCGTTGGAGATCAGCAGGCTCATGTCGTTGTCCATCTGGTAGGTCGCGCTGCAGATCTCCACCGCAACCGACAGAACGATCCCCTTCGGGTTGGCATGCAGGCTGTATGTGGCGAGATCGATATTGGGCAATGCCCCGCCACAGCCGCTCCCCACGGCGTCGAACACGCGGACGCCGCGGTCGAGTTTCATCGCCTCGAGCAGGTAGGTCGACACGCCCGGGCATATGTAGCCGGTGCAGGTGTTGACGACGATCTCACGGATGTCGGCCGCCGATGCCCCCACCTGGGCGAGGGCCGCCACCGCCGCCCGCTGCGACAATGCGGTGGACCAGTGGGTGAACCGTTCCATCCGCCGGTCGGCATCCTCATTCTTCAGCGAGAGGACGTCGAGTTCTGTGTCGAACGACAGATACCGGGTGAGGATGCTTGGGTGCGAAAAGACTTTTTCCAGGACGTCCATGCTGCGTTCGGACAGCACGTCGCCGTAGTGTGCCCGCACCAGTTCCATGCCCCGTGCCTGCGCGACGCGAACCGGCGGATTGGCAATCCCTACGGCCGCGATCCGAACCGCTGGCGAATCATTCGAAGGCTGACGCACGCATCTCTCTCTTTCGAAACAGGTTTCCGAACATGGCACCGGACGACTGGCGGCCCCTGCAGGCCAAACCCAGAGCCTACACGAAGCGGAGCCGGGATCGAGTGTGTCGCCGCGTACCCGGGACGAAATCGCCCCCCCGCGGTGGCCCCTTGACGGCAGCGCCTTCGGCGCGACACGATACCAGCCTGACCGCTACCGTTCGACTGCCCGAGCGAAGACCTAGGAAAGAGCCATGTCGGACGAAGGAATTCGCTCACGCGTCGAAAAAACGATCATAGACGTCTTGAAGGTCGATGCCGCGGACCTCGGCGGTGATCAGCGGATTCGCGAGGATCTCGGTGCCGATTCGCTCGATTCCGTGACGCTCGTCATGGCCCTCGAGGACGAGTTTGGCGGCTCGATTAACGACAACGATGCGAAGTCTCTGGCGACCGTCGGCGATGTGGTCGCCTACATCAGCCGGCGCGTCGAGGAAAAAGCCCTGGCATGAATCGCCGGCGGGTGGTCGTCACCGGCATCGGCATGATCTCGCCGCTGGGCACCTCGGCCCCGGACTGCTGGTCGTCCCTGATGGCGGGGCGGAATGCGGTGGCTTCCGTGCCGTCGGCATGGCGGCGTTACGCCGAGACTTCATCGACGATCTGGGCTCCGCTTCCATCCATCGACTGGCCGTCGCTGGGCATCGGCAGAATCGAGCAGATGCAGCTCGATACCAGCGGCATGCTCGCGATCGCGGCTTCGTCCGAGGCGATCCGCGACGCGGGCATTAACACCTCATCCGCCGACGCCAAGAAAAACACCTTTCGCCTCGAAGGCCAGGCTCCGAACCGCTGCGGCGTCTTCATGGGCACCGGCGTGGGCGGCATCACTTCCTTCGTGGGCAATCTCGCCAATCACGTCATGAGCCCGCTGACAGGCGACGTCCCCGATCCAGCGATCCTGCCCCCCATGCCGCCCCGCTTCAATCCCTACGCCGTTCCGTCCATGATGCCCAACGCCGTGTCGGCCCTGCTCGGCATCCGCTGGTCGCTCGGCGGGCCGAACCTGACGTTTTCGCAGGCCTGCGCCGCGGGAACCGTTGCCGTCGGGCATGCCTTCCGGGCGATCGCCGCCGGCTCGGTGGACATGGCGCTCTGCGGCGGTGCGGAATATCTCTGCGATCCCTACGGCGGCATCTTTCGGGGTTTCGACATCGCCCGAACCCTGGCTGCCGAGGGCTCCGATGCCGAGCGGGCCAACCGCCCCTTCGACCGCGACCGCACCGGCTTTCTCTTCGCCGAGGGCGGTGCCGCCGTGCTGGTCTGCGAGGAGGCCGAGGCCGCCCGCCGCCGTGGAGCGCGGGCCTATGCTGAGATCGTTGGCTATGCCGAAAACTTCGATGCCTACAGCATCATGTCGATGGAACCTTCGGGTACTCGGATCGCCGAGATGGTCACCGCCGCCGTACACGACGCCGCCTGCACACCGGGCGATGTGGACTACATCAACGCCCACGGCACAGGCACGGCAGTCAACGACGAGATCGAGTCGTCAGTCATCGAGCGGCTCTTCGGAGCGACGCCGCTCGTCGCTGCCACCAAGTCGCTGACCGGCCACTGCATCGGGGCCAGCGGCGGCATCGAAGCGGCGGTCACCGCGTTGTCGATCGCCCACCAGGCGACCCATGCGTGCCACAACCTCGAGAACCCGATCCGCGACCTCCGGTTCGCCCGCGAGGCCGGTCCCTGCCCGATCGAGACGGCGATCACGCAGTCGTTCGCCTTCGGTGGACACAACGCCGCCGTCGTCATGAAACGGACAGGCTGAGCGGCTCCGCTCAGCGCTTGCTCGCAGCCTTCTTCTTGGCGGCCTTCTTGCTCGCAACCTTCTTGCTGGCGGACTTCTTCACCGTGGACTTCTTGCCAGCCCGGACCTTCGTGGCAACGGCGGCTTTTTTCTTGGCGACCACCTTCTTCGCCACGACTTTCTTCCGTTTCTTTTCCACGGCGACTTTCACCGCCGCCTGCTTCTTCTTTTTCGCCGCCTGCTTCCGCGCGGGACCGGCGGTGCGAGGCGATCGCCTCGCGTCGGCCACCTCGTCGAGAAAATCGTTGGCCTGGAGGGCGAGGTCGGCAGCCGATAGCGGCTCCACCTCATCGATGACGAACAGCGCCAATTCGCCCCGCTGCTGCGCCGTTGCCAGCGTCTGATACTCCGAGAGCGTCAGGTCGTCGTGGTCGTCATCTTCGCTGGAGAGAAACTCGAAGCCGACCCGCTGCTTCGCATCCCACCCGTCAACGTGGAACTCGACGCCATACTCCCGAAACACAAGGTTTCTCTCAATCGAATAGCCCCTTGCCCTGAACAGGCGGGCCAACAGGTCGCAGCCTTCGATCTCAGACAGAAATTCTGACATGGTGATTCGCCTTTTGAACGCTTT
>CANHCU010000019.1 GCA_947459185.1 Planctomycetaceae bacterium | reverse complement strand
TTCATCCGGTAGCCGGACGATTCGTCCGCCAGGTATTGGTCGCGGATCCAGCGGGGTCGCGGCCCACCGGGCATCGAGATCGAGGAGGGCCAGTCAACACGGCTGTCGCGTGATTCGGGCTGCGCGTCGCTGTCGGCATAAATGAAGAGCCGCACGCCGCCCCCTTTGCCGACCTCACCGGGCTTTGGGGACGTGGTCAGGATCGCCTTGATCGTCTCGCCGTCCTGTTCAACGCTGTAGGGATAGCTCGTCGCCGGCGACAGTCCGGTGACGCGGATCGAATGCAGAGAGGGCGGCTTCGGATACCGGTGCTCGGCTGCCTCGGCCCCCTGATAGTCGAGTTCGGCACAGAGAGTGGGTTTCGATGCCAACGTTCTTCCATCGATCGTCAGCCGGCCGGCATCTGCCGACTGTGAACACCATCGGATCGTCATCGCATCGGCAGCGGGGTTCTGCAGATACGGTCGCACGCGAAACGCGGTCTGCGGCTCGGCCTGTTCAGCCGCCATCAGCAGGCTCGTCGTACAGCCGAGCACGATCAGCAGACAGAAGCGGGCAGCCATGAAGTGTTCCCGGAAACCGATAGGAAAAGGGTGACGGTCACCTTTTTTCCGGAGTCGCCGCAGCGGATGGCTTGGCCCCTTCCCGGATCGCGAAGAGGTGGCTCTTGTTGGCGATGTAGAGCGTGTCTCCCGCGATGATCGGCGTCGAGTAGACGCTGTTGCCCATGTTGATCTCGCCGAGCAGGTCCTTCTCCTTCGACAGCGTAAAGATCGAGATGTCGCCGTCCTCGTCACCGATGTAGACCTTGCCGTCGGCGACCAGGGGCGAACCCCAGCTCGCGGCGAGCATGTCGTGCGTCCAGTGCGGCTTGCCCGTCTTGAGATCGAGGCAGTGAAACAGGCCGCTGAAGTCGGCGACGAAGAGCAGCCCGTCCTGGATCGCCACCGTGCCGCAGGTGCGGTGCATCGTCTCCTCGAAGTCGAGTTTGCCGTTGCCGTCGGCATCAAAGCCTGGATAGTGCCAGACCGCGGCAGAGTTGGGATTGGGCCGCGCGACCTCGCCCTGCTCCTTGATGACCGCCTGATTGCGACGATGGGGCAGGGGGGTGTTGGGATCCTTGAGGCTTACGGCCAGTTCCGGGCTCGTATCACCTCGCTTCGTCGGATCGATGCACCAGAGGTGCCCGACGCCCTCGCCATGCTCCGGATCCTCGCCGACGGCGATGTAGACCAGCCCTTCGTGAATCACCGGCGTGCCGATGATGTGGTTGCGGTCGGCGCGGCCGCCGAGTGTGTATTTCGATTCCTTCGGATTGCAGTCAAATTTCCAGAGGAGCTTCGACTTGCCGTTCTCACCCCGCGCATCGAACGAATAGAGCCAGCCGTCGCCGCCGCCGAAGAGCACCTGTGGCACGCCGCCGAGTTCTGCATACGACGGGCTCGACCATTGCCCGTGCAGGACGTTTGCACCGGGAGAACCGTCGGCCCAGAGCACCTTGCCGTCCCGCTTGTCGATGCAAAGAAAGCTGGGAGCGTCGGCATTCGGCAGGTTGATGTGCCCCTCGTCCACGCCGTTGCTCGTGTTGACGAAGAGCAGGTCGCCGGCAGCCGTCACGCTGCAGGAGCACATGTTGTGCTGCGATACACCCAACTGCTTCATCATGTCGAGCGACCAGACCACGTCGGCCTCGTCGCTGGCGTTCACCTTTTCGGCGTTAAACGGACCATCGTTCTCGCCGTCACGGAAACCTTCTGTGTCGAGGCACTTCACCTCGCCGCGACTGGTGACATACCAGAGTCGGTCGCCCTCCACGAGCGGCGCACAGCAGATGCCCTGCAGGGGCCAGTCGTGTACGCGGCCGGTGGGCAGCTTTTCGCTGGAGTCCTGCCAGAGAAACGATCCATCCTTGCTGTCGAAGGCGAGCAGACAGCCCAGATCGGTCGCGGCGGGATACCGCTTGAGCCAGCCCTTCCCGTTGTTGGTGCCGACATACGCCTTGCCGCCGGCCACCACCGGATTGCCGTAGCTCTGGCTGCCAAGTTCGGCGACCCAGGCGACGTTCTCGCTCGTCTCCGGTTTCCACCGGCCCGTCTCGGCGTCGAAGTCGCCTGGCGTCCAGGTCGATGGCACGTTGGTCGCGGTGGAGACGTTGTTCCGCACCGGTGTGCCGCCCCATTGGTTCCAGTCGGCGGCCGTGGCGGCGTGGCACACCGCGCACACGAGCATGAACGCAAGCAATCTGGACATGTGGCACCTCATTGCGTGACCGCGGTTATCGACACATTGTCGATGGAGATTTCAGAGTCCTTGGAATTACCGAAGAATCCCGGGCTCCCCTGCAGGTTACCCTGTTCGTGGACGGCCTCGATCGTCCAGGCCGCCGGCTCCGGCTCGCCGCGCGGCCAGACCTTACCGCGCAGGAGGGCGGCAGCGGCCGAATCGCCGTTCGCGGAACGGGTGCGGGCCTCGAACTTGATCGTGTACCATCGGCCGGCCTCCCACGGGAATGGGATCGTCTTCGAGAAGTGGGTCGCCACCTGCGGCGGCCAGCTCCGCACCTGCAACTGCTGGCTTGCTCCCATCAGATCGAGCGTGTATCGCTGGGCGATCAGACCCATGTCGGGAAGGCGGGCCTTCTCGAGGGCGGCTGGATTGCCGAAGGCCTTCGCAAAGGCATCGGCATCGGATGCCGATTGCTGCGTGGCAGGAGTTGACGTCGGCTTGGGCGTATCTCCAGGTTGCTTTTCGACGCCCGTCTCCTGGGCGCGGAAGTCGGCTTGGATGCTGTAGTCGTGCAGTCCGATCGGGCCGATCCAGCCCTGGCTCCTGGTTCCCTTCGGGATCGTCGTCACCTTCACCAGGCACTTCGATCCGTCAACCGTGCGGACGACGTGCCGGTAGCGCATGCCGACCCACGGTAACGGCGGCTCGCCCCGCGGCGGGCCACCTTTCGGATTCGGCTCGAGCGCGATCTCCTCGAAATCGAATCTCCACGGGAGCGGCGGCATCGAACGGATGCGGGCCTTGCCCTCGAGCGAGCCCACCTTCACCGTGACGAGTGCCGCGGCATGCGCGCCGGCCGGCGCGGTATAGCGGCCGTCTGCCGAGACCGTACCCGTGGTCGTGGTGAACTCGGCCGAAGACTCTTTCACGAATCGGCCAGCGGAGTCGAACAGCCGCACTTTCAGCGGCAGCGTTTCGCCCGCGGCGATCTGCGCCTCGGCTGGCACCACCTGCAGCCAGGCGGGCTCGCCAGCGGGCGCCTTGGTCGCATCCGACACCTGCTGCGGCAGCGTCGGCGGGACGCTCGCGGAGGATGACAAAGCGGCTGCTTTCTCACCCAGGCAATAGAGCCGTTCGCCGGTCGTCAGGTAGATCCGCCCGTTACTGGCGATGGGCGAGGCCGTGACCTCGTCCTCCTCGTCGAGCCGCATCCGGTTGACGAACTTCAGACCATCCTTCGTGGGCTCGAGCACATGCCAGCCGCCGGTCGAACAGATGTAGAGTTTTCCATCTGCCACGAGCGGGCTGCCGCGGACGATTGTGCCGAGCAGTTTCTGGGGCTTGCCGACCGGTTCGCCCGTCGCCTTGTCGAACACGTAGACCTTTGCGCCGTCATCGACGAAATAGATCCGCTCGCCGAGCACCACCGGCATCGCCCGGCCGTCCATCACGCCCTTTCGCTGCCAGATCGCGTTGGTGGCGGTGATGTCGCCCGAGCCAGCGGCCTTGAAGGCGGTGGCCGAGCCCATCGTGGTGTTGTCGAGATTCTCCTCGGCCTGCGAGATGTAGACCGTCTCGCCGTCGACAAGGGGGGCGACATTCAATCCCCGCCGCGACAATCTGAAGTTCCAGACCGCCTTGCCCGTGCGCGGCTGGAGGTTCCAGACGCTGCCGTCGCTCGACCCGAAGATGAGGGCCGCCTGTCCACCGACATTCGCCAGCGATGGCGTGCTGTAGGTGGTATCTTCGGGGAGCTCCTTCGTGCCGTTCATCCAACGGACCTCGCCGGTCTTCGCGTCCATGCCAAGGAAGCGGTGGGCGGGCCGTGCCGTGTCGCCCCAGCCGGTGACGACGGCGCTGGCGATCACGAGATCCTCGAACACCACCGGGATGTTCGTGCGGCCTCCGTAGGTGGAAAGAAAACCGAACTCCTCGTGAAGCGAACGCTGCCATCGCGTCTTGCCCGTTGCGGCATCGATCGCTGTGAATACGCCGCAGACGCCATGGGCAAAGACGGTATTGCTCGCCGGATCGGCGATCACGGCCGACCAGCCGACCCGCTCGGCCGGCACGTCGGAGAGGTAGACATTGAAGATGTTTTCCCAGAGCTTTTTTCCGGTGGCCGCATCAAGACAGAGCACCTTCTCGGCCTCTTCCTGCGTGCCAGGCTTGTGCCGCACGAGGGTGTAGAGCTTGTCCCCCATGATCACCGGCGTGGAGATGCCCCCCGCCTCGTCGTTCTTCCAGAGAATGTTCGTGCCCTTTTCGGGATCGAACGATGTCACCAGCGGCGGGCCGCCGGCGTTGCGGTCTTCCTGCGGTCCACGCCAGTCGGGCCAGTCGGCCGCAGAGGCGGCGCAGGCGGCCAGACTCGCAGCCAGCAGGGTCACGTTACGCAACAGCATGGTTCACCTCGTCAGTGTGTGATGCCTTCGGCCTTGAGATCAGCGGGCACTTTCGGGTCAACGATGCCGCGGGCGCCGCGGCCCTGCGTGAGCCGGTCGGCGGTGTCGGCGCGGATGCTGTCGATGTCGGCGTCGCCCCAGCGGCGGCGTTCTGCGATATCGGGCACGGCCAGGGGCCGCACGATCCGCATGCCCACGCCGAGGGCCGGCTCTTCGGTATACCACCACGGACTCTTGGGCAGATTGGGATCGACATCCTTCCACGGCAGATCCTCCGAACCGCGTCGGGCGGCACTGCGGCACTGCGGCGGCTCGTCGTAGTAGCTGCCGCCGCGGACCACGCGAGGCGACAGGCTGGTCGGCCAGACGGCGGCCGTGGCAGCAGGCACCGGCTGCGGCAGTGCGGCCTGGCGGGCATAGCCCTCGGGAGCCAGTTGGTCAAGCACCCACTCGCCCACGTTGCCGTGCATGTCGTGGAGTCCCCAGGCATTGGGCTCTTTCTCACCGACCGGGTGCGTGGTCTCGTCGGAGTTGTCGGCGAACCAGGCGACCTCAGCCAGCAAGTCTGGCGTGCTACTGCTACTCCACGGCGTCGTGGTGCCGGCCCGGCAGGCGTACTCCCACTCACTCTCCAGCGGCAGACGGTAGAACCGCGACGAGAGACCACTGAGCCACTTCGTGTATTGTCGCGCGGCGAACTGCGTCATGGTGACAGCCGGCTGGGCGGGATCTTCGCCGTTGGTGAACGTGGTCGTGGGGTCGTAGAGGTTGGACGGCGCCGTGACGGCGTCGGCCTCGTTTTCGGCCGTCACAGGGCGGATGCCCGCCGATTCCATCGCCTTGAAGACGTCGCAGGCCGCCATGTAGGCCTTGTATTCAGCCCAGGTCACCTCGCAGCGGCCGATCCAGAAGGGCTCGATCGCCACGTCGTATTGCGGCCCCTCGTCGGCGCCACGATCGGCCTCGGTGGCGGGGCTGCCCATGCGGAGCGTGCCGCCGGGCACCGGGATCATCCGGAAGGTCACGTCGGTGCCAGGGATGGTTTCGTCGTAGGCCACCATCCAGCCGCCGGGCACCTTGATGGCAGGGTCGTCTCCCTCTGGCCGCTGTTCACCCGCCACGAATCCGGCGGCGGCACTCTCGGCCACGGCAGTCGCCCCGCCCTCTGCGGCCAGGCAGCATGCCAGCGGGCCACCCAGCGGTGCCGCCAGTGCCAGGCTCAATGCCAGCATGGAGCCTGGGAACGAACGATCGAGAAGGCGACGGATCCGCATGAACACTGCACTCTCCTGATCAGGAAGGGGGATCGACAGCAGGCGCGCCGCTCGAGGGGAGACCGCGTCCGGGAAACAAAGCCGACGGAACGATAGAGTGTAATCTGTTGGAAACCCCCTGCCCACCGACGGGCAGCCACCCCTGAGCCCCATCCGTGGCCGCATCCAAGCCAACTCAGCCGACCGGAAAAGCCGCCAAGCCAGCAGGCAAGGGCCAAGCAAAGGCTAAGGGCAAGTCCGACGACAAACCGGCCGAAAAGGTGGTGTCGGAAAATCGTCGGGCCCGTCACGACTACGAGATCATCGACACGCTCGAGTGCGGCATCGCTCTGGTTGGCAGCGAGGTGAAAAGCCTTCGCGGCGGTCGGATGTCGCTCGACGAGGCCTACGGCCGCGTCGATGGCCGAGAGGTCTGGCTGCTCGGCTGCGACATTCCCGAATACGAAAAGGCCAACCAACTCAACCACGTGCCGAAGCGGCCGCGGAAGCTGCTCATGCACCGCCGCGAGATCGGCAAGTTTGCAGATCGGGCCTTGGAAAAGGGACTCACGCTGGTGCCCCTGAAGATGTATTTCAAAGACGGCCGCGTGAAGGTGCTGATGGGGATCGGCCGCGGGCGGCAGGCCCACGACAAGCGGCAGAAGCTGAAGGCCGACTCGGCGAAGCGGGATATTGAAATCGCCCTCCGCGGCAAGACTGGCCGCGGAGGGCGATCAAAAGATTGAGGTCGAGCCCCGCTCGATGCACATCCCGTCGCTGACGCTCAGGGCTTGTATGCGCATAAAAGCCCCCGGCGTGAGCCGGGGGATCGGGAATCACGGAGGGTTTTTTCCTGGGCATACCTACGCGTGTTGCGCGACCAGATCGGCAGTGCTCGAATCGGTTGAATCCTCGGGGTGCCATAGCGGCATGCCCCGCTGAATCCGCTCGGCGAGAATGTCGATCTTCTGCTTCGAGCCGGCGGGCGCCGCCGTGGGGATGAATTCAGTGGTCGCGTGAGGCTCAAAATTCTCGTCGTGACCGTACAGCTCGATGATTTCAAAAACGTTGCGAATCCGGGCCATGGGAACGAAACAACTCCTTGTCTGGTGAACCATGATGAGGGGCGGGGCGAGCACGGAACCCGCGGCATTCAAACCGACAGAGAGTGGCGGCCGGAAATGCTGCAGCGGGCAGGTGTTCACGAAGGACTCGCCATTATGAGGCCGCCCTTGCGCGAGTCAAACATTTTGCAGCTACGAATTTGAAACGCAGAAAATGGCTGCGAACCGGGCCGAGTTGACCGTCACGACCGATGCCTTTTAACGCGCACGCGGCCCATCATCGAGCCGGCCACTCACTGAGCCGGACCGCCGGGCGGCAGCGCGATCTCGATCTCGGCAGGTGGCGGCGGGGCCGGTTTGGCCGACGGCGATGACGCGACCGCTGGATCGAACTTCGGCGTGTCCGTGCCGGTGCTTGCCTCGAGATCCATCGTCAACATGAGGTGTTCACCCCCTCCTGCCGGTCGCAGCTCGAGGTGCGTGACGTTCCATTCTTTCCCGAGTTTTTTCCCCTCGACGACCACGGTGCCCCGCCCTTTGGGGCCGCTCGCCTCGAACTCCATCGCGGCGATGCCGTCGGTTTCGTTGGCCCTGCCGGTGACTGTTGGGCTGCAGGTGACCTTCCCGCCGGGGCCTGCCAGCAGTGCAAGCACCCGCGCATTTCGCTCGACTTCTGCTTTCGCATCGACCACGAGCGGGTGGCTGGAGAGTCGTCCGCAGCCGGCGGTCCAGGCAAGGGTGGCGAGGACCACAAAGATCGGCATCACGATCCGTCGCATGAAGAGTCCCTCCTGGACACGGTGTCTGGACACTGTGGAAAAACTGTCGGAAAACCGCGGCAGGCCTGCGATCAGTCAGGCTGCTATCAGGCCTTGGCGTCGTGCTGGCGACACCAGGCGATCTTATCGGCTGTGGTCGTGGGGAGCGAACCACCGGCCGTAGCTGGTTTCTTGGCAGCGGCCTTCGGTGCTGCGACTTCCGGCGTGGCAACTTCGGCGATCGTCGGCTCGGACTCCTCCTCAGCCTCGGCTGCTGGAGCGGTTGCAGCGGCGCCGGCCTTGGCAGCACGGGCCCGGGCAAGGATCTCGGCGGTCGAGAGCTTGCCGCCTGCCGGGGCTGATGCAGCCGGGGAGGGGGCCGCAGATTTCTTGTCGGCCGCGGCGGGCTTCGCCGCTGCCGGTGCCGCTCCACCGCCCGCCTTGGCCCGCGCCGCGGCGAGAATGTCGGCTGTCGAGGGCTTGCCTGCGCCGCCAGCTTTCGCCGCTGGTTTGGCGGCTGCGGGCTTCGCCGCTGCGGCCGGTTTGGCAGTTGCCGCAGGCTTACCCGTTGCCGCAGGCTTGGCAGCCTCTTTTTCGGCTGGCTTCGGCAGCGGTTCGGTGACAATCTTGAGCGCCGCCGGGTCGATGTCGTACCAGCCGGTGTTGTTGAACTGGTCGAACTCGACCAGACAGCGACCGTTCATATTGACGGTTTTGACGGTTCCCGTCGCACGGGCGAACCGGGCCAGTTCGGGGGCCGACGAGTTGATCACGACATACTTGTCGGTCCACTCCGACTTCAGTCGCTCGATGACGTCGAACATGTGTGCGTTCCGGCGGGAAGGCAGAAGACAGGGCGGGAAACACTCGGTTCCGACCCAAGAATCTGATCGATCTGCAGGCGAATCGCAAGGCACCATCGGCAGGCCGTCGAAAAACGCGTCCGCTGGAGGATTTTACCGGCGGAGGGCCGGCTCTCAGGCGGGGCCGATCGCGACCGTCGCGCCGCTGACCGCGGCAATGCCCTGCGGTCCGATCGAGTAGGCCCAGACGACCGTCCGCGGCAGCGATGTCGATTCGTCAGACGCGGTCAGTTGCACCAGGCCGTCGGTTGTCCGGTAGGTTGACCCCAGCCAGCCGGGAGACTCGTGGAGCCGGCAGGCGATCTCGAATCGAATCGCGTTGGCCACGTGGGGATCGGGGGCGATGCTGGCCGAGAAGTGGGAACGGCCGGCCAGTCCGACCCCGACGACGGCCTGACCACCGGCCGCATCGCCCTGCGGCACGCTCACTCGCGAGAGTTCGACGAGCACCGGCGATGCCGGCCAACGGGGATCGTTGGCAGGGGGAAATGGCCCATCGAGGGACGTCCATCCGGCCAATGTTTCGGCCCCCGGGGTCGTGATCCGGTGCGTCCAGCGATCCCTCGTCCAGAGAAACACGGCTGCGGTCCGGCCGGCGTGGAGGTGCACCGGTGGCCGGCTGGTCGGGGATCGCGTGTCGTGTGGTTCCATGGTGGTGGTAGCATAACGGGACGGCGTGTCCATTCGATTGCTCGGTGGTTCGGGCCGCATTCAGCCGAGGCTTGTGCGTCTGATGGAACCGCGTCGTTCGCTCCGTTGGCCGATCCTGCTGGGCGTCGTGCTGATCGGCTCGATCCTGGCGCTCGGCGTCGGTTGGGTGCTCGTCAGCATCGCCGCGGCGTTGGGCTCGAAGAACCGCAACGAAAACGCCGCCTTCTACTGGGCTATTCTCGGTGTCGGCGTGGCGCTGCTGGTGCTCGTGCTCGTGGGCGTGATCATTTACCTCGCCCTCACGCTCAAGGCCATCGCCCTCTCCCAGCGGCAGAGCAACTTCATCGACAGCGTCACGCACGAGCTGAAGAGCCCGCTGGCGTCGCTCAAGCTCTACCTGCAGACGCTCACGCGGCGGCCCGTGCCCCCTGAGCAGCAGGCCGACTTCCACCGCTTCATGCTCAAGGACGTGGAACGTCTCGACACACTCATCGACCACCTGCTCGATGCCGCCAAGACACTCCAGCGACGGGCCCGCCCTGGCACCGACGCGACCGACGTCGAGCCGGTGCTCGAGCGGGCCTGCGAAGCCGCAGTGCACCGCTATGGTGTGCCGCCCGAGAGCGTGCGGCTCGAGGTCGTGGGAGTGGGGGTGGGCGTGGCCGGCGCGCCGGCCACGGGTGGGCCCCTGCGGGTCTGTGGCCGCGAGGCCGACGTGGAGATCGTGTTTCGTAACCTCGTGGACAACGCGGTGAAGTATTCGTTGCCCGCTCCCGAGGTGGAGGTGACGGCATCGGCGCTGCCGCGCGGCAAGGTGCTCGTGCGGGTGGCCGACAACGGGCCGGGCATCCCGATCGCCGAACGTCAGAATGTCTTCCGGCGGTTCGTGCGGCTGGGGAGCGAACTGGAGCGGTCCACGCCCGGCACGGGGCTCGGCCTGTTTCTTGTGCATGCGATCGTCAAACAGCTGCGGGGCAGGGTGGTGGCGAAGGGCCGGCTGCCGCAGAAGGGCACGGTCATGGAGGTGGAGCTGCCGGCAGCACCGTGATCGGGCCTGCCCATGCCCCGTCGCCGGACGTTCGCTACGGACATCCTGTCCTTCGCTCACTCGATGCTGACTGCGCTTCGCCATCCTGGCTCCGCTTGTCAGCAACGCCGGCTCTCGGGGCATGGGCAGGCCCGATCCATCGCCGGCATGCCGTTGTTTGGCTGCGGACTTCGGCTCGCAGTATGATTTGGGTTTTCCAAACCCGCCCAGTCTGACGACACCCAGCCATGAGCCTTCCTCCACTCCGTGCCTCCGAGCACCTCCACGAGGTCAAGTACGAGATCCGCGGAGCCCTGGCCCGCCGGGCCGAACAGCTCGAGCGCGAAGGGCATGAGATCATCAAGCTCAACATCGGCAATCCTGGCGCCTTTGGCTTCCGCATGCCGGGCTCGATGCGGGTGGCGATCGTGGAAAACCTCCACCAGGCCGATCCCTACTCGCACCAGAAGGGCATCTTTCCGGCCCGCGAGGCGGTGGTGATGCAGCAGCAAAACCGCGGCGTCATGGACGTTACCGCCGACGACGTCTTCATTGGCAATGGCTGCTCCGAGCTGATCATGCTCGCGATGCGGGCGTTGCTCAATCCAGGCGACGAGGTGCTCGTGCCCAGTCCCGACTATCCGCTCTGGACGGCGTCGGTCGTGATCCACGGTGCGAAGGCGGTGCACTATCCGTGCCGGCCTGAGAATGGCTTCATTCCCGACCCGGCCGAGGTGGAATCGCTCGTCACCGACCGCACGCGGGCCTTGGTGGTGATCAATCCCAACAACCCCGCCGGTGCGGTTTACCCGCGTGAGACGCTGGCAGCGCTGGCCGAAATCGCCGAGCGGCGGCACCTCGTCTTCTGCGCCGACGAGATCTACGACGAGATGCTTTACGGCGATGCCGCATTCGTGCCGGCCGCCACGCTCGCAAAAAACACCCTCTGTCTCACCTTCGGCGGCCTCAGCAAGATCTACCGTGCCTGCGGGCTCCGCGTGGGCTGGCTCGTCTTCTCAGGCGAGCGGGAGCACGCACGGGACTATATCCAGGCGGTGGAACTGCTCGCGTCGCTCCGCCTCTGCTCGAACGTGCCCGGCCAATACGCCGTGCAGACGGCGCTCGGCGGCCATCAGTCGATCTTCGATCTCACGCGGCCCGGCGGCCGGCTCTACGCCACCCGCGCCGCGGTGCTGGAAGCGGTGCAGCGCAGCCGCTATCTCTCCGTCGTGCCACCGCGGGGGGCGATGTATGCCTTCGTCCGCGTGCATGCAGACCGCCTTCCCAGCGGCAGCAAGACGTTCAACGACCAGGCCTTCGCTCTTGATCTGCTGGAGCGCAAGCACGTGCTGGTGGCTCCGGGGTCGAGCTTCAATGTTCCCTACCGTGACCATTTCCGGGTCACGCTGCTGCCCGATGCCGAGCAGATGGCCGATGTCTTTGCCCGGATCGAGTCGCTGCTCGACGAATACGCCGCGGCGTGACGAATCTCCCTTGCTTGCGCTGCGGGCTTTTTGAAGCTGAGGAGCCGAGGATCGACGAAGGTGGAGGAGACGAGGAGGATGTCCGACTTGTTGTGCGTGCCATACCGACCCGGGTGACAAGTCGGAATCTCCGAGCGACGGAAGCTTTGTCGTCCTCGGCGGCGCGTCGCCAACCGGAAGAAACCCGTAGGTCCCTTGCTTGCGCTACGGGCTTGGATGGAGGCGGGCTTGGAAATTCGCCCCTCTTTTCCGCGGCTGCAGGATTGGTCTAATCGCGGTCATGAATCCATCACATGCTGCCCCGGCGTCCAGCACGCCTGCCGTCGATATCGTCCCCATCCGCCGCGTGCTCGTGAGCGTGTTCGACAAGACCGGCCTCGGCCGGCTCGCCGCCGGCCTGAAGGCGGCGGGTGTCCGCGTGGTGAGCACCGGCGGCACGAGTGCCGCGCTCGCGAGCCACGGCCTCGAGGTCGAGGATGTTTCGGCGATCACCTCCTTTCCGGAGATCCTCGACGGCCGCGTCAAGACGCTCCATCCGCGGATCTTTGCCGGAGTGCTTGCCCGGCACGATAGGGCCGACGATCAGGCGGTGCTCGCCGCCCACGGCATCGACACCTTCGACGCCGTAATCGTGAATCTCTACGCCTTCGAAGCCGCTGTCGCCCGGCCCGACTGCTCCGCAGGCGAAGCGATCGAACTGATCGATGTCGGCGGCCCGAGCCTCGTGCGGGCCGCAGCCAAGAACCATGCCTTCACCTCCGTGGTGACCGGCCCCGAGCAATACGACGACTTTCTGGCGGCGGTCGCCCGCGGCGGCACCACGCTCGCCGAACGCCGGCGGCTTGCGGCCCGCGCCTTCGAACGCACGGCTGCCTATGACACCGCCATCGCCTGGTGGATGGCCCGGCACGCGGAGTTGCATGTGGCCACCGGTCAACCGGCGACGCCGAACGCGGGCGGGCAAGACGCCAGCGATGAGCCACCGCTGCCCATGCGACTGACGCTCGACCTGGAGCGGCGGCTACCGCTGCGATACGGCGAAAACCCCCATCAGTCGGCGGCGCTCTTTGCGCCGGTGGGAACGCACCTCGGTCTCGCCGGCCTGAGGCAGCTCTCCGGCAAGGAACTCTCCTACAACAATCTGCTCGACCTGGATGGTGCCTCGCGGCTGGCCGGATTGCTCGCTGATCCAGCAGCCGTCGTCGTGAAGCATACAAACCCCTGCGGCGTTGCGGCTGGCGCTACCGTCGCTGAGTCGCTGGCCACCGCGATGGCGGCCGATCCCACCAGCGCCTTCGGATCGATCGTGGCGGTCAATCGCACGTTCGACCGCGGGTGTGCCGAGGTGCTGCTCGCGCCGGGGCTGTTCGTCGAGGTGATTGCCGCGCCCGCCTTCGCACCGGAGGCCGTGGAACTGCTCACCACGAGGCCCACCTGGAAGGGGAGCGTGCGACTAGTCGAGCTGCCGGCGGGTGATCCGTGGGAGGCGACCGCCGGCCTCGAACTGCGAAGCATCGCAGGCGCCTTGCTGGCCCAGCGGCCCGACACGGCGTGTGACGATCCCGCGACGTGGCGGGTGGTGACGAAGGCGACGCCCTCGCCCGCGCTGACGCAGTCGCTCGACTTCGCCTTCACGATCGTGCGTCGGCTCACGAGTAATGCGATCGCCGTCTGCCAGGGCACCAATCTCGTGGGGGCGGGGCTCGGTCAGACGAGCCGGGTGGATGCCGTGCGGATCGCGCTCGAGAAGGCTGGAGACCGGGCCCGGGGCAGCGTGCTCGCGTCCGACGCGTTCTTCCCGTTTCCCGATTCGATCGACCTGATCGCGCGGGCGGGCATCGCGGCGGTGATCCAGCCGGGCGGTTCGAAGCGCGACGCCGAGGTGATCGCGGCGGCCGACGCAGCGGGCATCCCGATGGTGTTCACGTCGCGGCGGCACTTCCGGCACTGACTACACGCGAAACACCGGCATCCTGCCGGTTTTCGCTTGGCGACCTCCGGTCGCTGGCGCGGGGGCCGCCATCCAGGCGGCCGGCGTATGGGAACACCGGCATCCTGCCCGGCTGTCGTGGGTTGTGCGCGCTTGGCGACCTCCGGCCGCAGCGAACGTCCGGCGACGGGGCACGGGCAGCCCCGAACCGTTGCCGGCACGCCGGCCTGCGGCGCGGTGCTACACTTCCCCCCATGGCAACCATTCTCGACGAAATCGTGGCCCGGAAGCACCGTGAGGTCGCAGTCGCACGTGAACGCGTTCCGACGATGGCCCTCGAGGGCCGGCTCGCGGTCGCGCCGGCGGTTCGCGACTTCTTCGCGGCGGTGTCTGCCCCCGGGGCGATCAGGCTCATCGCCGAGTTCAAGCGAAAGAGCCCATCGGCAGGGGAGCTTCGTCCGGACGCCTCGATCGAGGAGATCGTCCGCGGCTACGCGGCCGCTGGCGCCGCGGCGCTCTCCGTGCTCACCGACGCCGTCGGGTTTGGCGGCAGCCTTGTCGATCTCGAATCGGCCCGCGTGGCCGTGTCGCTGCCCGTGTTGCGGAAGGAGTTCGTCGTCGACCGCTACCAGGTGCTCGAGGCACGGGCCCACGGTGCCGATGCGGTGCTCTTAATCGCGGAATGTCTCGACGACTGCCTGCTGCGGAGTCTCTACCGGGAGATCCTCGACCTCGGCATGACGCCGCTGGTCGAACTCCACGATCCCGTCCACCTGCCGCGGGTGCTCGACCTGGGAGCCACCCTCATCGGCATCAACAACCGTGATTTGCGGACGATGACGACCGACCTCGACTGTGTGCTGCGGCTCCGCGACCGCGTGCCGCCGGAGTGCGTGCTGGTGGCCGAGAGTGGCATCCGCAGCCGAGCCGACGTGGAGCGACTGGAGCAAGCCGGCATCGGCGCGATGCTGGTTGGCGAATCACTCCTGCGAAGTCCCGACCCCGGTGCCGCCGCCGCTGCCCTCCTCGGTCGGTGAGGCCGGCTTCGCCGCAGGCTTATCCTTCACGAACCGGTAGCCCATGCCGCGGACCGAGAGGAAATGCACCGGCCGGGCGGGGTCAACCTCGAAATACTTGCGGAGGTTGAGCATGAACGTATCGACGGTCCGCGTGGCCGGCGCACGGGCCATGCCCCAGACCCGCTTGAGCAGATCGCTGCGGGATGACACGGTGCCCTCGTGTTCGACGAGATACCGAAGCAGCTTCATCTCGAGATTTGTCAGCCGCACCGGCTTTTCCCCACTGCGTGCCTCCCAGGTGTCGAAGTTCACCTCGGCATTGCCGAAGCGGTAGACGCCCGCGGCTAACGCCACCTCGTCGTCCACGGGCAGGGCCCGTTCCGCCGCGCCGGGCCTGTCGATCACCGTGGGTCTCGTGCGGCCATGGCGGGTTCGACGGGCCAGCAGGTTGCGGACGATCGAGAGAAGTTCGTCGAGATCGAACGGCTTCTGCAGGTAGACATCGGTGCCGGCATCGAAGCCGCGGATGCGGTCCTCAACGAGCGTGCGGGCGGTGAGCATCACGACCGGCATGTCGCTCCCCTGCCCGCGGATCGCCTCGCAGACGGCGTAGCCGCTCATGCCCGGCAGCATCAGATCGAGCACGACCAGATCCACCGGGGCGTCCGGCGCAGCAACTGCCGCCAGCGCCGTCTGGCCGTTGCCCGCGGTCGTGACGGTGAAACCCTCGGCCTCGAGGTTGTATTTGATGCCGATGGCCAGATGCTCTTCGTCTTCAACGACGAGAATGTGGGGCATGGATGTGCTCGCGGCAAAGGCCACGACCGGAAGACGCCAGGAACTACTGGACGTCATTCTAAACGGTCAATCGGAAAAGCCATCCATGGCAGGAGTGGTTGGCACGGGATGTACTTGCGAACCGTACTCCCTTGCTTGCGCTGCGGGCTTGGATGATATGCGGACTTGGATGGCTACGGGCTCCCATGCAAGCCCGAAGCGCAAGCGAGAGGAATCCGGGTTGCGGATCCTCAAACGCCGACTCAATCCCGCAATCGCCGCTACCGAGCCAGTGCGGTGCGGGGTCGGAGGGCCTTCGCGTAGCCGTGGCCGACAAACCAGTCCCAGGCATCCTGCGCCGCAGCCTCGAAGGGCCGCATGGTGTAGCCGAGTTCGGCCTCGGCGCGGGCACAAGAAAAATTGTGAGCCAGCATCGACATGCCGGTCGCCGCTGAATTCACCGGCAGCTCGCGGCTGGTCAGCAGGCTGGCCAGGTCGCCGCACCACCCCGCCACATGGACGAAGGGCCGCGGCGCAATGCCCAGCGGCTGCAGGCGGCCCGAGACGCGGGCGAAGATTCTCCAGGCGTCGAGGTAGGAGAGCGGCTGGCCACCAAGGATGTAGCGGCGGCCGGTCTGGCCTCGCGACATCGCCGCCAGAATGCCCTGGGCGACGTCGCGGACATCGACGAAGTCGTTGGAGCCCGGCGGAGCGAACAGGCCGCGGCCCGCGCCCACCTCGAGCAGCATCCGGCCGCTCGACGGCTTCCAGTCCCACGGCCCGATCATGTAGACGGGATTGACGATCACCGCATCAAGGCCCTTTTCGACCTCCTCGAGCACGGCTGCCTCGGCATCCCGCTTCGTGACCACGTAGGGGCATTCGAGCATGCCGCCGGCAGGCGTCTCCTCGTCGGCGGGCACGCCGTCGGATCGCAGGCCGATCGCATCGACGCTCGAGACATGGATCAGTCGCGCGCCAGCCCGCCGGGCCGCCCTCGCCACCACCCGTGTGCCCTCGACGTTGACATGCCGCATCTCCTCCAGATGCCGCCAGCCACAGTGCACCATCGCCGCGGAATGGATGACGTGCGTCGACCCATCGACAGCCCGCTGCATCGCGACCTCGTCGTGGAGGCCGGCCGCAACCATGTCGATCGGGAGGGCCGCAAACACGCCGCCTGCGGCCTGCCTTGCATCGGCGGCGGGGCCTGAAAGTTGACCGGGCCTGACCAGCACCCGCACGTTGTGATCACGGTTGACGAGCAGCCGGACAACATTGTTGCCGACCAGCCCGGTGGCCCCTGTGACCAGACAGTCGATGCGTGACGCAGGCAGCAGGCTATCGCGTACCGAGACAATCATCGTAGGACCTCTCCCGAACACTCCGGATCCTGCCGGGCTGATCGTTCCGTCCTTGATGAACGCGGTGACCGCATGTCACAAGGCCCCATCATACCATCGGATGGCGGCGGTTCAGACTTTTGAAGGGCGGCTTCCCTGCCGGCGTTGACGACCCTGACGCCTGGGCAGAAGATGCGGTGTCGCGACCGAAATTCCTGCCCTTACGGGGTTTCCGGCCGATGCCCAACGAATACCCACGACATGGAGCTTGCCTTGGCGGAAGTCATCGTTCGACCGGTGGACACCCGTGCAGAACGGAAGCGGTTCATCGAACTGCCGTGGCGGATCTATCGGGACGACCCGTGCTGGATGCCGCCGCTGGTCATGTCGCAGGAAGAACTGCTCGGCTTCCGCCCTCATCCGTTCTACGAGCGTTCGAAGAGTCGATCGTTTCTGGCCACGCGAAACGGCCGCGATGTCGGCCGGATCACGGCGATCGTCAACGCCGGCCACATCGACCGCTACAAGGAGCAGCGGGGCTTCTTCGGCTTCTTCGAGTGCGACGACGATGCCGAGGCAGCCCGCGGCCTCTTCAATGCGGCAAAGGACTGGCTCCACGCGCAGGGCATGACGTCGATCCGCGGGCCGGTGAACCCCTCACTCAACTACGAGTGCGGCCTGCTCGTCGAGGGCTTCGACACGGCTCCCTTTTTCATGATGACGCACAACCGGCCCTGGTACGGCAAGCTGATCGAGGCCAACGGCTTCGGGAAGATCGAGGACCTCTACGCGTTCTGGGGTGAGCTCTCGATGCTGGCGTCGCTCGACTCGAAGCTAGCGACGATGGTGGAGGGGGTGAAGGAACGGTTCGGAGTGAAGGTCCGTCCGCTCGACCGCAGCCGCTTCGATGACGAGGTGCGGATGTTTCTCGAAATCTACAACTCGAGCCTCGGCGGCACCTGGGGCTTCGTGCCGCTCACGTCAGGCGAGGTGAAGCACATGGCCGAGAGCCTACGGCACCTGATCGTGCCGGAACTGGCGCTCGTGGCCGAGGTGAACGGCAAGCCGATCGGTACCGCCTTCTGCCTGCTCGACTTCAACCCGCGCATCAAGGCGATCAACGGCCGGCTGTTTCCATTCGGCTTCCTGCGGCTGCTCTGGAACAAGAAGGGCATCAAGCGGATGCGGGCGATCAGCACGAACGTCGTGCCCGAATACCAGGCCTGGGGCGTGGGGCTGGTGCTGATGGCGGGGCTGGTGAAGCCGCTGCAGGACTGGGGCATGAAGGAGGTGGAATTCTCCTGGGTGCTGGAGAGCAACCATCTCTCGAAGCGGACGCTCGAACGCGGTGGCGCGCTGGTCACCAAGAAATACCGGATCTATCAAGACGACCCGCCAAAGGCAGGCGGGTGAAACGCTTCCGCGTGGCGCCGCCCTCCATTCAAGCCCGCAGCGCAAGCAAGGGAATACGGGCCGCCTTGCATGGCGACGCACCGCCGGGCCGGCAGAAGTCTCGTCGCTACGGATTTTTCTCCTTCCACGACCTACGACAGCCCATTCCCCAGAAGGTCGAAAAATCCTCTCGAGCTTCCGCCGATCCCGGCTACCCAAGACGGCATGGCAGGATGCCATGCGCAGCACCAGCAAACTGCGTTTGCCAAGAAAAAACGACACGATGTCGTGTTTTTCGTAAAGACAGCTCCTCGAGCTTCCGCCGATCCCGGCTTCCTGGACTCCAGGTAGGGCCCGCTACCGCCGCCAGCGGCGGACGGCACGCGGGGTCGAGCGAGAGGTGCCACCCTGAATCATGGCGCCACCGGCCCCGCCCGTGACTCCGCCCACGCTCACGTTGGAGCCGCGGTAATAGCTTCGCGACGGCGTGTTGTAGTAGGGCCAGACGACGCGGCCGGCCCGCTGGTCACGATCCCATTGCTGGGCCCCGTAGTTGAGCCCGGAGAGGTTGAAGCTCGAATAGGGATTCCGCGGCCCGGCCGCCTGGGCGGTCGTCGGGGGACCGGTGACGATGACGCTGGCGATGAGAGGCAGGACAAGCAGGCGTAGCATACGCATGGAAGACTCTGTCGAAATGGAGGGTGTGGGAACGCTCGTCTTTGAGTCTACGGACGCCGTGGCTTTCCGGTTCGCCTGCTCGCGTCGGCGGCCTACGCCAGCATCTCCGAGACGAGTTCGCCGTGGACGTCGGTGAGCCGGAAGTCGCGGCCCTGGAACCTGTAGGTGAGCCGTTGGTGGTCGAAGCCGAGCAGGTGGAGGATTGTCGCGTTGATGTCGTGGACGTGTACCTTCTGCTCCGTGACCCCAAGGCCCAGTTCGTCGGTCGCGCCGATGATCGTTCCGGGCCTCGTGCCGCCTCCGGCGAACCACATCGTGAAACCCTCGACATGATGGTCGCGGCCGACCGGAGCCCGCATCTCGCCCATCGGCGTGCGGCCGAACTCGCCACCCCAGATCACGAGCGTGTCGTCGAGCAGGCCCCGCTGCTGCAGATCCTTCACGAGCGCGGCGCACGGCCGGTCGATCTCGCCGGTGACCTTCTCGAGTTCCCCCTCGAGATTCTCCGCGCCGCCGTGATGGTCCCAGTTGGTGTGGTAGAGCTGCACGAACCGCACGCCACGCTCCACCAGCCGCCGTGCGAGCAGGCAGTTGTTGGCGAACGACGCCTTGCCCGGCGTGGCGCCGTAGCTTTCGAGCGTCGTGGCCGACTCGCTGCCGAAGTCCATCAGTTCCGGCGCGCTCGATTGCATGCGGTAGGCCATCTCGTAGGCGTTGATCCGTGTCTGGATCTCAGGGTCATGCGTCGCCGCCAGCCGTTCCTCGTTGAGCCGGCGCACGAAGTCGAAGAGCTCCCGCTGTTGGTCCTGCGACACGCCTTTGGGTGACTTGAGGTCGAGGATCGCGTCGCCCTGACTGCGGAATGGCACTCCCTGATAGCTCGACGGCAGAAAGCCCGCCGACCAGAGCGCCGAGCCGGCCCGCGGCCCACGCGGGCCGCTCTGCAGCACGACGAACCCCGGCAGATCGGTGGACGGCGAGCCGATCCCGTAGGTCACCCACGAACCGAGCGACGGGCGGCCCGGCACCTGGAAGCCCGTGTTCATAAACAGCTTCGCCGGCCCGTGGTTGAACACGTCGGTCGTGCATGACCGCACCCAGCAGACGTCGTCCACCATCTTCGCGGTGTGCGGCAGGAGTTCGCTCACCTCCATGCCGCACTCGCCGTGACGGGCGAACTTCCGCTTTGAACCGAGCAGTTTCTCGTCGCCCTTCAGGAAGGCGAACTGCCGGCCCGCCATCAGGCTCGCCGGCGGAGCCTGACCGCTTAATTCCCGCAGCTTCGGCTTATCGGCGAACAGTTCAAACTGGCTCGGGCCGCCAGCCATGAACAGGTAGATCACCCGCTTCGCCCGCGGCGCGAAATGCGGCGGTCGCACGGCCATGGGGCTGGCGGCACTCGGCCGGACCGTGTCGCCTGCGGGCTCCTCGGCCCGGAGCATGTCGGCAAGGGCGATGGCGCCGACGCTCACGCCGGTGTTGGCGAAGAACTGCCGCCGCGTGGCATGTTTCAGGAGCTCGGTTTCGATCGGGCTGTCGGCCGGCATGATGCTTCTACTCCCGCGTCGTGAAATTGTCGGTATTGATGACGCCACGGGCCAGGGCATGCCATGCCTCGGAGGTCGTGGCCGGGTCGTGGCCCCGCTGCTGGAGAAGAAAATCCTCCGACAGCCGCCGCTCCATGGCCGATGGCGGTCGGGCCAGACAGAAGCGGAAGAGCTGGTCGATCGCACGGGCGGTCGCATCGCCACCCGGTCCGACGTCCCCGCCTGCCGCCGCGACCGCCCGATCGCCGATCGCGTTTGCGGCCTCGACGAAGATCGGATCGTTGGCCAGCATGAGCGACTGCAGCGGCGTGTTGGACGGAGCTCTGCGGGTGCATGCTGTCGAGAAATTCGGCGCGTCGAAGGTCGTGAAGAGCGGGTGCGGAGCGCTGCGATAGAACTGCGTGTAGAGGCTGCGCCGATACCGCTGGGGGCCCGTGTCCGTACGCCAGGTTTTGCCGGTCTGGGTGAAGGAATAGACGCCGTCCGGCTGCGGCGGATGGACTGGCGGGCCGCCGAGATCGTCGCACAGGAGCCCCGCCGCCAGCATCGCCGTGTCACGGACGATCTCCGCGTCGAGCCGGATTCGATTCTGCCGGCCCAGAAGAAGATTGCGGGGATCCTTGGCGGCCAGTTCGGCCCGATGGACCGAAGACTGGCGGTAGGTGGCGCTCGTGACGATCAGCCGGTGCAGTTTCTTCATCGACCAGCCATCCTTCACGAACGTGGCGGCGAGCCAGTCGAGCAGCTCCGGATGGGAGGGGGGCGAACCCTGGGTGCCGAAGTCGTTTTCGGTCTCCACCAGGCCGATGCCGAAATACCGCATCCAGACACGGTTCACCGTCACCCTGGGCGTGAGCGGGTTGTCGGCCCGCACGAGCCAGCAGGCGAGTGCGAGCCGGTTCGGGGCGGTGGCGGTCGTGCTGCCGGCGGCATCGGCCGAAGCTGCCAGCGGCGGTAGGAACGCAGGCGTGCCGGGGACGAGCGGGCCGAGCTTCTTGTCTGGGTTGAGATAATCGCCGCGGATGTGCAGCAGCGTCTCTCGCGGCTTGGCGAGATGACGCATGACGAGCGTCTTCCCGATTGTCGCTTTCCGGCGGAGTTGCTCGCGGTCGAACGCCGCGGCGTGCTGCTCGACGTCAACGACCGCGAAGGCCTTCAGGACATCGGCGTCCTTCGGTCCGTCGTGCTGCGACCGCGACGCCTTGATCGCATCGACGAGCGGCGCCACCGTCGCGGCATCGAGCGGCGCGAGCTTCGCATCGGTGGTCGTTTCCACGGAGATGCGGCGAGGCACCTGCCGAGCGTCCTTGTTGGCGGCCGGAAACTGGATGGAAATAGCGAGCTGCGTGTCCGCCGGGATCGGCTCGCGGGGAACGACCACGAGCGATGCATCGGCGAGATGGTCCTTCGGCTCCACGCTCCAGCCGGTCGCCGCGTTGCCGTCCACTGCCTGAGCCGCGGGGAACTTCGGCCGCTCCATCGAGGCGAAGGCGGTCATGAGCGGGACGGGCTTGCCCTCCGCGGCAATCGTGACCTCACCGACGACGAACGTGTCGTCCTTGGTATGCGACCGTTTCGGAGTCTCCTCGCCCTCCACTTTTTCCGTCGGGAAGGCCAGCCTGATCGCGACGATCGGCGACGGCGACGGATCGATCTTCAGCGACATCTTCGCGGCGTCGGCCGCCGGAGCCTCCGACGCGACGGCAGTCCACGCATTCGACGGGCCGGGCGCCGCCTCGACCTCGATCGACGGCCACGATGAAATCCATTCGCCGAGCCGGTCGCGGGCGGCAGCCCGGATCCGTGCGACGTCACGTTCGGACTGGTCGAGTTGCTGCCGCGTGACGGCCCCCGGCTTTCCGATGATCTCGCCGGGCACCACCTCGACCGTGTCGGCGACGTTGTTCACGTCGGCGTCGCTGTCGTAGAAGGCAAAGAGCTGGAAATACTCCTTGTGCAAGATCGGATCGTACTTGTGAGTGTGGCACTGGGCGCAGCCTACGGTCAGCCCCAGCCAGACCGCGCCCGTCGTGTTCACCCGGTCGATCGCTGCCTCGACGCGAAACTGCTCCGGCTTCGAACCACCCTCCTCGTTGATCATCGTGTTGCGTTGGAAGCCGGAGGCGATCCTCTGCAGCTTCGTCGCCTCGGGCAGGAGGTCGCCTGCAAGCTGCTGAATGGTAAACCGGTCGAACGGCATGTCGCTGTTGATGGCGTCGATCACCCAGTCGCGATAGGGCCACATCGACCGTTCGGAGTCGACGGAGTAGCCGTTCGAGTCGGCATAGCGGGCCTGGTCGAGCCAGTGCCTGCCCCACCGCTCGCCGTAGTGGGGCGAGGCGAGCAGCCGATCCACGGCCCGCTCGTACGCATCGGGCGATTCATCGGCGAGAAACGCGGCGAGTTGGTCGGGCGTGGGCTGCAGCCCGACCAAGTCGAGCGACACACGGCGGAGGAGAACCGCTTTGTCCGCCTCGGGTGAGGCCGCGAGTCCTTCGGCGTGGAGCCGCGCCGCGATGAACGCGTCGATCGGGTTGTGGCCCCACTTCGACCCTGCTCCATCCGGCGGTTGGTAAAGCTCGACCGGCTCGAAGGCCCAGTGCCGCTGGTAAGGGGCGCCCTCGGCGATCCACCGGCGGAGCGTCTCGATCTGGGAGGCCGTGAGCGGTGTCTTCTTTGCCCGCGGCGGAGGCATGACCTCGTCGTCATCGTGCGACAGGATTCGTTTCAGGATCTCGCTCTCGTCGGGCTTGCCCGGCACGATCGCGGCATAGCCGCCACGGTCGGCGACCGCATCCTCCCGGACGTCGAGCCGCAGATCGCCGCCACGATCATCCTCGTCGGGGCCGTGGCAGGCAAAGCAGTTGTCGGAAAGGATCGGCCGAATGTCGCGATTGAACCGGACGGCGGCCGCCGGCGCCGGCTCGGCCGCTGCCGCAGCGGCGCATTCGCAGGACCAGCACGCCAAGCACGCATACGCCGAGAGAATGGCTGCTCGCAACATGAGCGTCTCAATTGAGGTCGCGGCGGGCACGGAAACGACATCCCTATAGTAGTCGGCATTCCGGTGGAAAAACGGTTTTTGTCACTCAGAATGCGACCTAGGGCGTTCGCGGGGCAGGCATTCCGGTCTTTTTCGGCACGGGCTCTGGGCGACTACCGCTTGCCGCGTTTGGGCCGGTAGCCCACGCTCTTCCGCTGGCGGGATTCCTTACGAGATCCCGAGGCGGGCCTGCCGCGGATGTGGTCGCCGGATGTGTTCTCCGTGAACGCCCGCGTCGCCTCGCTCCGCTTGCGGTCGAGCGCCTCCTTCGGCGCGCGTTCCGGAATCAGGCAGTCGCAGCCTGAGCCGATGAGGTCCTGACGGCCGGCCTCCTCGAGCGCCCGCCGCACCTCGAAGTAGTTCTCCGGTTTGAAGAACTGGAGCAAGGCCCGCTGCATCCGCCGGTCGCGGAGGCCCTTCGTCACCTTCACCGGCTGCTTTGTCATCGGATCGAGGCCGGTGTAGTACATGCAGGCGGCGATGTCGAAGGGACTCGGGATGAAATCCTGCACCTGATCGGGCTGGTAGCTGTTGCGTTTGAGGAAGAGAGCCAGTTCGATCATCTCCTCCACACCGCTGCCCGGATGGCTGGCGATGAAGTAGGGCACCGTGTACTGCTTCTTGCCCACGCGGCGGCTGGCGGCCTTGAATGCCTTGTCGAACTCCACAAAGTCGTCGGCCGACGGCTTCTTCATCAGGTCGAGCACCTCGCGATCGACGTGCTCAGGCGCCACCTTCAAGTGGCCGCCGACATGATGTTCGGCAAGTTCCCGGAGATACTCGGGGTCTTTGCGGGCGAGGTCCATGCGCACGCCTGAGGCCACGAGCACCCGCTTGACCCCTTCGACGCTCCGCGCCTCCTTCATCACCGCCTTCAGCGGGCCGTGATCGGTGCCCAGCAGTTTGCAGACGGTGGGGTGCACGCAGGAGAGCCGGCGGCACTTCGCCTCCACCTCGGGCCGCGAGCACCGCATCTGATACATGTTGGCGGTCGGGCCGCCGATGTCGGAGACCGTGCCCTTGAAGCCGGGCTGCGAGGCCAGGAGCTTGATCTCGGTGATGATCGAATCCTGTGAGCGGCTCTGGATGATCCGCCCCTCGTGGGCCGTGATCGAGCAGAACGTGCAGCCGCCGAAGCAGCCCCGCATGATCTGGACGCTCGTTTCGACGACCTCGAATGCCGGGATGCGGGCGCCGCCATAACAGGAGTGCGGCCGGCGGGTGAACGGCAGCCCGTAGACCTCGTCCATCTCGTCCTGCTCCAACGGCAGGGCAGGGGGATTCACGACCACCGCCTCACGGCCATATCGCTGCACGAGCCGCTTCGCGTTGTGTGGGTTGGTCTCGAGGTGCGAGATCCGTGTCATCTCGCAGAAGGCGAGCTTATCGCTGACCACCGCGTCGTAGTCGGGCAGAGCGAGGGTGTCGGGGTCCGACGGCGGCGGTTCGCTCGCGCCGAGCCGGTAGGCCACGCCACGACGGTCACGGAGGGCTTTCACCATCACGGTCGTGGCAAGGCCGTCGGAGGTCTGATCGGCCGATGCCGCGAGTCCGCGGGCGACGTCGAGCACCGTCCGCTCCCCCATCCCGAAGACGATCAGATCGGCCTTCGAGTCGAGGATGATTGAACGGCGGACCGTGTCGCTCCAGTAGTCGTAGTGGGCGATCCGGCGGAGGCTCGCCTCGACTCCGCCGGCGACCACAGGCACTCCCGGAAACGCTTCCCGAGACCGTTGGCAGTAGGCGAGCGTGGCCCGGTCGGGCCGTCGGCCAATGGCACCGCCAGGGGAATAGGCGTCGTCGTTACGGACCTTTCGGTTGGCGGTGTAGTGATTGATCATCGAGTCCATGTTGCCCGCCGAGATGCCGAAGAAGAGCCGGGGCCGGCCAAACTGCCGCCAGGCGTCGCAGGTGCTCCAGTCGGGCTGGGCGAGCACCGCCACCCGGAAGCCCGCCGCTTCCAAGAGCCGCGCAAGCAGGCCGTTGGCGAAACTCGGGTGATCGACGTAGGCATCGCCGCTGACAAACACCACATCGACCGACTCCCAGCCCCGCGCGAGCATCTCGGCCCGGGTCGTCGGCAGCGGTGGCCGCGGGGTGCGGTCGGTGGCGATGGAGAGGGACATGGTGGGCGGCTTGGGGGGGGGACGGCGGACTCTCGTTCGACACGGAAAGTGTACCCCGGGGAATCCCGCCCCGAGACGAATCTTGATGGGGATGCTGATCCGATCGGTCTCTGAGAAAAACGGGTATATTTGCGGCATGACTGCACCAGTTTTTCCCCTCTCACTCCGCGCTCGACATGCCTGGCTGCTTCTGCCGGCCGTGATCGCCGCTGGACTGGCTGTGGCAGAGGAGCCGGCGGCTCCCCCCGACCCCGGCCAGATCAGCGGCTGGATCGACCAGCTGGCGGCTGAGCAGTTTGCCCAGAGGGAGGCGGCGACTCGCAGCCTCGCCGCGGCCGGCCAGCCTGCGATTGAGCCCCTGCAACAGGCGATCCGCCGGGGTGACCTCGAGGTGAGCAGCCGGGCGGTTGAAATCCTGCGGGAGATGCTGGCCGCCGAGGATGCCGATCTGGCCGCCGCCGCGGAGCGGACGCTCGAGAACGTTGCCGAGGGGTCCGATGCCGCCGTTGCCGGCCTGGCCGAGGCGACGCTCGACTTTCACACGGTGGGGCTGGCCGAGGCGGCCCGCGTCAGACTCGAAGCGCTGGGGGCGATTCTTACAGAGGGATTCCTGCCCAGCGGGCACCGCGGTTTGCATGCGCTCTTCAACGCGACATGGACCGGCACCAGCGAGGACCTGCGGCTGCTGACCCGTCTGCGCCGCGTGGCGCAAGTGGGCGTGCACGGCGTGCGGCTCGACGAGGCGAGTCTGGCGGTGCTCGGCCGACTGCGAGGCCTCGAACAGTTGCAACTCTATGGAACAGGCGCCAGTGACGCGGCGTTGGCGGCCATCGCTGCGAAGCTCCCCGACACCAAGATCGATGTGCGGAAGGGGGGCAAGCTGGGCGTGGCGGGCCAGTCGGTGATCGGCCCCTGTCTGATCACGCACGTTCAGGAGGGGTCGGCGGCAGCAGACGCAGGTGTCCAGATCGGTGACATCGTCCTCCACATCGACGGCCAGCCGGTGGCCAACTTCGAGTCGCTTACCGATCTGGTGGGCCGTCGCGGACCGGGTGACACGATCGAACTCGAGATCGAACGTGGCGGGGCCAATCCGGGCGACGAGCCGCAGCGGTTCAAGCGGGCAATCAAGCTGGGCGGCTGGGAGTGATCCGGCCAGGCGGCGTGTGCAAGGAGAGGGTGATCCGATGACAAAGACCAACACACAGGCGAACCACGGCATGGGCGAAACGGTCGATGTCCGCTGGCACGCCCACGCAGTCAGTCGCGACGAACGCGAGCAGGCCGCCGGCCACCGCGGCTGCGTGCTCTGGTTCACCGGACTCTCCGGCTGCGGCAAGAGCACACTGGCCAACCTTGTCGATCACCGTCTGCACGGCCGTGGTGTGAGAAGTTTTGTGCTCGACGGCGATAACGTGCGGCTGGGCTTGAACGCGGCGCCCGCCCTCCTCAAGGAGCGGCATGGCGAGGAGTTCGCCAAGCGGTTTGGGCTCGGGTTCGCCGCCCAGGACCGTGAGGAGAATATCCGGCGGATTGGGGCCGTGGCCGAACTCTTCGCCCAGGCAGGCATCGTCACGCTCACCGCCTTCATCAGCCCCTATCGCAGGGACCGCGACGCCGTGCGGGCGATGCTCACGCCGGGGGACTTCGTGGAGATCCACGTTCGGGCACCGCTCGAGGTCTGCGAAAGCCGGGATCCCAAGGGGCTCTACAAAAAGGCCCGTGCCGGCGAGATCAAGGGGTTTACCGGGATCGACGATCCCTACGAGGAGCCGCTCGCGGCCGAGCTTGTCGTCGATTCAGCGGCCACTCCGGCCGAACAATTGGCCGATCAGGTGATCGCCTGGCTGGAGCAGACCGGCAAGATCCCGCTCCCATACAAGCCCCCGGCGTGAGCCGGGGAATCGTGAGTCTGGGGAGATCCCGTCGCTTGCGCTAAGGGCTTGTATGCGACGGTGGCGTTGCGGCGCAATACAAGCCCCCGGCGCGAGCCGGGGGATCGATCGCCTACTTCCGCGGGCCAAGCAGCTCGACGATATTGCCGTCGGGATCGCGAACGCAGGTGAGATACATGCCCGGCGCAAGCGATTCAGGCAACGCCATGGGCGACTTCGCCAGCGGCTTCACGCCCAGCTTCCCGAGCCGCTCGACCGCTGCACCGGTGTCGTCCACCGTGATCGTCAGATAGCGAAAGCCGGTGTGGGAATGGATGAACTCGGTGTCGCCGGTACGCGGCGACGTGCCGGCCACCTGCATGAGCTTGAGCTTCGTGGCCTCGGGGCCATCCCCCAGCACAAGCACGCGGACCGAGAGCGGTTTGGAGTCGGTGAGGCCGGCGGACGCAGCGATGTCGGCCGACACATCGAAGCCTTTGAGTTCACGGAACCCAATGCCTTCGGTGTAGAAACGGACGCTTTTCTCAAGATCGGTCACGACCGTGCCAAGATCGATCGTTGTCCGCGGGAAGGCGATCGGCTCCGCGGCAGGAACCACTGCCGTGCCGGCGAACATGAGAGCGACGACCGCGGCCAAGAGAGCGTGATGCATGAGCGAGGTTCCTTGCGGGATCGGTGTTGAATCGATCAAAGCATATGCGAGGGAAGGAGGTCTGTCAGAGCCCCCCGTTCCCATGCAAGCCCAAAGCGCAAGCGAGCGGAATCCGCTTTCCAGCTCGTCAGGCCACCCGTGTTCCCTTGCTTGCGCTGCGGGCTTGGATGAGGACCGAGCGGGCTTGGACGAGGCTCGCCCACAGGGCCATGATGGATGGCACTGTGGGCGAAACCTGTGGGCGCAAAACCTGTGGGCGCGAAAAACTAGTCCAGAAAGCCGGAGAGTTCCTCGCTGCGAGCCGGAGCCTGCAGCTTGCGAACCGCCTTGGCCTCGATCTGCCGGATCCGCTCACGCGTCACCTTGAAGATGTGGCCCACCTCTTCCAGCGTGTAGCTGTAGCCGTCGCCAAGGCCGTATCGCAGCTTGATGATCTCCCGCTCCCGGTAGGAGAGCGACTTGAGCACCTTCGCGATCCGGTTGCGAAGCATCTCCTGCGCCGCACCCACAGCCGGGTTCTCGGCCCCGGTGTCGGGCAACAGGTCGCCGAAGTGGCTGTCTTCACTGTTGCCAACGGGGCGGTCGAGGCTGATCGGATAGCGGCTCATCGCCGTCACGCGACGCGTCTCATCCACCGGCGTGCCAGCCCGGGCGGCGATCTCCTCGATCGTCGGCTCCCGGCCGTATTCCTGGAGCAGTTGACGGGCGACGTTCCGCACGCGGGACATCGTCTCCACCATGTGCACCGGGATGCGAATCGTGCGGCTCTGGTCGGCCACCGCGCGGGTGATCGCCTGCCTGATCCACCAGGTGGCATAGGTGCAGAACTTGAAGCCGCGGCGGTATTCGAACTTGTCCACCGCCCGCATCAGGCCGGCATTGCCTTCCTGGATGAGATCCAGGAACGACAGGCCGCGGTTGCGGTATTTCTTGGCGATCGAGACGACGAGCCGCAGGTTGCCCTCAGACAATCCCCGCTTCGCCTTCTGGTAGCGGGCGTAGATCTCGCGGATCTCGTCCATCCGTCGCTTCAGGCTGCGGGGTGTCTCCTGGCAAGCCTTGAGGATGGCACGGTATTCGTCAACGAGTTTCTGGCGGCCCGAGGGCGGCTGCTTGGTTCGGCGGTGGGCCTCGATCTTGCTCCGCAGTTCCTTGAGCCGCAGCACGAAGTTGTCGAGCGTGGGGATCATGGTCTCGATTCGCTGGGTCCGCAGGCCCAATTCTTCAATCAACCGCACGCAGCGGCGACGGCGGTGGCCAAGTCGGGCCCACGCCTCACGACGCTCCGCCATCTTCCGCTTCTTCGAGAGGGAGATCCGATAGTCAGCACGATTCTGCCGCAGCAGCACCTCGAGCGTCCGCAGGTTGTGCGGCAGCCGGCCGAGGATCTGATCCTTCTCAAGACGATCGGTGACCGACACCTGCACGGTGCGGTCGAACGGGAGTTCGCCACGATGCACGCGGGAGAGCACCTTGAACGCCTGCTGGCAGACGTATTCGCATTCGAGAAGTTTAGCGCGGAACTGGGCCCGCGTGGTCTCGATCTGCCTGGCCAGATAGATCTCTTGCGCGCGAGTCAGCAGCGGGATCTCGCCCATCTGGGTCAGGTACATCCGCACCGGATCGTCCGACCAGTTTTCAACCTGCTCGATGAGGACGTCTTCCCCTTCGCCGCTTGCTTCGATCTCCGAATCCGACTCCGCTTCGATCTCAGCGTCGGGAATAACAGTCACGTCGTTGTCGTCAGCGAGCAGGTCGGCATCGGCCTCCTCGGCATCGACGACCTTGTCGGCAAGTTCCTCGACCTCTTGGGGATTGGAGACAACGTCGTCCTCGAGTTCATCCAGCAGCGAGTCGTACAAGGCAAAGCTCCTTCGTGGATCGATCTTCTCTCTTCAAGTCTTCAAACCAATAGCCGCCGGCAGACAGAAACGCGTTGACAAATCGTCCGATGCATCATTCGAAGTGTCGCGAGTGTGATTCAAGTGCCGAGGAAATCCAGTAAGTGGAATTCCGCTTCCGACCGGCCCGCCATGGCCCACACTCTGCCCACATTCCGCTGGCCACCAAACGCTTGCCCGGCATCCCGACGCCGACGGCCAAAACCCAATCCGTCATCCCAGCCCCAAACCCCACCAAGGAGGCGAACCGCGGCCACCACGCATCTGCCGTAAAGATAGGCTGAATGGGGTGAGATTCCGGGGCCTGTAGTGGGGTGCTGTCTCATGGGCTGGGTCGTCCGGCGGGCTTAAGATTATGCCCCTGTCCGATGAGAAAAGCCAGCAAATTTTTCGGGGAAAACGGCTAGGGTTCAGGCCGGAGGCCCTGAAATGGTAAAAGAATCGGGCGGGAGAAGCTCTGCGTGCATGGGCGGAGCCGGCCCCGCTCTGGAAACACGATCATGAACGCCGCGACCAAAATCTTTCTCTTGCCGTGCGCGGGGTGTGCGTGCGAGATCAACGTGGTCTCGGGACAGGCTGGCGGCCAGGTGGAATGTCCATCCTGCGGCCGGCTCAACGAGGTGCCAAAGTTCCGGGATCTCGACCAGCTGCGGATCAAACCCCAAGTGGCCGTCGGACAGTCGCGGCGTTGGGGGCTCACGCAGGCGGTGACTATGGCTGGTGTCGCATGTGCGTTCCTGTCGTGGGGAATAGCCGCGATGGTCGGGGCAACACCCAAGGCGGCGCTCGATCCGGCGATGATCCGTGCCAACATCGAGGCCGGCGATGACGCAGCGCTCTATCGCTCGCTGCAGGAATTGGCCCAGGCGTCGGTGAACCGCGGCCCGCTGCGGGGCGAGGTCGATCTCCAGAGGCGGACCCGTTTTGCTCAGGGCGTTTCCTGGACGCTGTACGTGGTCGGAGGCCTGGGAGCACTGGCGGCCGCGGTCGCTGGATGTGCCGCGCTGGCGACTGCCAAGCGACCCTGACGGCATGGCCGAAGGGAAGGGTGCGGTGCCAAGGGCTGCCGCGCACCGCGATCTGAAGCATGCACGAAAGCCGCATGCATCATGCAGACCGACGGAAACGACGTATCCGAAGCGATCCACGTCGCGGCCAGTCGGGCACGATCGTCATCGAGCCGTGAGCGGCCTGGCCTGCATAGCGGCGGGAGATTGGCTCTCCGCCGGTTGATCGCCACGGATCCGCCCCTCGATGGCGTCGATCCCCGCGGAGAGATTTGGAAACATCGTCGATCCCAGTCGGGGTTGGGGCACGGTGTTCGCAGGCGTTCCCGGGTTGGCAGGCTGAGCCTGGCGCCCTTGTCGCTGGGGCGTGCGGCCCTGCGGTGGATTCCCCTGGGGCCGCGACTGAGGGCCACGATCGGCTGTCGTGGTCGCTGGCAGCGGCTTGACGGCGTTCGACCCGGCTCGCGACGCCGCCAGCGGCGCGGGAGACGTCGAGGCGTCGGGACCCTGCTGAGAAGCCGGGGTCCGTGCGGCAAACGAGGAGTCTGCCTGCATGGCGATGTTTTCAGGCACCACGAGATACCGCGAGTGGGTCGGCCTTTGCCGCGGCGCCGGAGTGGGCGGCGTCGGCGGCGCCACGGCGATCGGGGTGGGCGCGATCGACGGGCTGGGCAGCGCGGCGAACGGCTCCGGAATGTCACCGACGGGTGCTGTCTCTGCGGGTGGGCCGATGTCGCTGGAAGGGGTGACAATCGGTGTAGCGGCTGTTTGCTCGGGCGCCGTGACCGTTTCCGATGCGGGCTGCGTGGCCGGGGCGACAGGGTCTGATGCCTGATCTGTGACTGGAACGGTCGTTGTCGTTGGGGCAGGGGCCGTTACCGGAACGGCCACCGTGGCCTCAGCCGCGGGCGCGGGCGTTTGCTCGACGGCCGCGGTTCCCTCTGACGTGTCTGGCGTGTCCGTGATGTCGGTCGTGCTGGGCGTGGTCGTGGGCGTCGTCGTGATCTCAGCGGTGGTCGTCTGCTGCGGCAGCACGCTGTCCTGCGGCGCCGCCGGTGCCGCATCCTGGGAAACGGTCAGGGGGGGCGATGGCTGCACGGGAGCCGCCGCCTGGGCCGTGACCGGCGCAGCCGGGGACCAGAGATCGCCGTCAGAAACGGGCACCACCGGCGTGGTGGAATGGGTATAGGCTGTCGGCGGCGGGAAGACCGTCGGTTCAGCAGCTGGCTGGACGCTCTGTTCGGACGGGGCAAGCTGAATCGACAACAGTGGCTGCCCCTCGCGGAGCGGATGTTTCAGGACGTGGCCGCTGAACGTGTCGCTCGCCCGCAGGGCCGTGGCGGGCATCATCGCCTTCGGCCAATCCCTCAGGGCCACGTCCCAGACCGTCACAGGCGAGCCCTGCGGCAACGATCGCAGCGCCACGAAAATCGCCTCGCTCTCCACCCTCGGCTTCGACTGTGCCATTCGGACGTCGAGCGTGCGATTGACACCCACTGCCGCTGCCGCACCGGCGACAAACGCAGCGGCGAAAACGGTGATGGCCCGCGGCCTGTGAGACCGTGTCGGAGGAGTCTGTTTGGGCAGTGCGGTGCGCATGATGTCTTCTTTCGTCGATGCCAACTCGAGGCTGCATCCTCGAGCGTGCGTCGGGATGGTGACGCTTTTCAACCAGTGCCATCGACACCTCTGGCAGGGTGCGTAAAGCCTGCGGCGCCGAGGGATTGCCGCTTGCCAGAACACCGCAGACTCACGGTCGAGACAGGCCACCGCCGTCTCGCCGGCTTTTGCAGACTGCCTGTTTTGACGTGCAGGGGAGGGGCTACTGTCCCTTGCTTGCGCTGCGGGCTTGGATGGGGAGGGCGGGCTTGGATGGGAATGAAACCCATCCAAGCCCGAAGCGCAAGCGAGAGGAATCGGCGTCGCGAATGCCACCCGATCGCCGCTACCGCTCTTCGGCTTCGGCCGCCGCGATGGGGGTGAACATCGGATCGAGGCTCTGCTCGTGCGGCACCGGTCGGATCGCCAACAGTCGCTGTCCGGCCCTGGCGCCGGCACGGTCGCGGAACAACGCGTCGCCTGCGGTCGAGGCCGGCTCGCCGACGCAGCCCACGATGATCATGGAGCCCGTTGGCACCGTGGCCTCACACGAGAGTCCTGCCAGTGCATCGCGGCGCTGGCCGGCCTCCAGTCGAAACATGCCCTCTTCGCCAACCCAGGATCGCTCCACCGGTCCGTGCTTGATCGTTGGCGACAGGCTCAGCCGCACCCTGCCGTCGGCTGCAGGCCAGGCCCGCAGCACCACCAGCGAGCTCGCGTCGCGGTAGGTCTTCCCCCGGACACTGTCGCCATCATGTGCCAGGAGCACCAGTTCCTCGAGGCCCGTCGCCGCCATCACATCGCTGGAACGTCCAGGCAGCAGGCGGAGCACGTGCCGCACGAGGGCCGGATTGTCCGGCAGCGCTGCCGGCAGGGTTTCCCCCGGGGAAACGGATGGCGGGAGAAAACGGTCGGCGAGATGAGGGGGCAACTGCGCCGTGATGACGCCGGCCCGGAGGCCATTGGCCTGCAGGCGTCTCCGCAGCGGTTCATCGAATACCTGCTCGTCGGCCAGGTTCCAGAGTTCGTCACGCAGCACGGGATCGTGCTCCTCGTGGCGGACAAAGACGAGCTCCAGTGGAATCGTCTTAGGCGCGGCCCGCGGGCGATCGGCCGCCACGGTCGCAGTCGTCTCGTGTGCCGTGTAGGACCATAGTCCAGCACGACACCCGCCCGCGGCAAGCAGGGCGAGACAGACGGCGGCGGCGTTCCGTATCGCGCGGTCGAGCATGACGCCGGTGATCGCAAAGGAGGCTGGCGAGGTGGGGAAGGTAGGGAGACCAGCCCAGTGCGTCAACGGCGGGTGGGAACGGCATTCCCCTGCGGGCTTGGATGGGAGCTTGCGTGCTTGGATCTCCTACGACACGGCTCTGACGGCGTTCGTAAAGAAAGGAAACCCAGCGCCGGCGGCGGCGGGATCGAGGCGGCCGTTCCACGCCGGATGCTGCAGCGCGTCGATGAACCGCTCGGGGTGGGGCATCAGGCCGAGGATGCGTCCCGTCTCGTCGCAGACGCCCGCCACATCCCCCATCGCGCCGTTGGGGTTCGACGATGTGCCCGACGCGTCGGCCGCGTACCGCAGCACGAGTTGGCCCGCGGCGTCGAATGCCGCAAAGTCTTCGGGCGATCGCGTGACGAACCGGCCCTCGCCGTGCGCAACCGGCAGTTCGAACCGATCCATGCCCTGCAAAAACACACAGCGGCCCGGCACTGCCTGCAGATGCACCCAGCGGTCGAGGAACATGCCGGACGTGTTGTGGGCGAGGCTCGCGCGGGCTGCCCCCGAGATCGGGTCACTGAGCAGCAGGCCTGTCTGCAGGAGCACCTGAAAGCCGTTGCAGATGCCGAGGATGAGCCCGCCACGGTCGCGGAACTTCGCCAGGCTGTCGGCGAGTCGAGACTTCAGCTCGAGCGCGAAGATCCGACCACTGGCTATGTCGTCGCCGTAGGAGAATCCGCCCGGGATGCAGAGGATCTGAAAGTCGTCGGCAAGCGACGGCTTCTGTGCCAGCGCGTGCACGTGCACGCGGCGGGCGATCGCGCCGGCCCGCTCAAAGGCGTGTGCCGTCTCGTGGTCACAGTTGGTGCCCGGTGCCCGCAGGATCATCGCCCGTGGTGACAGCATGCTCACGCTCCTCCCCGCCAGGCCCGGGCGAGGCTCGCCACCGGCACCGTCGTGGCCGACCCGGCGGTGGAGACGATCTCCAACTGGTCGCCGGCGACTACTTCGCCGATCCATGCCCACGGCACCTTCTGCGTCTGGTTGGGGCGTGTCTGGTTGCGTTGGCTCATCTCGACCGCAAACCGGTCGGCGACCGCCGCTGGAACTTCGCAGACGAAGCGGCCCGGCGTCTCGGTGAAGGCGATGGCGAGATCGCGATGCAGGGCGGAGCCATTTCCGGAAGAGCCGTCGGCCTCCATCGGCACGTCGGCGAGTGTGATCCGCGCGGCTGAGCCGCCAGCGATTGCCATTTCAGCCACCGCTGTCAGGAACCCGCCGTCGGAGCAGTCGTGGCAGGCGACCACGAGCCCCGCCCGTTGGGCGGTCGCCACTGCCGCAAACACTTCACGGCAGGCCGCCGCATCGACCTGCGGCACCCGTCCGCCGTGGACGCGGCCCACGAGTTCGAGTTGACTGCCAGCCAGTTCACCCCGCGAGAGGCCGATGATCGCCAGCCGATTGCCCACCTGCTTGAGGTCGGGGGTGATCGCGCGGTGCACATTCTCCACCTGCCCCATCGCCGTCGCGAGCAGCGTGGGCGGAATCGACCGCTCATGGTGCGTGCCGGACGCATCGGTCCAGGCGAACACGTTGTTGAGGCTGTCCTTGCCGCTCACGAAGGGGGCGGCGAATGCGACCGCCATGTCGTGGCAGGCACGGCAGGCCTCCACGAGCGTGCCGAGTGATTCCTCGCGGCGACAGTCGCCCCAGCAGAAGTTGTCGAGCAGGGCGATCCGTGCGGGATCGGCGCCGACGGCGATCGCGTTGGCCATCGCTTCGACGATGCCGCCGGCCGCCATCTGGTAGGGATCGAGCAGGCCCAGTCGATGACGCAGGCCGACGCCGAGCACGATGCCGCGGTCGCGACCGAGCACGCCGCGGACGACGGTGCCATCGGCGGGACCGGCGCCCGGCCCGAGCAGCGGCTTGACGATGCTGCAGCCCTGCACCTCGTGGTCGTATTGTCGGATGATCCATTCCTTGCTCGCCACGTCGGGTGCGGCGAGCACATCGAGCAGGCTGGCGGTGAGCGAGTCGTCGGCGCGGAGCGTCCACGCAGTCGGTTTCACGGCCGGTGGCACGTAGCGTGACGCGAGCCTCCGCCGTGGCCTGCCCTCGTGGAGGAAGTGGCAGTCGAGTTCACCGGCTGTCCGGCCCTGCCAGCGGAGCACGAGTCTGCCCGCACCGGTGAAGGTGCCGATGGCGGTGGCTTCCACCCCCTCGTCGGCCGCGATCTTGGAGAGTTTCTCCCAGTCGGCCGGCGCGACGGCGAGCACCATCCGCTCCTGTGCCTCCGAGATCCAGGCCTCGGTGGCGGAGAGGCCGTCATACTTCAGCGGCACGCGGTCGAGATCGACCTCCGCACCGAGCGTGGCGGCCATCTCGCCGACGGCGCTCGAGAGCCCGCCGGCGCCACAGTCGGTGATTGCGTGGAAGAGCCGCTGCCGCGACGCCTCCAGCACGAAGTCGGTGAGCATCTTCTCGTGGATGGCGTGGCCGATCTGCACCGAGCCGCCCGACTGGCTCTCGCTGTCGCTCGACAGCTCGACGCTTGAAAAGGTGGCGCCGTGGATGCCGTCGCGGCCGGTCCGTCCGCCAGCCACGACCACCAGATCACCAACCTGCACGGCAGCGTCGGCCGAGTTGCGGGGCATGATGCCCACCGTGCCGCAGAAGACCAGCGGGTTGCCGATGTAGCCGGGATCGTAGGCGACGGCGCCGGCGATCGTGGGGATGCCCATGCGGTTGCCGTAGTCGCGGACCCCAGCCACAACACCTGCGAGCAAGCGACGGGGGTGAATCACTCCTGGTGGCAGGTCGGCGGCGGGCGTGTCGGGCCGGCCCACGCAGAAGACGTCGAGGTTGGCGATCGGCTTGGCGCCGAGGCCTGTGCCGAGCACGTCACGGATCACGCCGCCGAGCCCGGTGGCCGCGCCGCCGTAGGGCTCGATCGCCGACGGATGGTTGTGCGTCTCCACCTTCACGCAGATGTCGTGGTCGCCATCGAACCGCACCACGCCCGAGTTGTCGCGGAACACGCTCACGCACCAGTCATTGGGGCCGAGTTGCTCCCGCACCTTCCGCGTGGACGCGAACACCGTCTCCTTGAGGAGATTGTCATACCGCACGGCGCCTGACGGGCCGACATGGTCGATCGGGCTGCCGAGCGTCTTGTGGCAGCAGTGTTCGCTCCAAGTCTGCGCGATGGTCTCCAGTTCGATCTCGAGGGGATCGCGGCCAAGGCTCTGGAAGTGGTCGCGGACCGCGTGGAGTTCGGCGGCCGAGAGGGCGAGGCACCGTTCGCGGCTGAGCCTGTCGAGCGCCGCGTCGTCGAGACCTTTGAGGCGGACCGTCTCCTGGGAGAACGTCCACGGACGGCCGCCGGCCAGCGTGCGGTGCGGCAGTGGGCCGATCACGACATCGTGGATCGCCTCGCTGGCCAGGAGTTTCCAGGCCAGACGATCGGCCTCCGCCGTACCGAGAGCGGGCAGCCAGTATTTTCGCACGCTGCGAACGGCAGACGGTCGCAGGCCCAGCAGGCCGCAGGCTTCGAGGGCGGTTTCGGCCGCCGGATCGGTGACGCCTGCGCGGGGCAGCACATGGAGCACGGTCGGCAGACCGGCGGCGGCTGTGGTCAGCACCGCGTCGCCCGCCTCCGCCACGGTAAAGGTTTCGGTTACCGGATCGGCGAGCACCGCGGCGGCGAGCCGCTCGACGTCGGCCCGCGACAGATCGCCCTCGATCAGCCAGCCGGTCGCGGTCGTGGCCCGCATGCAGCCCGCGACGCCCAGTTCGGCAGCGCCGGCGACGACCGCCCGCGCGGCGTGGTCGCCGGCAGCGTCGCGGAGATGGATGTCAACTTCCCACAGCATCGCGGTCTTCCTTGGCACGCGTGAGCAAAGACACGAGTCGGCGACGGTCGCTCGATTGAAGCGCGTCGAGAATCTTTTCCGTCACACCGGCGATCCGGGACAGCGCCTTGGCCACCGGCGCCGCGTTGTCGAGGAGGATGTCGGCCCAGAGTTCGGGATCCCCCGCGGCGATCCGGGTGGTATCGCGCCAGCCGCCGGCCGTGAACTGCCTCGCCTCGGCCGGCGTGGCCGCGGCGATGGCAGCGGCCATCACGTGCGGCGCGTGGCTCGTCATGGCGAGGACGCGGTCGTGGTCGCGAGGGGGCATCGTGTAGACGGTGGAGCCGAGGGCCGACCAGAAGCCGCACACCGCCTCCACATCGGCGGCCGGCGTGGCTGCGGCCGGAGTGACGATCGTCACCCTTCCGGTAAAGAGGTTTGGATCGGCGGCGGTCGGCCCGCGGCGGTGGCTGCCTGCCACGGGATGGGCTCCGACAAAGCGGCCTCGGCGTGCCCGGCGACGCTTCTCCCAGGCGGCGACGATGCGGGCCTTCGTGCTACCCGCGTCTGTCAGCGGCGTGCCAGGTCGCACGGCGGCATCGACCTCGTGAAGAATCCAAGGGATCGACGCCACACCGGTCGCCACCACGACCAGATCGGCGGTTGCGACCGCGGAGCCGATATCGGTGGCGGCTTCGTCGATCGCGTGGACCCGTTTCGCCTCGGCCAGCGACGTGGCCGACCTACCCACGCCGATCACACGGCCGGCGAGTTTCCTCGCCTTCAGGGCCAGCCCGATCGAGCCCCCGATCATGCCCACCCCCACTATGGCGACCGTCGGCCAGTGTGCTTTTGGGGCTTTCATGGGGCGTGGGGGTGGCGGGAACGGAGGCCGAACGGACGCAGGACGACTTTTTAGCAGATGCGGGAGAAGGGGCCAGCCACCAGCCCCGTAGCGGCACGTTTTCAACTCGTCCGTCCCGCCTGTGCGTCTTTCGGCATGTGCCGCCCCGCCGGGGACGGCAGAAGTCTCGTCGCGGTGGCTTTTTCGCCATCGAGCTTCATTGGCGGTGCTTTCCCCTGCAGGGCGAAAAATCCAAAAGCTCCTCGAGCTTCCGCCGATCCCCGGCTCCCCGCCTTGCTGCGTGGCCATGAGTTTTTGACTTGTGGAATCGATACCTCGGCAACGGACAAGTTAAAATCCTGACGCCACGGGACCGAACAAAAACATAAACTCCTTCGCATGTTCACACGCCGTGAGATGCCGCGGGCGATGGTTGCTGACATGCTCGGCCGACTTGCCGTTGCGCTCGGGGCGGGGATCGACATGCGGCGGGCGTGGCAGATGGAGATGGCCCGCATTCCCGCCGCGTGGCGGCCGCAGATGGAGCAAGTGGCGAAGGCGATTGCCGACGGGAATCCGTTGGCCGAATCGCTCGCCGCCGCTGGCGACACATTTTCGCCGCTCGTCCGCGGCATGGTGGCTGTCGGCGACCGCACCGGCCACGAGGCGGAGACGCTTCGCGAACTCGCAAGCGTGCTCCAGCGAGGCATCCGCGCGACGCGGGAATTGCGACGCAGCCTGACCGGCCCGGCGTTTCAACTCGCCGTGGCGATCGTGGTCGTCGGGTTTCTCATCTTCATGGCGGGCATGATGTCGCACGACATCCTGCGGATCGGACTCCGCGGCACACGCGGCCTGATCGTGTACCTTGCGTCTCTCGCCGGCGTCGCTGTGGTCGGCCGGCTGCTCTTCGGTCAGGCGGTGGACAATTGGCGGCGGCACGGCATCGTGCGGCTGATAGTCGATCGCATCCCGGTGATCGGGCCGGCATCCCGCGCCGCCGAGGCGGCCACCTGGTGTCGCGCGGCCTCGCTGGCGAGCGGCGTGGGCCTCGACGCCGGCCGGCTGCTCACGCTGGCATCAAGCGTGGCGCCGGGGCTTGCGGTCGATGCGGCTGCGGTCGAAGAGCGGCTGCGGACGGGGGCGACGCTGGCGCTGGCGCTCGACCAGACGGGTCGGTTTCCCCTGCGGGTTCTCGAAGTAATCGCCGTAGGCGAGGCCACGGGCAACACCTCCGAGGTGCTCGACCGACTTGCGGGTCAGTTCGATGACGAGGCTCGGGATGGCTTCGAGGCCGCCGCCAAGGGGGCCGGCTTTCTCGTCTGGGCTACCGTGGCAGGCCTGATCGTCGTGATCGTGTTTCGCATTTTTTCGTCCTACCTCGGGGCGATCCAGAACGCCGCCGGCGGGCTGTGATCAAAAAGGTGGCTGTCACCTTTTTCCCAACCCCTGCCGATAGACTTCTCTAGAGAGGGATTCTTCAGCAGGGTATGCCATGCGAGCTCATTCCCGGATCGTCGCCGCGGTGCTGATGATGACGGCGTCGTTGGAGGGTGTCGTGCCCGCCACGGTGATGGGCGACGAGCCTTCCTCTTCTGCAGGGGCAGCGGCAGAGACCACGGCCGAGAAACGCCTGAGCCCGCAGGAGCTGATGGCGGCCCGCGGCTTCGTGCGGTATCGCGGCATGTGGCGGACGGTGCAAGAGATTGAGCTGATCGAGCGGGCCGACCGCGTGAACCTCGCCCAGAAGGAATGGACGATCCGGCTCGAACGGCTGCGGAAGCGGCTCGATGATCCCCGGCAGGCCGAGGCGGCTGTCGAAGAGATCCGCGAGATCGCCGATCCGTTTGCTGTGCCGGCGCTGGCCGCGGCGGTCGGCAAGGAGCGGATGCCCCGCGTGCGGGCCGACTACGTCGAGGCCCTGTCGCACATCCGGGGGATGGAGGCGATGACGGCGCTGGTCTCCGTGGCCGTCGATCACGCCGACCCCGAGACGAGGATCCTCGCGGCCGAGCGGCTGGTGGAGATCAGCCCCGGGATGGCGGCGCAGGCGATCGCGGGGGCGCTCGGCGGTGCTGACAACGCCCGGATCAACCGCGCCGCCGAGGCCCTCGGTCGGCTTGGCTCGGCATCGGTCGTGGGGCCGCTGATCGACGTGCTCGAGACCGAACACATGGTGGTGGTCGGGGCGGGGGCGGCCGAGGGATCGACGACTGCCACGTTCACGCCCACCGGCGGCGGGCTCTCGATGGGAGGAGGGCCGAAACGGCAGAAGACCCGCGTGCAGAATCAGCGGGTGCTCGAGGCGCTCGTGAAGCTCACCGGCGAAAACTTCGACTGGAACACCGCAGCCTGGCGGGCGTGGCAGGCCAATCGCCAGTCGCCCCCCGACTTCGACCCCAGGCGGGGATGATTCCTCAGGCGGCGCGGTCGGTGACCAGAGGCGGCGAGGGGCGGCGTCGCTTCGGGAACCATTCCGCGTCGAGCACGAGCGTGGCCACGCGGTTTTCGAGGTTCGGGCGGAAGATCACGAGCAGCAGCACCGGCAGAAACCAGGCCATGAAGAGGCCGCCGTTGTGCGCCTTCCAGAACTGGCTGCCGAGCAAGACCGCTGCGGTGCAGCTCATCAGTGTGCCGAGGTTCTTCGGGGCCGGCCAGATGGCGAGCGTGGAGATCATGGCGACGAATGCGGCCAGCACCGGCAGCCGAAAGACGGCGTCGTTAAACGGCAGCGCCCAGAATCCTTCCAGCGAGACTTCGTTGGGGAAGATCCAGCCGAACATCTGCCGCAGCTGGCCCACAAAGATCGTGGAGTCGGGGGATGTGAACCAGAGGCCGAAGACGAGCGCCAGGAGCGCGGCGCCGATCCCGAGCGCGAACCGGCGGATGCCGCGCTGCCAATAGAAGCCGCACCAGAGGGGCAGCAGGAAGACCGGATAGTAGATCGTGCCGGTCGCCAGGCCGATGAGGGCCCCAGAGATGAAAGGCCGGCGGTAGGCCGCGATCGCCCACACGATCAGGGCCCCAGGCAGCGCGTGGTCCACGCGGCCGGTCATGATCGCCGTGTAGGGGAGCAACAGGTAGAGCACGGCCGCGGCGATTCCGAGGCGGACGGCGCCAAAATGCCGCCAGCCGATGACGACCATTCCCGCCACGATCGCCAATTGAGACAGGATCGCCATCACCCGGGCGGTGGTCTC
>CANHCU010000018.1 GCA_947459185.1 Planctomycetaceae bacterium | reverse complement strand
GACTGGCTCACGCAGCCCCGCTATGCGGAGTTTGCCGGTGAGCTGGCGACGCGGATCGACCGGGCTGCCGCGGAGCCGGCCACGTGGAAGGAACTCGATGACGTCTACTGGACGGTGATCCCATTCGGCACCGGCGGCCGCCGCGGCCGAATGTATCCGGTCGGCTCCAACGCCATCAACGACCGCACAATCGGTGAGAGCGCACAGGGCCTGGCCGACTATGTGCGGAGCGTCATGCCCGCCGGCCAGGAGCCCTCCTGCGCGATCGCCTACGACACTCGCCACCGCTCCGAGCACTTTGCAAAACTCTGCGCCGAGGTGCTCCTCGCGGCCGGCTTCCGGATTTTCTTTCTGCGCGGCTTCCGCAGCACGCCGGAACTGTCATACGCCGTTCGCCACACGCAGAGCACCTGCGGCATCATGGTGACGGCCAGCCACAATCCTCCCAGCGACAATGCCGTGAAGGTCTACTGGGCCGGCGGCGTGCAGGTGCTGCCGCCGCACGACAAGGGGATCATCGACCGCGTGATGCGGTGCGACGCCGTGCACCGCGAGAGCTTCGATGCGGGCGTCGCGGCCGGCCGCGTGCAGTTCGTGGAGCAGGAGATCGATCCGGCCTTCGTCGCGGCGGTGCTCAGGCAGTCGACCGCCGGCCCGCGGGATGTCTCCATTCTTTACACGCCGCTGCACGGCGTGGGCGCGAGCGCCGTCGTGCCGGTGCTCGACGGCGCCGGCTTCAGGAAACTGCGACTCTACGGACCGCAGGAAATGCCCGACGGTGATTTCCCGAATGTTCCCGGTCACGTGGCCAACCCAGAAAATCCGGCGGTGCTCCAAGGGGCGATCGCCGAGGCGAAGGACCGCGGCGACGACCTCGTGATGGCGAGCGACCCCGACTGCGACCGACTCGGCGCGGCGGCACCGCTCACCATGGCGTCAGGCTGCGAGTGGCAGACGTTCACGGGCAACCAGATTGCGGCCCTGCTCGTGGACTGGGTGCTCTCCAGCCGCAAGCGGCTCGGCACGCTCTCCGCCACCGACCACGTGATCACCACGCTCGTAACCACCGGCCTCGTGCGTCGAATCACGGAGGCCTACCGAGCGACGACCGTCGACACGCTCCAGGTCGGCTTCAAGTGGATCGGCCAGGCGATCGACCAGACCGGCCCGGAGCATTTTGTATTTGGCTGCGAGGAATCGCACGGCTACCTGGCGGGCACGCACGTCCGCGACAAGGATGCGAGCGTGGCCGCGCTGCTGCTGGCCGAACTGACGGCCGCTCTTCATGCGCAGGGCAAGACGCTGCACGAGCAGCTCGACGCGATCTTCTGCACACACGGCTGCCACCTCGAGCGACAGGTGGCGATCACGCTCCCCGGCGCAGCAGGCATGGACCGCATGCGGGAGATCATGGCGACCCTGCGTTCAAAGCCGCCAGCGGCGCTCGGCGGCCTGCCGGTCAGCCGGGTTCGCGACTACGGCAGTCTCACCACCTCGACGCCCGGCGTGGCCGCCATGCCCTTTGCCGGCGCGAAGGGCGACCTCGTGATGTTCGATCTGGCCGACCCAGCCACGCCGGCCACCAACCTGACTGCAACGGAGATCGCGGCGGGCCACTTCCCGGCTCTTGCCAATTGTGTGGCCGCCCGGCCCTCGGGCACGGAGCCGAAGATCAAGTTCTACCTTTTCGCCGTAGCGCCCCCCTGTGGCCAACACCAGCTCGCCGAAACGAAATCCACGCTGAACCAGCGGCTCGATCTGCTCGAGCGAGACCTGCGTGCGCTCGCAGGCGTGTGAGCGCCCAGAGCGGGCTTGTATGAACGCTCCCATCATCCCATCTCTCACGCTCCGGGCTTGTATGAACGCTCCCATCATCCCATCGCTTGCGCTCCGGGCTTGTATGAACGCTCCCATCATCCCATCTCTCACGCTCCGGGCTTGTATGAACGCTCCCATAAAAGCCCCCGGCGTAAGCCGGGGGATATGCGTTTGCGACAGGGAATCCCATCGCTTACGCTCCGGGCTTTTATTGGACTCGGGATCCGTGAGGGGCTGCCCATGCCCCGAGAGCCGGCGTTGCTGACCAGCGCAGGCAGGATGCCGAAGCGCAGTCAGCATCGAGTGAGCGGAGGCCATGGATGGCCGTAGCGAACGTCCGGCGACGGGGCATGGGCAGCCCCGAACCGTGGGCACCACTGCGGATCTTCTGCCGTCCCCGGCGGTGGAGCACCATAGCGGCTAGAATCCAAGCGTGAGCGACCACGACCCATCCGACGCCGAATCCACCCCCGCCGACACCGACCAGGCGGCGACCACCGGAGATCGGGCCGCGGCGGCGCAGAAAGTCAAAACGTTTCCGCAGACGCCGGGCGTCTATCTGATGAAAGACGCCGCCGGCCGCGTGATCTACGTCGGCAAGGCGAAGAACCTCCGGGCCCGCGCGTCGAGCTACTTCCTCAAGGCCGCCGAGCAGGACCGCCGAACCGCCGATCTCGTGCAGGAGATCCGCGACATCGATTATCTCGAGGCCGATAGCGAGGTCGACGCCCTGCTTCTCGAGAGCCGGCTCGTCAAGGACGTCCAGCCGCGGTTCAACTCCGACCTCAAAGACGACAAGACATTTCCCTATCTGCAGATCACGACCCACGAGGATTACCCACGGGTCGAATTCACCCGCACGCCGCGGCAGAAGGGCGTGAAGCTCTACGGCCCGTTCACGAGCGCCGGCAGCCTCCGCGGCGCGATCGTGGTGCTTCAGCGAATCTTCAAGTTTCGCACCTGCTCGCTCGACATCGACGCCCACGACGACCAGTGGCGGTGGTTCCGCCCTTGCCTGCTTGCTTCCATCGACCAGTGCACAGCCCCCTGCAACCTCCGCATCTCGAAGGAGGACTACCGCCGCGACATCAACCGACTGAAAACATTTCTCGACGGCGGCAAGAAGCGGCTCATCGAGGAGATGCGGCAGGAGATGCTCGCCGCGTCGGCGGCGCTCGAATTCGAAAAGGCCGCACGACTCCGCGACGAGATCCGGCTTCTGGAAACGCTCGACCAGCGTGGCGATCTGGAGGAGCACGTGCAGCCGGAGGTGTTTCTCGTCGACCCGAAGAAGGGACTGGCCGGACTGGAGAAGGTGCTCGGCTTGAAGCGGCCGCCACGAGTCATCGAGGGTGTCGATATCGCCCATCTGGCGGGCAACGAGACGGTGGCGAGCCTTGTGCAGTTCATCGACGGCCTGCCGTTCAAGCCCGGCTACAAGCGATACCGGATCAAGACCGTGTCTGGTATCGACGACTTCAAGAGCATCCACGAGGTGGTGTCGCGGCGGTTTTCGCGGCTGGTGCGCGAGGGCGCATCGCTGCCCGACATCTTCCTGGTGGACGGCGGCAAGGGGCAGCTTTCCGCGGCGATGGACGCGCTCGAGTCGCTGGGCATCGTGGCCCCCTGCGTGATCTCGTTGGCGAAGCGGGAGGAAGAGGTCTTCCTCCCGGGACGGAGCGAGCCGCTGCGGCTCTCGCGCGACTCCTATTCGCTGCGGCTGTTGGAATACGTCCGCGACGAGGCCCATCGCTTCGCGCAGCACTACCACCACCTGCTCCGCAGCAAAAGGTCGTTCGACGAGTAGTGATGCAAGCGTGGAAGCAGCATCCACGCCCATCCCATCCAAGCCCCTCCGCGCCCACCCCGTCCCATGCAAGCCCGCAGCGCAAGCAAGGGAATTGCTGGCAGCTTCACGGCAATGGGTCGCGGATTCCTCTCGCTTGCGCTTCGGGCTTGCATGGAAGGGCAGGAGGGCGAGCTCCCCGAATACCGAAGCGAGCATCAGGCGGCTCGGCGCAGCACACGCACCATCGCCCCCAACGCGGTCGCCGAGCCGCCGAGCGAGCGAAGCGTGTTCGGGGAGATCGCCCGGCAGATGCGTGTCTCAGCCTGAGACATGGGACCGGACTGCTTTTAGGGGACGTCGCATGCAGGCGTCTCAACCTGAGACCAATTTCCCTCCTCCCATGCGACAGTCGGCTCCAGGCTGTCAGTACAGACTAAGGCGTATTTCGTGGACTGGTCGATACGTATCGGGTAACATTCATCGGAATTGGTGTGACCTTGGGAGGACGTTTCCATGTCGGATGTGTCTTGCGATGCTGCGGGGAACGGCGGCCGGTTCAACGGCCGACGCGATTTCCTTCATGTCGGTGCCCTCTCGGCACTCGGCCTGTCACTCGGCGGCTACCTGAGAGGCCGGTCTGCCCTGGCCGACGCAAAGTCGTTCACACACTTCGAGGGGAAGGCGAAGAGCGTCATCCATATCTGGCTGCCGGGCGGGTGGGCGCAGCAGGAGACGTTCGACCCCAAGCCGCTCGCGCCGGCCGAATACCGCGGCGACATGAAGCCGATCGATACGAAGCTCTCGGGCGTCCAGTTCAACGAACTGCTCGGCAAGACGGCGCAGATCGCCGACAAGATCACCGTCGTGCGATCGATGACGCACGGCGAGGCGGCCCATGAACGTGGCACGCACAACATGTTCACCGGCTACCGGCCGAGCCCGGCACTGACCTTCCCGAGCTTTGGCAGCGTGGTCTCTCACGAGTATGGACCGCGGGCCAACCTTCCGCCCTACGTGAGCATTCCGAACCTGCCGGCGGCCGACGCGGGTGCGGGCTACCTCGGCAGTGCCTACGGTCCATTTGCCATCGGTTCTGATCCTGCCGATGCCAACTTCACCGTCCGCGACCTGGCCCTCCCCAACGGGGTTGATGCCAATCGGTTTGCGACCCGACAGCGACTGCGGGATGCCGTGGGCCGCCACTTTCAACGGCTCGAGGGTTCGGAAAACCTCGCGGCCATGGATTCCTTTTATCAGCGGGCCTACTCGCTGGTGAGTTCCAACGAGGCCCGTAGTGCCTTCGATATCAAGGCGGAGTCCGATGCGATCCGCGACGACTACGGCCGCAATGCAGCCGGCCAGCGAATGCTCCTGTCGCGGCGGCTCGTCGAGGCGGGGGTGCGATTCGTCACGCTCTCCTACGGTGGCTGGGACATGCACCAGAAGATCACCGACAGCATGCGGAAAACACTCCCGGCGTTCGACCAGGCCTATGCCGCGCTGATCCGTGATCTCGATCAACGCGGCCTGCTGGCCTCGACGCTGGTGATGGTGTCGAGTGAGTTCGGCCGCACTCCCCGCATCAACAACGACGCCGGCCGCGACCACTGGCCGAAGGTGTTCAGCGTTCTGCTGGCCGGCGGCGGCATCAAGGCAGGCACCGTCTACGGTTCGTCCGATGCAATCGCGGCGGAGCCGCAGGACAATCCCCTCACGGTCGAGGACCTGGCGACCACCGTCTATCACTGCCTGGGAATCGTCGCCGACAAGGAGCTGATGGCCCCCGGCAATCGTCCCGTTGAAATCGTTGACGGCGGCAATGTTCGCGAGGATCTGCTGGCCTGACGGCCACAGGCCTGAGGGTCACAGGCCTGAGGGTCCTGGGGTCGCAGTCGGCAGCCATCGAGGCGAGGCATGTTCACGCACCGTTCCAACATCCAATCACGCGGCTCCTTCGTGAGCCGACCGAGCCGCTGTGTCGTTCTGCTGGCGACCATCGGGGCAGCGGTGTTCATCCAGACCGCCGGCCCGGCCCGTGCCGAACCGGCGATCGATCGTATCGAGCCGGGCGGCGGCTCCCGGGGATCGGAACTCGCGATCACACTGACCGGCAAGGAACTCGCCGATCCCGAACAACTCTGGTTCGAGAACGGATCGATCGCGGTGGTCTCGCTCACGGCCGTTGATGCCACGCATGCCAAGGCGGTGGTCCGCATTCCGGAGAACAGTCCGTTGGGTGCCCATCGGCTGCGGCTGAGAACGAAGCACGGGCTGTCGGAGCTGCGCACGTTCCGCGTTGGCGGCCTGCCGCAGACCGCGGAGCGGGAACCCAACAACGACCCACAAGCCGCGACGGCCCCTGGGGCAACGGTGATTTCCCCGGCGACAGCCCAGACGATCACCGGCGTCGTGAAGGGGGAGGATATCGACTATTTTCCGGTGCGTGCCGCTGCCGGAGAGCGGATCGCCGTGGCCATCGACGGGATCCGGCTCGATCAGGAGATGTTCGATCCGTACCTCGACATCGTTGATGAGCGCGGGTTCGTACTGGCCGCCTGCGATGACCATCCGCTCCTGGGCCAGGACGCGATGCTGGCCGCGACGGTTCCTGCCGCTGGCACCTATTTTCTCCGGGTGCGCGAGAGTGCCTACGGCGGCAACGACGGCTGCGTCTACCTGCTCCACATCGGGCGATTTCCGGTGCCGCACGTGGCCTGGCCGCCGGGCGGCCAGCCGGGTGCCGAGATGGAGGTCGAGTGGATGGGCGATCCGGCCGGCCCGTTTCGCACGAGGATCGTGCTGCCGCAGCAGGGCGATCATGCCGGGCTCGCCGAGTTGCGACCCGAACGGGATGGCGTGGTCTCCCCCATCGGCGTGCCATTTCGCATTTCCGGACTGCCGGCCACGGCGGAAGCAGAGCCGAACGACAAGCCCACCGAGGCTGGTCGCGTGTCGGCGCCGGCCAGCCTCATCGGCCGGATGAATGCGACGGAGGATGTCGATTGGATCCGTGTCGAGGCACCGAAGGGATCGGTCTGGCGGGTCCGTGGCCGGGGCCGCCGGCTCGGATCGCCAATCGATCTCTTCATCAACATCCACCGCGACAACGAGAAGCGCGAGAAGGTCACCGGCAACGACGACGCCGACGGCCCCGACTGCGAGGCGCGGGTCACGACGCCCGACGAGGGATCATTCCTCGTCCGCGTCAACGATCACCAGCGGCGTGGGGGACCGGAATTCGTCTATTGGATCGACGTTGAGCCGGCCGAACCGCAGGTCGCCGTATCGGTGCCGCCATCGCGATCCAACTCGCAGGAACGGCTGGTGGCGTCCGTGCCGCGTGGCAACCGCACGGCTCTGGTCTTCAACACCGCCCGCACCGACTGCGACGCTGCCGTCCGACTCACCTTCGACAGCCTGCCGACGGGTGTGCGGGCGATCACGGCACCGGCCATCGGCAAGGCGCCCGGCACAGTCGCCGTGTTCGAGGCCACGGCCGACGCGCCGCCTTCCACAAACATGGCGATGGTATCCGTGCAGACCGTCGAAACAGAGGCGGCCGCCGCCCGGACGGTCGGGGCCCTGCGGCAGGTAACCGAACTGGTCTTCGGGCAGCCGAATAACGCCACGTATCGCACGAGCGTGAGCGACCGGCTTCCCGTCGCTGTCGTCGAGCCGGCGAAAATCCGCGTCGATGTCGAGCAGCCAGTGGTGCCGCTCGTTCGTCGTGGCAGCCTTGATCTGCAGGTGCGGGTTGTCCGCGAGCAGGGTTTCACGGGGAAGGTCAAGTTGGGCTTTCCCTTCAAGCCACCCGGCATTGGTGCCCCGGCGGCCGTTGACGTGCCTGACTCCGACACGGAGGCCTTTTATACGATCAATGCCACTGCCGATGCCCCTGTCGGCGAATGGCAGGTGGTGGTGACGGCGGCGGCAAAGGAGAAAGACGATCCATCGGGCTGGGTGTCGAGCCTGCCGATCACGATCCGTGTTGCCGAGCCATTGATCGAACTGACTGCTGAGAAGGCCGTCACGGAGCCGGGGCAGGAGGCAAGAATCGTGTGCAAGGTCACGAAACAGGGCAGCTTTGAGGGCACCGCCACGGCAAAGCTGATGGGCCTGCCGACGAAGACTGCGGCTCCCGAACTCGAGTTCGCCGCGGACGCGACCGAACTGGTCTTCCCCGTCACCGTCGCAGCCGATGCGCCGCCGGGACGATACGACAACATTTTCTGCCAGGTCCGCGTGCCGATGGTGGGAACGTGGGTAGTGCACTCGATGCCCGGCACCCATCTCCGCATCGACAAGCCACTGGCTCCACCGAAGTCTCCCTCGAAGCCCGAGCCGACCGATGCCGCGGCAGCCGAAAAGAAGGAGAGGCGTTGATGAGACCGCAGCCGCTGCGACTCGTTGCCGGACTGGCTCTGCTGGTATGCATGGCCGATGGCCTGCTGGCCGCCGACCCGGTGGCCATCGATGTTTATCCATCCGCCGTCCAGCTCGACTCGGCCCGCGACAGCCAGCAGGTCATCGTGCAGGCCCGGCTGGCGGATGGCCGCACGATCGACGTCACGGGACTGGCCAGCGTGACGGTCTCCAACCCGAAACTCGCCGCCGTCGAAAAGGCGGGGGACCAGTCGGGCCGGCTGGTGTTCAAGCCGCTGTCCGACGGCGAAGGCTCGATCCGCGTGTCCCATGGCGGGCAGGAGCGATCGATTCCGCTCCGGGTGGTTTCGGCAACCTCCAATCCGCCGCTCTCATTCCGCCTGGATGTGATGCCTGTCTTCGCACGGGCCGGCTGCAACATGGGCAGTTGCCACGGCGCGGCCCGGGGCAAGGATGGCTTCCGACTGTCGCTCTTCGGATTCGATCCCGCAGGCGACTACCACCGCATCACACGCGAACTGCCGGGCCGACGGATCGATCTGGGGGATCCACAGGCCAGCCTGCTGTTGCTGAAGGCTACCGGCGCGGTGCCGCACACCGGCGGCAAGCGGTTTACGGCCGACAGCGATCTCGCCGCCCGCATCGAGCAGTGGATCGCTGCCGGCGCGATTGACGACCCAGGGCCCGATCCGGCGCAGAGCGTGCCTTCGCTGCAATCGCTTGACCTCTACCCGCCGGCGGCACTGCTCGAATCGAGCGGCCCAGCGCAGCCTCTGGTGGTGGTGGCCCGATTTTCCGATGGCACCGACCGCGACGTCACCGATCTCGTCTGGTATGGCTCGAGCAACGAACCGTCCGCAAAGGTCTCGCCTGCCGGTGTGATCTCACCGGGCTCGCGTGGCGAGGCGTTCGTGATGGCCCGGTACGACACGATCACGACCGGCACGCCGCTGATCGTGGTGCCGAAGGATCTGACCTTCACCTTCCCAAAGAGCGACGGGCCATCGGGCGGTTCGGCGTGGATCGACGACCTCGTCGATGCCAAGCTCGCCAGCCTGCGGATCGCCCCCTCTGGAATCTGCGACGACGAAACCTTTCTGCGGCGGGCCACGCTCGACCTCGTCGGGCTTGTGCCGACGCTCGAGGAGCGGGCGGCGTTCCTCGCCGACACGTCGCCAGACAAACGTGGCCGCGTCGTCGATCAGCTCATGGCCCGCAAGGAGTTCGTCGAACTCTGGGTCATGAAGTGGTCGGAGATTCTGCAGATCCGTTCACAGGGCAACGAAGTCAGCCCGAAGGCGGCGATCCTCTACCACCAGTGGCTCGATCACCGCATCGCCGCCAACGAGCCGATCGACACGATGGTGCGGGATCTGCTCACTGCCTCGGGCGGCACCTTCGCCAACCCTGCCTCCAATTATTTCCAACTCGAACGCAACACGCTCAAGCTGACCGAGAACGTGGCGCAGGCCTTCCTCGGCATGCGGATCCAGTGCGCTCAGTGCCACAACCATCCGTTCGACCGCTGGACGATGGACGATTACTACGGCTTTGCCGCGTTCTTCTCGCAGATCGGCCGCAAGCGGGCCGACGATCCGAGGGAAACGATCATCTTCAACGCCGGCGGCGGCGAGGTGAATCATCCGGTCACGGGCAAACCCGCACCGCCGAAGTTCCTCGGGGGAGAACGGCCGAAGGTGTCTGACCGTGATCGGCGCGAGGCGGTGGCCGCGTGGATCACATCGGCCGACAACCCGTTCTTCGGTCGCCACATCGTGAACCTGACGTGGGCCCACTTCTTCGGCCGCGGCATCGTCCACGAACCAGATGACGCACGGGTCAGCAATCCGCCGTCGAACCCCGCCCTGCTCGCCGAACTCAGCCGTCGGTTCGCCGAGAGCGGCTGGGATTTCCGGAAGCTGGTCCGGAGCATCGTCACCTCCCGTACCTACCAGCGATCGAGTGACTGGAACGACTCCAACCGCGGCGACAGCGTGAACTTCTCGCATGCCTCCGTCCGCCGCGTGCGGGCAGAGGTGCTGCTCGACGTGCTCGCCGAGGTGACCGACACCAAGAACAAGTTTCCGGGCCTGCCGCTCGGCGCCCGTGCCGTGCAGGTGGCCGACGGCCGCACGACCAACTACTTCCTCACCACCTTCGGCCGCGCCACCCGTGAGGATGTCTGCACCTGCGCCGTCCGCATGGACCCGAGCCTGTCGCAGGCGCTCCACCTGCTCAATGGCGACGCTGCCAACGACCGCATCCGGCAGGGAAAGCTGATCGAACGGCGGCTGGCGGCCGGTGATACGCCGTCGGCGATCATCGACGAACTCTTCGTGCGGTGCTACTGCCGGATGCCGACGGAGAGGGAGCGACTGGAAACCCTCGTCACCGTGCTCGATGCGTCCGACAAGCGTCAGGCGATCGAGGATGTGTTCTGGGCGCTGTTGAACTCGCCCGAGTTCATCTTCAACCACTAAGGCGGCCCGTCATGCTGCTGCGTTTCGTTCTCGCCATGCTGCTGCTCGCGGCCTTCTCCAAGGCCCGCGCCACCGAAGCCCCGCCCACGTTCAACGACCAGGTGCTGCCGATCTTCCGCGAGAAGTGCTGCGGCTGCCACAACCCCGACAAGAAGAAGGGTGGCCTCGATCTGACAAGCCACGGCCAGACGATGGCGGGGGGCAGTTCGGGCGAGGTGATCGCGGCAGGCGATGCCGATGGCTCGTATCTCTGGCAACTGGCGAGCCATGCGTCGGAGCCGAAGATGCCGCCGGAGTCCGACAAGATTCCTGCCGAGATGCTCGACGTGATCAAGCGTTGGATCGCCGGCGGCGCCATCGAACGCGCGGGCGGCAGTCCGGTCGCCCGCAAGACGACGGCCATCGCTTTGTCCACGGCCGCCATAGCCGCTCCCGAAGGTCCGCTGGTGATGCCGCCACGTTTGTCACTGGAAGTGATTGCCGAGGCGGCGCGGCCCACGACGATCACGGCGCTGGCCGTCTCGCCCCACGGAGAGGTCGCGGCGGTGGGCGGCCGCCGCCAACTGCTTCTCCATCACACAGCATCGCTCGAACTACTGGGCGTGCTGCCGTTTCCCGAGGGGGTCGTGAAGACCGTCCGCTTCACCCGTAACGGCAAGCTGCTGCTGGCCGGCGGCGGCGAGGCCGCCAAGAGCGGCCGAGTCGTAATCTGGGACGTCGCGAAGGGAGCCCGCATCGCCGAGCTCGGCGATGAATACGACGAGGTGCTGGCCGCTGATCTGTCGGCCGATCAGCGGCTGGTCGCGTTGGGTGGCCCGGCACGGGTCGTCCGGCTGCTGACGACCGCCGACGGTGGGGTCGAGAGCGAGCTTCGCAAACACACCGACTGGGTGACGGCGATTGAGTTCTCCCCGCAATCATCACGTCAGGGAGAGCTGCTGGCCACGGGCGATCGCGCCGGCAACCTGTTTCTCTGGGAGCCGCGTGGGGGCCGCGAGCATGGCACGCTCAAGGGCCACACGGCGGCGATCACCGCCATGGCCTGGCGGCCCGATGGCGGCGTGCTGGCGACCGTGTCGGAGGACGGATCGCTCCGGCTCTGGAATCCGAAGGAATCGACGCAGCTGAAGACTTGGCAGGCCCACGCAGGCGGTGCGGAGGGTGTGGCGTGGCTACCCGACGGGCGGCTGGTCACCACCGGCCGCGACCGGAGGGTGAAGCTCTGGAAAGCCGACGGGCCGCTGGAGCGGGAGACAGCTCCGCTCGCCGACATCGGCACGCGGGTCGCCGTGACCTCGGATAGTTCTCGAATCTTCGCGGGCGATTGGAGCGGCGCGGTGACGGCGTTCACCACCGCCGATGCCTCGCAGGCCGGCACGCTCGACACCAATCCGCCTCCCTTGGCCAAGCGACTGCAACTCGCCGAAAAGGTGCTCGCCGACGCTGCTGCGGTCGGGCAGTCCGCCGCGGAGAAGGCCAAGGCTGCCGCCGACGCCATGCAGGTCGCGGAATCGCAGGTGGCTGCTGCCCGCAAGGCTCTCGAAGAGGCCGAGGAGCAGGCCGCCGCGGCGAAAACCCAGCAGGGTGAGACGGCCCGGCGTGTGGAACGCTGGCGGGCCGAGCTCGAATTTTCGCGGACCCAGGCTGCCCCGGCGAAATAGCGAAACGGCGAAAAAGCGGCCCGCTTTCGCTTTCGCATCCGCCGCCCCATCGCTCTTGATTCGACGCCGCACTCTCCCCATGATCCCGCCCCCGCGGGAGACGCGGGCCAGAGGAGCGGCGCCATGGTCGGATTCGGAGATCATCCATCGTGCCTCCGCCAGCCCGTAGGTCGGGCCGCCGAATGGCTGCGCATGGTGGTGATCACGCTCGCCTGCCTCGCTCCCTTTGCCGCCGCTGCTGCGGATGAAAAGCCACTCGTTCCCAGACCGATCACGGTCATCGAGGCCGGCACGGTGGTGGACGATCCCGACCGCGACCGCTGGAACAGGATCGTGCTCCTCGCCACGCCGCGGTTCACCAGCGGCGACATCGCCGATGTCTCCGAGTCGATCAAGGCAGCGGTGACCGAGATCACGTTCGCGATCCTCGCCACCGTGCGGCCCGTGGAGACCTCGGTCGCCGAAGGGACCGCTCCCAGGCACGAACTCATCGAGGTCGGCATCGGTCACTGCATGCGGGTGAACGATCGACTGACCGTGGTCGCCCCCGATGCCACCATGGCGGGACTGTCGCTCGACTTTCTGGGCCGGCAGGTGTTGAACGCCAAGCAGAAGAGCCTCGGCGAGATCGCCTGTGTGGGGAGTCACGACACGGCAGTCGTGTTTGACGCTCCCTCGCTGATGCTGCGCGACGACGACCACGAGGATCTCATCGTCCGGCACCTGGTGCGGATCGACCCGCAATCGGGCACCTGCTCCACCTGCGCCTGGCTCGTGTCGGCCGCCGAAGATGGCAGCCTCGAGCCCGTCGATGAGCCGCTGCGAATCATCGAGGGTGGCACCCGCGAAGAGCGGCCCATCCACGTGGATGGCCAACGCTTCACCTTCGGACTTCCCACCAAGCGGGCCTTCGCCGTCGAGGACATGCCTCCCGGCCGGCGGGTGGACTGGTCGACATCCCTGCGGAACGCCGCCGACCAGGCCAGCTACTCGAATGAGGCCCTCGACCGTCTCGTCACCGAACTCGACACGGCCATCGCCAGCCTCCGCACGCTCCGCTCGGCGGAGCGATGACACGCGATTCGACTATGCGGTGAGGGGCTGCCCGTGCCACGAGAGCCGGCGTTGCTGACAAGCGCAGGCAGGATGCCGGCGCGCAGTCAGCATCGAGTGAGCGAAGGACAGCGGGCACCGATCCGTCTCGGCGGATTGGTCGACGTAGCGAATGTCCGGCGACGGGGCACGGGCAGCCCCGAACACTACCGGCTGTGCATGTCGCACGACACGCCGCCGGCGGCCGGCACGTAGCACATCCGGGCGTAGTCCATCACCATTCGGTGCGCACTGAACCGCCAGGCCAGTGAACTGATCGAGTTCATCATCATTCTGATCCACGCCCGCGGCAGGCCGTCGCTGTCGCGATCGTAGAAGAGCGGGATCACCTCCCCTTCCAGCACTTTGTAGAGCGCTTCGCCATCGCGGCGGTCGGTGATCTCGTCATTGGCGTGCGTCTCGCCGCGGCCGATGGCGAAGCCGTTGCGGCCGTCAAAAGCCTCCGCCCACCAGCCGTCGAGGATGGAGCAGTTGAGCCCGCCGTTATAGACCACCTTTTGGCCGCTGGTGCCCGAGGCCTCGAGCGGCCGCCGCGGGTTGTTGAGCCACACGTCCACACCCTGAATCAAGTGCCGGCAGACGTTGATGTCGTAGTCTTCGATGAAGACGACGCGGCCTGCGAACCGACTGTCGTTCCGCAGGTTGGCGATCTTGCGAATCAACGCCTTGCCGGGCTCGTCCGCCGGATGCGACTTGCCCGCGTAGATGATCTGAATCGGACGGTCGGGATTGCTGATCAACCCATGCAGCCGATCGAGGTCTGCGAGCACGAGATCGGCCCGCTTGTAGGTGGCGAACCGCCGCGCGAATCCGATCGTGAGAATGTTGGGGTCGAGCACCGCGCGTGCTGCCTCAACCGCCTCGTCGGACTCGCCGCGTCGGCGGCACTGCCGCGCCAGCCGCCGCCGTACGAACTGCAGCAGCAGGTTCTTGAGGGCGTAGTGTGTCTCCCACAGTTCGCCCGGATCGCACTCGTGAATCTTCTGCCAGACGTCGGGCTCTCCCATGCGTCGAAACCAGTTCGCAGGGAAGATGCGGTCGTAGAGTTGCAGCATCTGCCAGGAGAGCCAACTCGGCACGTGCACGCCGTTGGTGATGTGGCCGATCGGCACCTCTTCCTCGACCCGCCACGGCCACAGGCCCGACCACATCTTGCGGCTCACGTGCCCATGCAACGCGCTGACGGCATTCGCCCGCCGCGACATCTTCAGCCCCAGCACCGTCATGCAGAACGGCTCGCTGTGGTTATTGGGATCGACCCGTCCCATTCCCATCAGCTGGTCGTGAGAAATCCCAAGTGAGTCCCGCATCGGGCCGAGGTATTCCTCGATCAGGCCGCCGTCAAAACGGTCATGGCCGGCGGGCACGGGCGTGTGCGTCGTGAACACGGTCTGGCGGGCCACCCGGCGGACCGCGTCGTCGAAGGAGTAGCCGTCGCGTTCCATCCGTCCACGGACTGCCTCCAGCGTGGCGAAGACAGAGTGCCCTTCGTTGAGATGGTAGACGCCGGGCACGATCCCCATCGCCCGGATCGCCCGCACGCCGCCGACTCCGAGCACGAGTTCCTGCCGAATCCGCAGACGGGAATCCCCGCCGTAGAGACGGCTCGTCAGTTCGCGATCCTCGGGGTTGTTCACTTCGACGTCGGAGTCAAGCAGGAACAGGTTGATGCGGCCCACCGCCATCTTCCAGACCTTGGCGAAGATCGGGCCCGACCGCGTGTCGATCTGCACGGTGATCGGCTTGCCATCGGCCCCGAGCGCGGGCTCGATCGGTAACGCCTCGGTTCGCGACTGCAGGTATTCCTCGTGCTGGTAGCCGTCGATGTCGAGCTGCTGCTTGAAGTAGCCCTGGTCGTAGAACAGGCCCACCGCGATCAGCGGGATGCCCAGGCCGCTGGCGCTCTTGATGTGGTCGCCAGAGAGCACGCCCAGGCCGCCCGAATAGATCGGCACCGATTCATGGATGCCGAACTCGGCTGAGAAATAGACCACCGGCTTCGAGCCGAGCACTCCGGCATGGACGTTGCTCCAGGTCGAATCGCCGGCCATGTATTCCTTGAGCCGGCGGTACGCCTGATTGATCCGGCTGTAGAGCACGAGTTCCGCGGCGCGGGCCTCCAGACGCTCGGGCGTGAACTCCGCCAGCAGCGCGATCGGGTTGTGGTCGAGCTGCCGCCACCGGATCGGATCGAGCTCCCGGAACAGATTGGTCACTTCCGGATGCCAGCTCCACCAGAGGTTGCGGGCCAGCGCCATGCACTTCTCGTAGAGCTTTTCAGGCGAAAGCTCGTCGAGCCGTGGGGGGGAGTGGAGGCCAAGGCTGGCACTGCCGTTCGCGGGGACGCTGCCTCTGGCTGCACTTGTAGCGCGGGATTCTTCGGCCTGGCTCATGGTGTGGCTCCGGACGTGAAGTGGAGATGGAGGGGGAGAACCTGCCAGAAGGAGCCGCAGTATAGCGAGCGGCGATTTTCATTCGACCCCCGCCCTGCATAATGGCGGCATGTTCACTCCCGGCTGTCGCCACCCCGACCCCGTCGCACGCTCGGCCCTCTGCGAAACGTTGGCCGGCCTCGCGCAGGAGACTGCCGATATCGGGCCGTGGCGGAGCGGGGCCTTCGCATCGCTGGCCCGGTCGGGGGCGTTGGCGGGATTCATCCCCGCCGACTGCGGCGGCACGGCCGCCACGGAGCCCGCGGTCCTCGAAATGCTTGCCGCACTCTCGGCCCGCTGTCTGACGACCGCGCTTGCCCTCACCCAGTGGGCCAGTGCCTGCCGGATCATCGCGGGGGGCGAGCCAGCCCTGCGATCGGCCCGGCTGCCTGCCCTGGCCCGTGGCGACACGTCGACCACGGTGGGCATATCGCAGCTCTCGACGAGCCGCCGCCACCTGGGCACGCCGGCGCTGGTTGCAGCCCGCAGCAACGGCACCTGGCGGCTCACGGGCCTCTGTCCCTGGGTTACCGGCGCCGACTCAAGCGACACGATCGTCACCGGTGCCCTCACCGAGACCGGCGAACAGTTCTTCTTCGTGGTGGCCACCGACGCCGTCGGCCTCGATATCGCGCCACCCATGCAGATGCTCGCCCTGTCCGGGAGCCGAACGTCGAGCGTGTCTTTTGAGCAGGTCGAGCCGGCAGACGTCATCGTGCCGGCCGAGGCCGGCGTGCGGACCGGCGGCCTCGCAACCACGGCGCTGGCAGTGGGCTCCACGCGAGCGGCCATCGCTATCCTCGACGAGGAGGCCCGCGGGCGGCCGGCGCTCGAGCCGGTGGCCGCCGGCCTGCGGGCGGAGGTGGACGACCTCTGGCGGCAGCTCGACGCGGCCGCGGAGGGGGGCATTGAACCGGCTGACCGCGATCGGCTGCGGGCCCACGCCAATGGCCTCGTCGTGCGGGCCGCGCAGGCGGCGCTGACCGCCTCGAAGGGGGCGGGCTTCGTGACGGGCCATTCCGCCGAGCGGCTCGTTCGCGAGTCGATGTTTTTTCTGGTGTGGAGCTGCCCGCAGTCGGTCACATCCGCCGTGATGTGCGAACTGGCCGGCATCGGCATCCCGTAAAATTTGTTCTTGGAGTCGTTGATGAAAACCACGCGCACTCACATGCTCATCTCGGCCGCGATCGCTGGCCTCCTCCTGCCCGCCGGGTCGGCATCGGCGCAGCTCACCCGCTTCGAGGCCTTGAGCAGCCTCCCATTCGCGGAGAACCGGCCCACGCCCGAGACCGCGCAGACGCTGCGCGACGAACTGCTGTTCCAGCGAGCGACGCAGGCCTATCTCTGGGCCCTGCCGCTCGTCAACACGCTCGGCATGAAGGTTGGCTCGGAAAAGGTCTTCGGCGCTGGCTACAACGTCTTGCCGGTCTGGAAGAAACGCCTCGACGCCAAGACGCTGGTGACAACCCCCAACTCCGATGTCATCTATGCCATGGGCTATGTCGATCTCGGCACAGACGGCCCGCTCGTATTCGAGGCGCCGCCCAACCTCCAGGGCATCCTGCTCGATGCCTGGCAGCGGCCGATCCCGGTCGATGGCGGGAGGTTCTTCGGAGACGTCGGCCTGCCGGGACCAGATGCCGGCAAGGGTGGAAAGTTTCTGCTGCTGCCCCCCGGCTTCAAGGACGCAGCGCCGGAAGGCTATTTCGTCTACCGGTCGCCGACCAACACCGTGTTCGTCTTCCTGCGCGCGTTCTATCAAGACCCGAAGAACCTTGCGCCGGCCGTCGCACTCATCGAGCAGTCGAAGATCTATCCGCTCAACGGTAAGGAAACCGCCAGGCCGATGCAGTTTCCCGATGCATCCGGCGTGCCGGTCGACATGCTGCCGATCCGCGATGGCAACGCCTTCGACGAACTCAAGAAACGAGTGGAGGGCGAGGGCACCAGCCTTGCCGACTCCGATGGGCTCGGCATGCTCGCATCGATCGGCATTGCCAAGGGTAAGCCTTTCGAGCCCGACGCAAAGACACGGGCGATCCTCGATCACGCCGCGAAGACGGCCTACAAGATGAGCCGCGTCGTCGGCTTCGAGGATGTGGTCGCCGGTCGCTCTCTGCGGATCTATCCCGACCGCCGGTGGATCAATCCGATGGCCGACGCCACCCCGGAGAATCTCGGCGGGCCTTTCGACCTCGGCTGGCGCAGGGTGGCTGGGGGCTATCTCGATCTCGACGCCCGGATCTGGTTTTTCACCAACTACTATTCGGTCAGTCCGGGCATGCTGTCACAGACGCCCGGCCGCGGCGCCAAATACATGATCGCCTTCGTCGACGGCAGCGGTGCGAACCTGTCGGGAGGCAGCAGCTACCGTCTCCGTCTTCCGCGCGACATTCCGGCCGCCAACTTCTGGTCAGTCACGCTCTACGAGGCCGAAAATGGCTCGGGGCTCGCCAACGGCCAGCCATTCCCGTCGCTCGGCTCGCGTGACATGCCGGCGCAGAGCGCCGACGGCAGCACGGACCTTTATTTCGGCCCCACGGCGCCAGCCGGCAAGGCTGGCAATTGGCTCGCGACGGTGCATGGCAGGGGCTACTTCGTCGTCCTCCGGCTCTACGGCCCGACCGCAGCGGCCATCGACAAGAGCTGGAAGCCCGGCGACATCGAGAAGGCGCAATGACCGTGCCACGATGGTTTTCAAACAACGCTGCCAGGAGAAACCGATCATGACCATGTCCAAAGGATTCGTTCTCACCGTCGCGCTCATCAGCGGCCTGACGTTCCCTGCGGCCCACGGGCAGTTCCTCCCCACCACCGGAAGCGTCGCATCGAGGCTCGGTCCGCTCGAACTGGAGAACGGCTACCCCACCGATGCCACCGTCTCGAAAGTCTTCGACGACATCGACTTTCAGCGGGCCTGCCAGGCCTACCTCTGGGCCCTGCCGCTGATGGCGATGGAGCAGTGGCAGAGCGAGCACCTCAGTAAGTTTGGCGCCGGCAAGCTCGACTACGTCGACTACCTCACCTTTCAGGACAAGCGCGGCCTCCTCACGGCCAACGCCACGACCCCCTACATCATGGCGTTTCCCAATCTGAAGGAGACCGGCCCGCTGGTGTTCGAAGTGCCCGCCGGCCCAACGGCGGGCGGCTTCACCGATTTCTGGCAGCGGCCCATCACCGATTCCGGCCAGACCGGCCCCGACAAGGGCGCGGGTGGAAAGTATCTGATCCTCGGCCCCGATGACCCTGGCATGAAGCCGGAGGGCTATGCCGTCTTCCGTTCGCCCACGGTCAACGTCTTTTCCGCCCACCGTGTGCTTGATCCCGATCCGGCCAAAGCCAGGCTGCTCATCGACGGATTGAAAATCTATCCCTACAGCCAGCGAGAAAACCCAGCCCCGACACGACACGTCTCGCCGGCGGGCCGCGCGTGGAGCGGAGAACAACCACGCGGCCTCGCCTATTGGAAGGGCCTCGCGAAGGTCATTCAGGAAGAACCGGTCCACGAGCGTGACCGGATGATGATGGGGATGCTCCAGCCGCTGGGCATCGAGAAGGGCAAGCCGTTCGCCCCGACCGAGCGGCAGAAGCAGATTCTCATCGACGCCGCGCAGACCGGAGAGGTGATGGCCCGCGCCATCGCCTACAAGAAGCGGTTCGAGGGGGCGAAAGTCTGGCCGGGCAAAAACTGGGAGATTTCGCTGTTTCTCAAGGAGACCAATCAGGAAGCTCCTCATCACACGCAGTTGGACGAGCGCACGAGCTGGTTCTACGAAGCCGTCGGCGTCTCGGTCGGCATGATGGGCCGCGCCGTCGGCGTCGGGCAGGTCTACCTCGAGGCCGCGAAGGACAGCCAGGACCGCTGGCTCGATGGCGGGAAGACCTATCGCCTCAGGGTTCCGAAGGACGTTCCAGTGGCGCAGTTCTGGTCGGTCACCGTGTACGACAACGAGACCCGCTGCTTCGTGAAGACGGGCGTTTCGCCCGATCGTTCATCGCGTGACGCCATCGTCACCAATCCCGATGGATCGGTCGACCTCACGTTTGGCCCCGCGGCCCCCGCCGGCATGCCTGAGAGCAACTGGATCAAGACAGTCTCGGGCAAAGGCTGGTTCAGCTACTTCCGGCTCTACGGCCCGACCCAGCCCTACTTCAACCGCTCGTGGCTGCTGTCTGATATCGAGATGATCGAGTGACGGAGTGGCCTGCACTCGCTGCGGCGACCGCGGGAAACGCTTCGAGCTGCCGCATGCTGGTCTTCCCCACGCAGATGTCGAGCATCCTGCCGAAGCGTCGGAACACGCTCTCCTGCCGGTAGGGCAGGCCGTGCTCCAGGCACAACGCCTTCACGCGGGGCTGGATCAGGCCATACTGCCGCATTGGCAGATCGGGGACGAGGTGGTGCTCGATCTGGTAGTTAAGCCAGATGCTCATGTAATCGACCAGTTCCGGGCCGCACTGGTAGTTGGCCGAGCCCAGCACCGAGGTCACGTAAAACTCCTCCTTCCCTCCATAGTGGAAGCGAAAGCGGTAGAGGTCGTCGGCGGTGTGATTGGGGCCGATCACGAGGAAGGCGTGGGCATTGGTGATCGCCTCGGCGAGCAGTTTGTTGATCAACACCGCGAGCACCGCGGCCGTGCCGAGCGGCAGAAAGAGGAGCGGCACGATCACGAAGTGCCAGCCGGCGTAGGGGGCGTAGCACTGCAGCCAGAGCCGCCGCACGGCCGGCCGCCGGAAGTCGAGAACGCTGCCCACCGTGAGCACGGCAATCGACTCCTTTCGCGGTCGCCTGCCACCGACCGGGTGCATGACGCCGAGCGAATTTGGCGCGTAGTAGATGATCTTCCAGGTGCAGGCCACGATCGCGACGAGTGCGTATTTGAGAACCACCGGTATCCGCATGCGGCGGAGGAACTCCAGGTGTCGCTCTGCGACGTCGGGATCGCCGTCCTCGCCGGTGTGATAGTGATGGAGCGTGTTGTGTTCGTAATCCCAGGCTTCGGGCAGCAGCCAGTCGAACCAGTCGATGTACCGCCGCCAGCCTCGTGCGAAGACCCGGCTTGTGTAGCGACGGGGGACGTTTGGAACGCGATCGTAGCCGCGATGCAGGATGTGATGCGCGAGCAGCCAGCGAGTGAACTGCCCGAGGCTGAGCAGGAACGCGGAGAGCGGATTCGGCATGATCCAGGCCGTGGCATAACCGAAGAGCGTGGCCACGCGGCCATAGGCCTCGATCCGTCGCAGGTGGGCCAGGTCGGCAGGCCCGACGTTCGCATGAGCCTCGGCCTTCAGCCGGTCGATGGCGCCGCAGAAGCCGGCGACATCGATATCGCGAAAGTCCGGGTGCACCGCCGTTTCGTGGCCGTGTGTCATGCAGAGAGACCGTGGTGGAGCCGGCGGGAACGCCGGGGGAAGCGATGCACTAAGGCTAGGTTCCGTCCCTCCAACCGACCAGCCCTCGGCCGGGGCAGCGGACGACAGCCAAACTGGGCTTGCCCGAAAACCCCGGGTAGGGTGAACTTTCGGGCTTCGACAGCGTTTTCCTCCACGGAGTGCGAGGCATGGATGCCCCACGCGCGATCGTTCTCGTCAAGCTCTCCGCCATCGGCGACGTGCTCCACGGCATACCCGCCGCGGTGGCGCTCAAGCGGGCGTTTCCCACCACTCGGATCGGCTGGGTGGTCGAAGGCCGCGCCGCCGACGTGCTCGCCGGCCATCCCGCCATCGATCACCTCTTTCGCCTGCCGCGCGGCTGGATGAAGTCCTGGAAGGCGGTGCGGTCGCTCCGTCGTCAACTGCTCGACTTCCACGCCGACGTCGCGATCGACATGCAGGGGCTGCTCAAGAGCGCCGTGCCCACCTGGCTCTCTGGCGCCGCCCTGCGGATCGGCCACGCGCGGCCGGAGTCGCGTGAGGCAGCGTGGCTGGCCTACAACTCCGCCGTGCCCTCGACGGCCGCGCACGTCGTGGATCGCAATTGCGACCTGCTCGAGCGACTGGGCGTGCATGAGGCGACGCCCGCCTTCGACATGCCCGACTGGCCCGTGAGCCGCCACCGCATGGAGGAGTGGCTCGGCACGCTGCGGCTGGCGTCGGCGCCGGTCGTTATCAATCCCGGCGCGGGATGGGCGTCGAAGATCTGGCCGGAGGAACGGTTCGCTGCGGCGGCCCGCTGTCTCTACGAGCGCCACGGGCTGACATCCATCATTGTCTGGGGTGGCGACCGGGAGCGGGGCAGTGCCGAGCGAATCGCCGCGGCCGCGCCGCAGGCAACGGTTGTCGCGCCGCAGACCTCGCTTCAGGACCTCGGCGCCCTCTGCCGCCTCGCGCGGCTGTTCGTCTCGGGCGACACCGGACCGCTGCACCTCGCCGCGGCGGTAGGCACGCCCTGTGTCGGCCTCTTCGGCCCGGTGCCCGCCGATCGCAACGGCCCCTACGGCCGGATCCATGCCACCGTCGAACCGCCGGCCTCGCTGCGGCCAAAGTGGGACGATCGCAAAACCGACACGCTCGCGATGGCGGGGATCGACGTTGACCGCGTGGTGGCCGCTTGCGAAAGCCTCGCGTTCCACGGCCATCGGATCACGGCCTAGGGCATCCATCCAAGCCCGTAGCGCAAGCAAGGGAATACGGCCAGCGGTACAAGAATGCCATGCGGATTCCTCTCGCTTGCGCTTCGGGCTTGCATGGGAATGAGCCACGCAACCGCTCTGCCATCCAAGCCCGAAGCGCACGCAAGGGAATCCGCTCCCAAGCACGTTCCGGGGCGAACACTCCTACTACCGTCCCCAATTTTCAAACAACTCATCGAGCCGCTCAATGTTCCGGGCCTGCTCGGCCGCCGGCTGGAAACTCGATTCGAGGCTGTTCCGCAGGAGGGTGTAGGCATCGGCGGCCATGAGCGGCAGGCACGCAAACGACTGGCGGAGATTCTCGTTGACATAGCCGCCGAAGTAGGCGGGATCATCGGAATGCACGCTCGCCCGTAGGCCCGCAGCGAGTAACTTCGGCAGGGTGTGGTGGGCGAGCGTGTCGAATACGCGGAGCTTCACGTTGGAGAGCGGGCAGACCGTCAGCGGAATACGCTCCCGCACCATCCGGGCGACCACGCTCTGATCCTCAAGGCATCGCACGCCGTGATCGACCCGCTCCGCACCGAGGGCATCAAGGGCTGCCGTGATCGAGGCGGGCGGTCCCTCTTCGCCCGCATGGGCGACGGCGTGGAGGCCGAGCCTGCGGCAGCGGTCGAACACCCTGGCAAACTTCTCCGGCGGATTGCCCCGTTCGCCGGAATCGAGTCCGACGCCGAGCAGATGCTCGCGGAAAGGCTCGGCCCGTTCGAGCGTCTCGAAGGCTTCCCGCTCTGTCAGGTGCCGCAGGAAGCACATGATCAGTGCGGCCGAGATGCCCAGTTCCTCCCGCGCCCGCCCAATCGCCCGCGACATGCCGCCGACCACCGTCTCGAAGGGCACGCCCCTCGCGGTGTGCGTCTGTGGATCGAAGAAGATCTCCGCGCGGACCACGTTGTCGGCATGGGCCCGTTGGAGATAGGCCCATGTCAGGTCGTGAAAATCATCTTCCGTGCGGAGTACCGCCGCGGCGGCGTAGTAGACGTCGAGAAAGCTCTGCAGGTCGGTGAAGGCAAACGCCTGTCGCAGCGACTCTGGCGAATCGTAGGGCAACACGATGCCATTGCGGCGGCCGATCTCGAAGGCGAGTTCCGGCTCGAGCGTGCCCTCGATGTGCACATGAAGCTCCGCCTTGGGAGCCCGCACAATGAGGGCGGCGAGCCGTTCGGCGGGAATGCCGGAAAAGTCGGGGGGCATGCTTCCATTTTCCCGGGGCGGTCGCGAGGCGTTATCTTACATGATCAGGCCTTCACTGCGGGAGCACCGTCCGCGGTGCCATCCATCTCTGGCCATTGTTCGACCATCCACCACAGCCTCCAAGAGTCACTCCATGACCACGACTGCCAAGCCGATCCTGTTCCTCCTCCGCGCCGGATTCCCCGAGTCCAAGCATGGCACGGGCGGCTTGTATTGCCCGGAGTGCGCCACCATCGCCGGCCTCCTCTACTACTATCCAAAGCTCGTCGAGGCACTCGACGTCAGACTGGTCGATGTCCCGCGACCCCGGCCCGAGGTGGTGGCGATGGTCGGTGAGGAAAACCAGTCGTGCCCGGTGCTCGTCCTCCCGCAGGGCGATCTGCCCGCCGGCGTGCCGGTGGCCAACGGCCGGGCCTTCGTCTCCGGCCCAGAGCCGATCGTCAACTTCCTCGCCGATCGCTATGGCACAGCCCGGTCGCACTGACCGCCCGCCCGAAGCACGTCTCTGAGATCCACCACGCCGAAAGGCTGAATACGGAGCACCCATGCCACGCCCACGCCCCAATCCGTTCTACGCGATCCTCGGCATCGTGGGGTTTCTGTTTACGATCACGGCGTCGAGCTACTGCCTGTTCGTGCTCCGGGGCGTGCGGCGTGAGAGTCTTTCCACCGCACCGCATGCCCTTGAGCAAGTGATGGACCGCCATGGCATCACGCTCCTGGCGGGCCAGATCGCCGTGCTCGCTATCGCGACGGTCGGCGCCGTGGCCATCGATCATTTCGAAGGGGAGCGGCAGAAGCGGGAGCGCGAGCAGGAGTCGACGGCCAAACGCAACCGTGACCACGATGCCGCAGGGACGGAACGACCGTGACCGCGTCGGCCGCCCGACAGATCGAACGCCTCCGAGAGCAGATCCGGCATCACGACCGGAAGTATTACGTCGAGGCGGCGCCAGAGATCAGCGACCGTGACTACGACCGCCTGCTGGCGGAACTCCGCGAGTTCGAGGAGCGACATCCTGAACTCGTCGTGGCCGACAGCCCGACACAACGGGTCGGCGACGAGCCGGTGCCAGAACTCGAGTCGGTGCGGCATCGGCTGCCGATGCTGTCGATCGACAACACCTACAGCGCCGCCGATCTCGTCAGCTGGGGCCGCCGCGTCGAGAAGCTCCTGCACGAGTCGGGTGACGAAGCGATCGAATGGGTGCTGGAACTGAAGATCGACGGAGTGGCCGTCTCGCTCACCTACGAGCACGGACTCCTCGTGCTGGGCGCCACCCGCGGCAACGGCACCGTCGGCGACGACATCACACACAACGTCCGCACGATCCACGGCGTGCCGCTGCGGCTGGCCATCGACAGCCCGCCTGAGCGAATCGAGGTTCGCGGCGAGGTCTACATGACGAATTGCGACCTCGTCACCCTCAACCAGCAGCAGGCGGAGGCGGGACTCGCTCCCTTCGCCAACACGCGGAACGTGGCCGCCGGCAGCATCCGGCTGCTCGATCCGCGGGAGTGTGCCGGTCGGCCGCTGCGATTTTTCTGCCACGGGGTGGGTGATGCGACCGGACTCGGCGCGGCATCGCAATCGGAACTGCACGAATGGGCGCAGCAGGCAGGCCTGCCAGTTGCACCACGGACGCGTGCGTTTGCCTCGCTCGATGCACTCGTCGAACACGGCACATCGCTGATCGAGGAGCTGCACTCACTCGACTTCGAGGTGGACGGCTTCGTCGTGAAGGTGAACCGCTTTGATCAACAACGCCGACTCGGCACGACAGCAAAAAGCCCCCGCTGGGCGATCGCCTGGAAGTTTGAGAAGTTCGAGGCCACGACGAAGCTGGCGGGCATCCGCGTGCAAGTCGGCCGTGGCGGCACGGTGACGCCGGTGGCCGATCTCGAGCCGGTGGAGCTTGCCGGCACGATCGTCCGCCGGGCGAGTCTGCACAACGCCGATGAGGTGGCGCGGAAGGACGTCCGCGTGGGGGACGTGCTTGTGGTCGAGAAGGCGGGCAAAGTGATCCCTCACGTCGTCCGCGTCGAAAAACACCTGCGGACGCACGAGCTCGAGCCCTGGTCGCCGCCCACCGAGTGCCCCGAATGCGGCGCGGCACTGGAGCGTGATCCCGAGGGCGTCTATATCCGCTGCCCCAACGTTGACTGCCCCGCACGATGCCGCGAGCGGCTCAAGTTCTTCGCATCGCGTGGCGCGATGGACATCGAGGGGCTTGGCGACAAGCTCGTCGAGCAGCTCGTTGCCACGGGCCTCGTAAAAGACTACGCCGATCTCTACGCACTGACCGCGGCCCAGCTCGAGCCGCTCGAACGAATGGGCGAGAAATCGGCACAGTCACTCGTCGAGCAGATCGCCGCCAGCCGCAGCCGCGGGCTCGTCCGCGTGCTCAACGCGCTTGGCATCCGTCACGTCGGCCCGCGGGTGGCCTCCCTGCTCTGCCGACGGTTTCCATCGCTCGACCAGCTCCGCTCGGCAAGCATCGATGAACTCTCCGCCGTGGAGGACATCGGACCGGTGATCGCGGCCAGCGTGCACGAGTGGCTGGCGAGCAGCTACGGAAAACGGGTGCTGCATGGTCTGGAGCGGGCGGGTGTGGCCCTTGATGTGCCGGAGTCGGAGCGGGTTGGCGAGGGGCCGCTCACGGGCAAGACGCTCGTGGTGACGGGCACGCTCTCCGGCTTCTCCAGGCAGGAGGCGGAGGAGGCGATCCGCAAGGCGGGAGGGCGTGCATCAGGCAGCGTGTCGAAGAAGACCGACTATGTCCTGGCCGGCGAGGAGGCGGGCAGCAAGCTGGAGAAAGCTGAAAAACTCGGCGTGAAGGTGATCGACGAGAACGAGTTCCGCCGGCTGCTCGCGGGCGGCGGCTGAACGAAACTCACACGCGAGCTCCGCCCGGCCCGAACTTCCTGAGCGCCAATACGGAAAGGGGATGCCTATGCCCCGAGAGCCGGCGTTGCTGACAAGCGCAGGCGGGATGCCGGAGCGCAGTCAGCATCGAGAGAGCGAAGGGCAGGATGCCCGTAGCGAACGTCCGGCGACGGGGCATGGGCATCCCCGTACCACCACGCATGCGGATCACCTGCGACCCGCACAAGCTCCACATCACCGCACGGTCGGTAGGTCGATTGGCCGCTGGTCGGCGATGGCGGTGGGCGGGCGGGGCGTCGCGTCGCCTCCTGCGGGCAAACCAGCGAAGACTTTTGGTTTCGAGAGGTCAACTATGCCCGCGAGCGCGGCTGGATCCTGCGATACGGCATCGGAAACAGTTTTCGAATTGCGCTTGTGAATGGCACGTCCCGCGAACGCGGGCTCGTCGTGAATTTCTCCGTCCTGCCAGGGCCCGGCTCCGAAAAGCCAGCGATCGCGGGCATGGCTGGCGACGTGCTCCTCGCCGCTCTGCCAGACCGGCTGGCCGCTCTCCCGCTCATAGGCATAGACGCTGAGCTTCGCCACCCCGCGTTGCTCCGATCGCTTGGCAAGCACGAGTTCCGGCGTGGAGGTTTCGTTGCCCTTGAGCGTGACACTCGTCGCTGGAATTCCGAGCAGCACCGAGCTTCGGTCCGTGCCAACCGCTCCCGCGCGGGCCTCGACCACGACGTCGGCCGCCTCGCGATCCTTGGCCAGCAGACAGCCGGTGGCCATCAACTGGTGCCGCAGCGCGCTTTCGAGATACTTGCCATCCTCGACGTCGTCCATGAACGCCGTTTCGAGGAACACCTTCCTGCCCGCCAGCGGACGGACGTCGATCCGCATCACGGCCCGATCGATCGCCTGTGAGACGAGCAATTGCTCTGTGGCGGTCCGCTTTGAATCGCTCATCCTCGTCGTGCCGCAGCCCACGAGCACGGCCAACAGCATCGTGAGAGCAGAGGCCTGCATCGGCCGGCGGCCACATGGATCAAACGTCATCGTTCTCAGCACGCCGTTCATCAGCAGGCGTCTCCGGCGCAGTGGGAGTTGTCACATTGGCAAGCGGGGCGAGGAGGGTAGCAGCTTTGCCCTCCCGGAGAAATGGCGTTCCGCCGGCTGCGCCAAACGTGCGCCCGGCGACGTGGCATAGGCGTCCCCGAACCACCACGCCTGTCGGGTCGCACTACCGGCGCATGGCGATCGGCAGCGCGAACAGGGCCATCATCAGCCCCCAGAGCGGCTCGACCGCCAACAGGCCGACGAGCGGCCATCCGACCAGCCCGACTCTGGCCACGAACTGCCGCGTCGGCCCGCACCACAGGCCGATCGCGAAGATGATCTCGAAGGCGGTGACGCCGTGCGTGAGCAGGTTCGTGAGGTATTCCGATCGCTCCAGCAGTGGCACCAGGCCGGCGGCCCCGCTCCGCGGCCCTGTCGCCAGATACCACGCGGCCAGACCATCCCACCAGGCATCACCCTTGAGCTGCGCGAGCAGAGCCGCGACGGTGATCGCCGTGGCGTACACTTTCATGAGACCCTGCGAGATGCTGGCCCTCCAGCCTGCCGCCCGCGCGGGCCGGCCCGCGCGATTCGCGAACCAGCGATCGAGTGAAAAATGCTCTCCGGCCGGGCCGATGGCGAGGATCCAGAGCAGGACCGACAGGCAGTCGTCGGCTGGCCCCACGAGCATCGGGCCGCGGTGCAACAGCGACGCCCAGAGCACGGCCGCAAGTGGCGCGACCACGGGCGTCGCGAAGCCGACCAGCAGCAGGACGAATACCATGCCCGTCGCGGCGAAGAAAGCGGTCAGCGTCGCGGACGTCGCCGCCCAATCGAAGAGCGAAAACCCATACGGCGAACGCCACTCTCGCACGGTGTCGGCAGGCAGGACGCCCGCGGGACCAAACCACGCCTGAAGGTCGGCGGCATAGCTCCACCAGAGCGCAAGCGCGATGGCTGCGCTGGCGATCCGCACGATCGCCAGCGGCCGGCTGTCGGCGGGACTGAACCAGAAACGGTTCCAGGCATCGCCGACCGCGGCAATGCCGTCAGCGCTGGAAGGGCCTGATATGGAACGAGCAACGGCCGATGACCTCGCATTCATCGCGTGGCCTCCGCAGCGTTTCCAGTACCACCGTCGCGCGGGTCGCGGCTGATGTCGGGACGCACGAGCGGCGCGACCTCGCCACGAGGCTCCGCGCGAATCAACTGCAGTTCGCCCCCCACCATGCGAACCCGGGCCGACGAGGCCTGTACCGGTGCTGTCGGCGGCTCGCCGCGATCGACCAGCGGTGTCCGCAGCACACGCACAGTCACGTCCTCGGCGCCTACCTCGTCGAACATACCGCGGCCAAAGGCCGCCGCCAGCAGGCCATCACGATCGGTATCTTCCACCGCGATCGACCGCGCGAGCCGCCGCCACCGGGCAGCCCGTTCACCGGTGAGTCGGCCGGGGAGACGCACTGGCGCGGCCTTGCCATCGCCCTGCCGCCGCACCTCGATTCGAAAGTCGCCATCCTCGTCGCTGCCATGCGTGAGCCGATACTCGAAGCCGAGGTCGAGCCATGGAGGCACCATCCACGGCGCAAACAGGCGACTCTTGATCGTGCGAACGATCGCCGACGATCCGCTGCCGGTGTTGCCGGCGATCGAGAGCACCAAACCCAGAAGCAACACGGCCAGCGCGACCGTGACCGCAGCCTGTGTCGCGGGTGACGGCATCTTGCTATCGGAAGAGTTGTTCATCGACATTTTCCGCCCATCCAAGCCTGAAGCGTTTTGGCCGCCCATCCAAGCCCGAAGCGCAGGCGAGGGTCGGACGAGAGGTCCACCAACCGTGTGACTCAGCGCTCACTGGCCGGAAGCCCCCCAGTCTGATTCGCCCGCCCGCCAATCTCCAGTGCCAGTGTCCCACGGGATTTTTGGTGGTATTTCCGCGGCTCCGCCGCCCCGCGGCAGCGGGCCGCGTTGACAGGCCCGCCGTATCGCGATAGTTTTCTAAAGGCGGTTCGATACCGCCACGGCTCCCCCATCGCACGAGCCACAGGCCCGCTCAAGCAGCGGCCGCGTGGCAAAGGTTCCATGGGGGATTAGCTCAATTGGGAGAGCGTCTGGCTGGCAGCCAGAAGGTCAGGGGTTCAAATCCCCTATCCTCCACTTCATCGTGGGGAGCCGAAATGTCTCGTGGTGAGCCGCATCGCCCGCATGAAAACGCCCGCTGACCCCGCCCCGCAGTCGGCACCGCCGCGGGGCGAAATGGCCTGGGTGGATGGCTCGCTGATTTCCAGGCATTCGCTGGCGCTGCCCGTTGGCGATGCCGGGTTCGTGCTGGGGGCCACCGTCACCGAGCAACTGCGAACGTTCCGCGGCCGACTCTTCATGGCCGACGCTCACCAGGAGCGGCTGCACGAATCGCTGCAGATCGTCGGCATCGATCTCGGCCGACCGCTGGCCGAGGTGTTTGCGGCGGCAGCCGATCTGGCGGCCTGCAATCACGCCGTCGGTCAGCCGGACGACGATCTCGGGCTTGTGATCTTCGTCACGCCCGGCGACCAGCCCTCGCAGCATCGTGGCATGAGAGGCACCCCGCGGGCGGTGATCCACACCTTTCCGTTGGCGTTTCGCCTCTGGGCTGATGCCTACGAGCACGGTGTTCCATTGCGGAGCGTGTCGGTGAAGCAGGTGCCCGACGCCTGTTGGCCGGTGCAGGCCAAGGTCCGCAGCCGCCTCCATTATTTTCTTGCCGACCGTGAGGCACACGCTGTCGAACCAGGAGCGAAGGCGGTCGTCTGCCATCTCGACGGCCGCGTCAGCGAGACCTCGACCGCCAACATCGCGATCGTGCGTGACGGCATAATCCTCGCGCCACCGGCGGCAGACGCGCTCGCGGGCGTGAGTCTGCGATGTGCGGAGAGTCTGGCGAAATCGCTGGCCATCACCTGGAACACACGCTCGCTGACCGAGCAGGACCTCGCCGACGCCGATGAGATCCTGCTCACGAGCACGCCCAACTGCATCCTGCCCGCCACACGTTTCAACGGTCGTGCCATCGGCACCGGCCGACCTGGCAGGATCTATCAGTCGCTGCTCGCCGCGTGGACGAGCCTTGTGGGGATCGACATTGCCGCTCAGGCCCGGGCACGGGCAGAGTCCACTGGCGATCGCGACTGAAAGGGAGCCCACGGCTTTTCGCCAGCCGTCACAGTCATGCACCGCCCCCTCCGCCTCATCCTGATGCTCGCACTTCTGGCCGTGGCCGTGCCGCTGGTGCCATTTCTCGCCTTCGGCACGCGGCTCGATCATGCGGTGGCCGGCTGGCTCGATCCGCCCCCCGCTCCTCAGGTGCTGGCGGCGATCGAGGTGGGCGTGCTCGCCGCCGACCTGCTGCTGCCGGTGCCCTCGAGCATGGTGGCCACCCTCGGCGGCGCGCATCTCGGCGTCGTGATCGGCACGGGCTGTGCCTGGCTGGGCATGACGGCAGGGGCGATGCTCGGCTGGTGGCTCGGCCGCACCGCGGGCGCCGCATCGCTCTCCAGCCTCACGCTCGCTGAGCAGGAGCGGCTCGCCCGCCAGCAGCGCCGCTTTGGACCGCTGGCGGTCGTCCTCACCCGGCCCCTGCCACTGGTGGCGGAGGCGGCAGCCCTCATGGCCGGTGCGAGCGGCATGAGTTGGCGGGACTTTCTCATCGCCGCCGGCAGCGGCAACCTCGCCATCGCGCTGGTCTGGAGCCTTGCCGGCGCCCTCGGTCGGCAGGCCGACTCGCTCCAGTGGGTGCTCATGGGATCGCTGGCGGTGCCGGTCGCCATCACATGGCTGGTGCTGCGTCGCACGTTGCAAACACCGTCGCGCGAACTATGATCCGCTGCACGACTCGAGTGAACGGCACGCATCGGACCGCGACACCACACCCCGCGACGGACACGCCATGGAAGCCCTGAAGCCGTTTCTCGATCTTTTCCTGAACCTCGACGAGAAGTTGCACGAAATCCTCAACGTCTGGGGGCCGTGGACCTACGTGATCTTGTTCGCGATCATCCTCTGCGAAACCGGCCTCGTGGTCACGCCCTTCCTGCCCGGCGATTCGCTGCTCTTCGCGGCGGGAGCGATGGCGGCGCTCCACCCCGATTCGCTCAACATCGTCCTGCTGCTGATCCTGCTGTCGATTGCCGCGGTGCTCGGCGACACGATCAACTATTGGATCGGCTGGGCCGTCGGCCCCCGCGCCTTCCGAATCAATGCCTGGTTTTTAAAACACGAGCACCTCGTCAAGACGCAGGAGTTCTACGATCGGCATGGCGGCAAGACGATCGTGCTCGCCCGGTTCGTGCCGATCATCCGCACCTTCGCCCCCTTCATTGCCGGCGTCGGCAAGATGAACTATTCGCAGTTCCTCTATTACAACATCGTCGGCGGACTGGCCTGGGTGCTGATCTGCACGCTGGCCGGGTATTTCTTCGGCGGGCTGGAGATCGTGAAGAAGAACTTCGAACTGGTGGTGGTCGGCATCGTGCTCGTGTCGGTGCTGCCCGTGGCCTGGGAACTCTGGGCCGCCCGTCGCCGCGCCGCGAAGTAGCAGTGAATTCGACCGCACGTCCCATCTCCACATAAAAGCCCCCGGCGCAAGCCGGGGGATTCCGATAAAAGCCCCCGGCGCAAGCCGGGGGATTCCGGGGGAGCGAGGCGATCGTTACGCCAGCGACGCCTCGACACGGTCGAACACCACGTCGAAATGCCGCCGCGTGCGGGAGGTGAGCGACTGCACCTCCGCAACGAGGTCTTCCGGGCTGCCGTAACCGAGCAGATGGGCGAGCGTCCTCTGCTCTGACTGCAGCGACGGGAAATCGTGCCGGGCTGGTGCGTCGAGCAGCCGCAGATGCCCCTCGATCGTGCGCAGCGTTCGGTAGGCCTGTTCGAGAAACGCAAACTCAGTGCTGGAGAGATGCCCCGCCGCCTGCAATCGCTCGAGGCCCACGAGCGTCTCGGGCGTGCGGACCGCGGGCTCGCGGCCGCCGTGCACAACTTGCAGGACCTGTGCGATGAACTCGATGTCCACCACGCCGCCAGGACCACGTTTGAGGTTGGTCGCCCGGGCGCCCTCCTCCATCCGGTGCCGCATCCGGCGGATCTCGACGACCTCGGCCGCGGTCCACTCCCGCTCGTAGGCGGCGGCATGGACGATCCGTAGGGCCCGGGCGGCCGCCGCGGGGCTGCCGACGACCACCCTGGCCTTCACCAGCGCCTGCCGCTCCCAGATGGCGGCCGGGCCGTCCTCGGCGAAGTAGCGGGCGAGGTCATCGAGCGACACCGCCGCCGGCCCGCTGCGGCCGCTGGGGCGAAGCCGGGAATCCATTTCATAGAGCCGGCCGTGGGGGCCGAACGTGTTGAACACCTTCATCGTCCGCTGCGCCAACTCCGCGAAGAAGTGAGCGTTGGTGGTGCCCTCGACACTCCGCCGCGTGCGGCGGCGGTGGAAGGAGATGCCGTCGTGGTCGTAGAGAAAGACGAGGTCCACGTCGCTGGCGTAGTTCATCTCGCGGCCACCGAACTTGCCCATCGCCAGCACGACGGGCCCGGCCCGCACGCCCACGGTCTCCCCCTGCCCCGCCATCGGCTCGCCGAGCCGCTCCACCAGCCTCTCCTCCTCGCGGGCCATCACGACCCGCAGGATCGATTCCGGAATGGCCGAGACCGCGGCGGTCGTCTCCGCGACATTCTGCCGACCGAGGACGTCGCGCACCCCCACCCGCAGCTGCTGCGAGGCCTTGAAGGCATGGATGATCGGCTCGAGCTCGACCGCCCCCTTGCAGAGTTCCGTGAGGGCGGCGTCGAGCTCGGCCGGCCTGGGCAGCCTTGGCACCACGAGGCTGTCGAGCAGTTCGTCGATCATGCCCGGATTGCTCACCAGCAGTTTGGCGAGGAAGGGGCTCGATGAGCAGAGCCGCACCGTCAGCGTCAGTGACGGTGGATGGAAGCTGAACAGTTCCCAGAGCACCCCCTTGCCGCCGAGGGAATCGCTGACCGCGACGAGGTTCACGAGCGTGGCGTCGGGGTCGGGAGTGGTGGCGATGGCCGCCAGGAGTCGGCTCGCGATCGCCGCCAGAAAATGCCGGCACCGTCGCGTGGAAAGAAACCGCACCTGCTCCTTGCCAAGGCTTTCGATCGCCCGATGCGCGGCGGGGATGTCGCGGAAACCGTACTGCGACAACACCTCGCGGACAAACGCCTCCGGCGGCGACGGGTCGAGCACGAGGTCCACTTCCGGCTCGGGCTCAGCATCCTCCGGAAACGCATCGTGCAGCAGGTGGTCGAGGATGCGGCGATTCACGCCCGTCGCCTCGGCCAGTTCCTGCCGCAGGCGATCGGCGGCCGCCTCGCCCGTGCCGTAGCCCATGCGGACCGCCAGCCTGGTGAATTCGATCGGATCCCGCGGCACGGCATGCGTCTGCCGATCGTAGAGCATTTGAAGCCGATGCTCGACGGTCCGTAGGAGGGTGTAGGTGCGTTCGAGAATGCCGCGTTCCTGGTCGGTCAGTCCGCCTGCCTCCACGAGCCGCCGCATCGCCTCGATCGTCGTGCCGGTGCGGACCTGCGGCGCATCGCCCCCGCTCAGGAGCTGGAGGAATTGGATCGTGAACTCAATGTCGCGAATCCCGCCCCGGCCGTTTTTGATATCGGCATCATCCGTCCCGTCGCGGACGGCCCGGTGTTCGATCCGTCGCTTGAGCGCCTTGATGCCGCTGATGTCGGCCCGCGTCAGCCAGCGGCGGTAGATCCACGGCTCCATCTCGGCAAGCACCCGCGCTCCGAGGGCCTCATCGCCGGCGATACAGCGGGCCTTCACCCACGCCTGCCGCTCCCAGGTGCGGCCATGACGGTCGTAATACTGGAGCAGCTCCTCCTGCGACATCGTCGCAGGTCCATTCGCTCCGTGTGGCCGCAGCCGCAGATCAACGCGGTAGGCGGCCCCCAGGTCGGTTGGTTCCACGATCAGCCGCACCGTCTCCTGCACCACGCGCTCGAAGAACTCGGCGTTCGAGCAGGGCTTGGGACCATCCACGCGACCTTCGGCCGAATAGACGAACACGAGGTCGATGTCGCTGGAGTAGTTCAGCTCCACGCCGCCGAGCTTGCCCATCGCGATCACCGTGATGGTGGCGTGTTCCCCGGCCAGCCCGCGGGGGATGCCTCGCAGCTTTTCGAGTCTCGACACGGCCGCTGCGACCGCCGATCGCACCACGCAGTCGGCGACGTACGAAATCTGCGTCACCACCGTCTCCAGCCGCTGCCCGCCAACGATGTCGCCGTAGGCGATGCGGAGCGTCTCGCGACGTTTAAACCGACGCAGCGCCCGCATCACGCAGTCGGACTCGGTGAGCAGGGCCGTCTCCGCGGCCAACGCTGCGGCCAGGCTCTGGCGACTCTCGGGCCGTCCCTCGCCCACGCGGACTTGCTCCCACGATTCAGGGTCGAGGATCACGAGGTCTGCCAGATAGGGGCTGGCGGAGAAGAGCTTGAGCAGAATCTCCAGACTCCTCGGATCACGCTGGAAGAGCGTGCCGGTGGAGAGCGGGCTGCGGACCGCACCGAGGAGTCGCTCGACCGCGACGAGCACCCGATCGGGATCGCTCACGGCTGGCAGGAGTTCGCTCAGCCGACCGCAGAGAAACGCCATCAGATCGAGCGTCAGCCCGTGGGCGGCCAGCCCGCACAGCGAGCGGTGAGCCTGGCGTGGATCCGTGAGTCCTGCACGCCGCCCCCACTCCGCCGCGGCGGTGGGCTCGTCGAGGAGCCGTTCCATCTCCGCGATCGAACCGGGGAAGTCCGGCGGCACGGCTAGGCTCCTGCAGTCGCGTCGGTCGGCGTCGTGTCAGATGCCGTCGCGTCAGATCGTCCAGAGGACGCCGGTCGGCCAAGAACGCTTTTTGTCAGATCGATGTCGTAGACGTCCGGGGCAGCCGCGGCATCACCGCCTGAGAAGAGGTGCTCCAGTGGCGTCGCATCGGCGAGCCCGTCGGCAACGTCGCCGGCCAGCGACCAGGCCCCGGCCGCCTGGATGTCGATATCGACGAGCCGCCCGACGAGCCGCTGTGGCGCGTCGAAGACCACGATCCGGTCGCACATCGTCCGTCCCGTCAGCTGCGCGATTCCATCCAGGGATGCGGGCTGTTCACCCTGCCTCCGTTCCTCACGCACCGACAGGCCCTCCACGAGCACCTGCTGCCGCGTGCCGATGAACCGCAGATTACCGGCGAGGCTCACCGCCGCCTGGGCCTCGAGGAGCGCCTGGTTGCGTTCCTTCTTGACCGTCTCAGGCACGTCGTCGGGCTGCCGGTCGAAGGCCTTCGTGCCGGGCCGCGGGCTGTATTTGAAGATGAAGCTGTTTTTGAAATCAGCGGTGCGGACGAGATCGAGCGTGGTTTGGAATTCGGCGTCGGTCTCGCCGCAGAAGCCGACGATGAAGTCGCTCGTCACGGCCGCGTGCGGGATCGCCTCACGCAGGCGGCCGAGCATCTCCATGTATTCGCCGATCGAATAGCCGCGTTTCATCCGGGTGAGCACGGCGTCGCAGCCATGCTGTGCCGGCACATGCAGATAGTGGCTCACCGTCGGCAGGTCGCGGACGGCCGCGATCAGGTCGTCGGTCATGTCGCGCGGGTAGTTGGTCACGAACTTGATCCGGTCGAGGCCGTCGATCGCGTCGAGCAGCACGAGCAGATCGGCGAGCCGCGTCGTCTTGCCGCCTTCGGTGAAGCGGTAGCTGTTGACGGTCTGGCCGATGAGTGTGATCTCCCGGCAGCCCTCGGCCACGAGCTTCCGCGCCTCGGCGACGATCGTGGCTGGTGCGCGGGCCTGCTCGGGGCCGCGGACATGCGGCACCACGCAGAAGGCACAGAACTTGTCGCAGCCGGTCTGCGTCCGTACGAACGCCTGGAAGGGCGTCGGCCGCATCTGCGGATCGCGGTCGGGGTCGTAGCTCTCGAAGCTCTGGGCAATCGCCTCGCGGCTACCGCCGGTGCGGTCGAGGCTCACCTCCAAGCGAGGGCCACCGCCGGCGAGCACGTCATCGACGAGGCCGGGCACGCGGTGGAGCTGGCCCGGACCGACGACAAGATCGACCCATGGCGCCCGCTTGCGGACGAGTTCCTGATCCTTCTGGGCCATGCAGCCGAGCACGCCGACCACGAGGCCGGGCCGCTGCTGCTTTTCGATTCGGATCCGGCCGAGGGCTGAGTAGATCTTGTCCTCGGCATGCTGACGCACGCTGCAGGTGTTGTAGAAGACGGCGTCGGCCTCGGCGGTGGTGCGGGCCAGCTCCCAGCCCTGCCGGCGCAGCGCGGCGACGACGAGCTCGCTGTCGAGCACGTTCATTTGGCAGCCGACCGTTTCGATCCAGAGCCGTTTCGTCATGACCGGGATTCTAGCCTGCGATACGACAAATGGGGACGGGAGCGAATTTCCTACGCCCAGTCGCCGAGCGACTCGACGTGGGCAGCTGACCCGTCGCGGAGCCAGCCGTCGAGCTGCGCGATGTCCTTCAACTGCTGGCCACGGAGACGCGGCACCACCACGTATCGCGAGCCAATCTCGGTGACCGCCGTCATGTCGCCCCAGAGCTTCTCGAACTGCGCCACGGGAAACACGTCTTCCTGTCCGTGTCCCCACCGCTTCTTCACGTCCTTCAGCGTTACGTAGGTCGGCATCTTCGCCGCCAGGGCACGGATGCCCGCGGCCACCTTCTCCTCGTTGCCGAGATCTTTTCGCGACAGGCCGAATGCGGCGAGCAGCTGGTCGATGTCGATCCACGTGGAGAGCGTGTTGTAGAACCGCAGCTGAAACTCGTCCTCCTCGCGGGGCATCGCCAGCCCCTCCACGATCCTGGGCCGGCCATTGACGCGGGCGAGCCCGCCGCCACGATCCTCGATCCGCCGCGGGATCACCTCGAACGTGAGGCCGGAGCCGCCGGCGATGTGCCGGCCGAGCAGGGCGGGATCGAGGTCGGCGCCGACGGTGTCGATGTTGTGCAGAAACAGCCAGCGAAGCTGCGGCCGGTCGCGGAGCAGCCTCTCGAGCACGCCGTTGCGGAGCATGGTGGCCACCTCGTACCAATGGCCGACGGGATGGAGGCACTGCCCCGGTGTGTTGTCGGTGTAGTCGGCCCCCTCGCCGGCCTGCTCGGCCCAGGCGACCAGTGCCGCGCGGAGGCTGTCGCGGACTTTCTCCTTCTGTTCGTCGAGCACCTGATGGGAAAGCTCCTCCCAGGCGAACCGCAGGTCGCGGGTCATGGGGATCATCCGCAGGCCGACCGCCCTGCCAGGCGAGAGCACCGCATCGACGCCAGCCGTGTCGAGCCCGAATGCCTCGATCTGGCGGTGCGTGAGATAGCTCGTGGTGATCACGTGGGGTACGGGCATTGCCGCGAGCCGGCCCGTCCGTCGCGATTTCGCCAGATGCACGTCCAGAAAGGTCCGATGCCGGCCGGCCAGCTTGCAGAAGGGATGCAGAGCCTTCACCACCCCCGCTCCCTGCGTCCAGCGGCTGCCGACGCCCGCCGCCATCGTCACCACGGCCGCCTCGCCCCGCCGCAGGGCATCGAGCCCGCGCTGCCGGGTCGCCTCATCGCCGGCCTGCTCGTCGGCGAAGGCCACATCTTCATCGTGCACGTCCTCGATCGAGGTGGCGGCGGGGAGACGGTTCTGTGCCAAGCCGATCCGACCGGCCCGCAGGTCGGCGCGGATCTGTTCGTGCTGCACGTCGTCGAAGCCGAGGTCGGCCAGGAGCCGGCGGAGTTCGCCCGCGTTGCCACGGGCCCCGTCGCCACGCGGAAACAGTCGGTCGAAGAGCGTGTCCACCATGCCCGCCAGCTCCGGCTGCGAGCGACAGGCGGCGCCGAAGGCGTCGAGTTCGGCGCGTCGCGAGGCCGGAAGCGCGAGCCGGTCGGCCTTCAACAGTTCGGGCACCGTGAGCGCGTAGTAGGCGGCAGGCATCAGGGCGGCGGTGCCGGCGAGAAGATCGCACCAGGTGCCGCGTTCGTTCACCGCAAAGTCATAGACCACCGGCTCCATCGCGAACGGTAGCGAATGCTGCAGCTCCCGCTTCGTGGCTGCCATGATCTCGCCGAGCGCCTGCTGGGCGGCTGCCTTGAGATGGGGCGCCACGATGAATCCCATCCCGCCCCCCGACATGCCGCCGAGCATCCAGAAGCCCCAGAAGTCGTCGCCAAACCGCTCCCGCACACGGCGGATGATCGTCTCGGTGTAGAGGTTCGTGGCTCCCGGAATGATCGTCTGGATCGGGCCGACGAAGTTGCGAAACGTGGCGGCGCCGATGCGGCGCATGTCGCCCGCCTCGACGGCCGCGATGATCTCGTCGAGCACGCCGGCCGCGTCCTGCCGCGCCTGCCACTCGGCAGCCGACCGCAGCAGGTATTTTTCCGTCACCATCTCCAGGATCGGGCCCACGTTCTGCGCCATGCCGCCATGCACCAGCACGAGCGAGTCCTGCAGTGTCGAGCCGACACGGACCGGTTCGTGAGTCGGCAGCAGACGGCCGCGGCTCGTGCCATGTTCGGGATCGTGCTCCGTCGCCACCACGCCGCGGATCAGCTTGGCCGCCGGCCAGACGCCACCGGAATCCTGCCAGCCGCCGCCGCTGCCGCCGAGCCATTCCCCGAGGATGGCCCGCGCCGCCACCAGGCGGCGTTCGGGCTCCGTGAGCTGGCCGGTGAGCGACTGGGCCTGGCCGGTCGCCCGCATGCAGACGGCGATGAGCGCCGCGAGCAGGTTGGTGGAAACGGCCAGCCGCGAGCCCTTGGGAATGTTGTTGACGCTGCTGACGATCTCAAGACCATGCCCGGGGCCGACGACGCGGGCGAGCAGATCGGCCAGGCTTGCCCCCGAACCCTCGACGCCGGGCGGCACGATGCCCGCGGCGATCACCGCAGCCTTCAGGAGCCCGAGGTAGTCGCGGGCGAAGTCGAACACCTCACCCAGGTCGGCGATCTCGGCGGTCGTGGCGAGGTCAACGCTCGTGAGCCGCAGCACCGGGCTGTCGATCACCCGCAGATAGGCCTCGACCGGCGGCTTGGGCGCGGCATCACGGCCGTGTACGCCCAGGTCGATCGACACGTTGAGCACCCGCGCTCCCTCGGGATAGTCCATACCGAGGAAGAAGACGTCGCTCCAGCAGGAGTGCGAGAGGTCCATCCGCACGGGCGTCGATTCGCGGAGCAGCGGAAAGGTGCCGTTTTCGCTGCGGGTCAGCAGTTCGGGGCGAATGCGAAGGGCGTGATCGGCCGGATGCCCAACGCGAAACATCCACTGGTTGCCCCGCAGCGACCGCACGCTCTTGCGGACCTGATTGGCGAGCGTCTGCAGGCCGAGTTCACGGTAGCTGACCGCGAGGGCGCTGGAGATCGCGTCGGACGGCCCATGCTCCCGCTGGCTCTCCTGAAACGCGGAGATCGCCTCCTCGAACCGCCGATGGAGCAGATGGTCGTAGCCGGCATGGGGAACGAGGGCGGCGGCGCGACCGCCGGCCGACAGCCGAGCGGGGAGTTGGAAGCGATGAATGCCGGCCAGGAAAAACAGCGCGCGCACGCGGTGGTAGAGGCTCGTGCTCGTCTGGCGGAAGGCCTCGAGTGCCGCCGCCTCGGCAAGCAGGTCGTCGGCCGTAGCCGCGGCGCAGACACTCTCGAGCGACTGGTCGCGGATCGCCGGCTCGTCCGACTCGATGATCGCGACCAAACGACTGGCGACCACGGGGCGGCTCATGAGGCTTGAGGCTGGCGGGCCAGCAGGTCAACGATCTGGCTCAGGATGTCGCCACGATCCTTCCCTGAGAGGCCGAGCGCGAGCTGCGCGACGAGCAGGCCGTAGGTGACGCCGAGGTTGAAGCGGTTGCCAGCGACTTCGTAGGCCAGATACCGCTCGCGGCCGGCCAGCATCGCAAGCGCCGGCGAGACCTGACGGCGGCCTGCATCGCCGAGCGCATCGAGCAGGTCGAAGATCCCGGGTGTGAGCACGTGCATGCCGAAGAAGCAGAGATAATGGCCGGCACGCAGCCCCGGCACGATCAGTTCCTGCTCGGCCTGGGTGGGCGTCGGCTTTTCGAGAACGGTGTCGATCTCGTAGAGATTCTTCGTCTGCGGCACCCGCCGGCCACCGATCGTGCCGAAGTAGGGCAGCATGCTCTCCCGCGTCGGCTGCACGGCCGACACGCTGCACTGTTCCGCCTCGGCGACTGCCACGAGCTGCTGCCCGCAGCGGCGATCGCTGTCGCTCACATAGAGATGGTCTCCCACGAAATGTAGGAATGGCTCGTCGTTGATGAAGCCGCGGGCGACGCTGACGGCGTTGCCATAGCCGAGTGGCTCAGGCTGTGGAATCAGCTCGAGCCGCGAGGCTGCACTGCCGGCGGCCGCGCGGAAGTCCGCCTCGTCGCCGGGCCGCACGACGATGCCCACCTCGTGGGCCCCTGCCGCCACGGCCTCCTCGACGATGATTTCGAGCGCGGTCTTGGGAATGCCGTCCCGGTCCACGAGCCGCTGGAGCGGCAGCCGTTGCTGCTCCCTGCCGGCGGCGGTGATGAGGGCACGCTTGATGTGCATGGGGGTTCCTGCCTGAGGCTTGCCTCTCGGCAACTATTGCACCCGCTTGGCCGGCACGCCAGAACGGCCGCCTCCGGATTGACGCCTCACACCCCGCCTGCCTGCTGCTCGCCCCTGATGGCAGCCTCCTCGAACGCGACCACCTGATTTCGACCGCTTTTCTTGGCCTGATACATGGCGTCGTCGGCCCGGGCGATGAGGGCGTCGGTGCTCTCGTCAGGCCGGGCGAGGGTCGCGCCGATGCTGAGCGTGACCCTGAGCGGTCCGGACGAGGTCGGAATCGGCTCTGCGGCATGACGGCGGAGCTTCTCGGCGATGGTCACGGCATCCTGAAGATCGCGGACGCCGTGGAGGAACACCATCAATTCGTCGCCACCGAGCCGGGCTGCCAGGTCATTGGGCGTCCGCAGGCACGCCCGGATCCTGTCGGCCAGCGCCTCGAGCACGGCGTCGCCGGCGGCGTGGCCGTAGGTGTCGTTCACCACCTTGAACCGATCGATATCGCACCACAGCACGGCGTCGGTGCGGCCGTCGTGCTGGGTGAGGGTTTCGATCCGGTCGATCGCCTCCTTCCGATTGAGCAGCCCGGTCAGCTCGTCCGTGCGGGCGCGGCGTTCGAGGATCCGTTGGGAGGAGACCTCTGCATCGACCAGCCGAAACGATGCCGCGATGCCATCAATGGTGCCATCCTCGGTCCGGTAGGGACCGGCATGGATCTCCACCCAATGGATATTGCCGCCCTTGGACTGCATCTGCGTGCGGACCAGGATCGACTGCCCAAGCAACGCCTTCTGCTGCTCGTGGAGAAACCGTTCGCGATCGGCGCTGGCATTGAAAAAGTCGGTGGCCCTGTGTCCGATCCAGTCATCCTGCGACCAGCCAAGCACCGGGGTGACCGACGGCGACACCCAGATGATCGTGCCGTCATGGTCAACACGCACCACGACGTCCGAGGAGTTTTCCGCCAGCAGTCGGAACTGTTCCTCGGAGGCGGCTAATTTCTTCGACACGGCGTCGCGATCGGTGACATCGCGCCATGTGAAGCTGACCTGCTCCCCGTCCCGAACGGCACGGATATCGATCCGCCGCTGTCCAGCCGCACCGAGAGGAAACGGAAACGCATCGATGGCAGCAGGACGACCGGTATCGGCGATGCCGGCCAGGATTGTCAGGAGCCCCATCGACTCGGCGGTGGGATACACCTCGAGGAGACGACTCCCCGTGAGCTGGTCGCGGTCGATGCCGATCCAGCCGCAGGCTGCCGGGTTCGTATTGTCGAAGATGAAATCGACAATGCGGCCAGCGGCGTCCCGCACCGGTTGCATGACCACATGCGG
>CANHCU010000017.1 GCA_947459185.1 Planctomycetaceae bacterium | reverse complement strand
GGCCCGTCCCAGTCGAAGCCCCAGACATGCTCGCAGAGCATCGTCCGCGTGACCACCTGTCCCTGAAACCGCATCAGCAGTTCGAGGATGCTGAACTCAGTGGGCGTGAGTTCGATCATGCGGCCAGCCATGGCGAGCCGCTTGTTGGCGAGGCTCAGGTGGAGGTCGCCGGCCTCCAGTTCCATCGCGGGCTTGTGGGCCGTGCGGCGGTGCACTGCCTCGATCCGGGCCAGCAATTCATCGATCGCAAAAGGCTTGACGAGGTAGTCGTCGGCGCCGGCCTCGAAGCCCTCGAGTTTGTCGGGCACGGCGCCGCGGGCCGTGAGCACGATAACGGGCGTGCGCACGCCGGCCTGCCGGGCGGCCCGCAGCACATCGAGGCCGCTGGCTTTTGGCAGCATCATGTCGAGCACCACGATGTCGCTCGACATGAGTGTCTTGTCGCTGATGGCCGTTTCGCCATCAGCGACCCAGGTGCACTGGTGCCCCGCCTCGCGGACGGCCGTGGCGACGGCCTTGGCGATGACCGGGTCATCTTCGACAATCGAAACGTGCATAAAGACCTCCAGCCATAATCGCCCCAGCCGTAAAGAACCCCGGCATAGACGGACGCTATTTCGTTCCGACATGGCTGCGTGGCCATCCGAAACACGATAGCGAGTTGCCGACCACTTCGTTCTCGAGGCCTTACGTTCGCTTGCACTGAGTATGGCATCCGTCTGAGCCGGTTGCGATGCATGACGTTTTTGGAAGGTGTCCGAGACCGATGGGGGCTTACAATCGGGTCGGTCCCGCCAAATCGGGGTCGCGGATTTCTGTCGTCTCGCTACCCTAAGCATGCCGATGGACACCACTCCCGCACTTCACGCGAGGCCAGCTTAATGCCCCTGCCGTCCACCGCCATCGTCTCCCTCGTCACGCCCCTGCTGGGAGTGTTCTCAGGCGAACAGATGACTCGGATTCTGGAGTCGCTCGAGCGGAACCTGCTGACGCCGATTCCACTGTGTTTTCTGCTGGGGATCATCTGCACGCGGATCCGCGGCGGCATCAAGATCCCCAAGGAACTCTACTACTCGATCGCGATCTTCCTGCTGATGTCGATCGGCTTTATCGGCGGCCACGAACTGGCCCATGAGTACCAGGCGCACGGCGTGGCCACGATCTGGAAGTCCGCCCTCGTAACGCTCTTCCTGGGCTGTATCACGCCCGTCACATCCTACGTGGTGCTCCGGTACCTTGGCGGCATGTCGATCGCCGATTCGGCGGGCATCGCCGCCCATTACGGCAGCACCTCGGCTGTCACCTATGCCGTCGCCAATTCGTTCGTCGAGCAAACGCAGCATCCCGCCAACAGTTTCCTGCCGACGCTCGTCACGCTGCTGGAATGCCCGGGCATCGCCATCGCACTCGTGATCGGGGCCGCGCTGTCGGCGAAGGAGCGGGCGGCGCGGGCGGCGGGCAGTGGCCGGCGGGTGAAGGAATCGAAACTCGGCGAGGCGCTCTATGAGGTCATGACCGGCCAGTCGATCATGCTGATGGCCGGTCTGCTCGTGATCGGGTTCGTCTCAACGCTGTTCATGGATCCCAAGGGCTTTGAACCGTTCTACGAATTCTTCCAGAGCAAGGGCATGCTGTTTCGCGGGGCGCTCTGCATCTTCCTCTTGGAGATGGGGCTCGTGGCGGGCGAGAAATTGGGAGATCTTGTCAAAGTCGGGCCGTTTCTCATCGCCTTCGGCATCCTGATGCCCCTCATCCATGGCTTCCTGGGGGTCTACCTGGGGCACCTCGCGGGCCTGAACCTGGGCGGCTGCACGGTGCTGGGGGCGATCGTCGCCAGTGCGTCCTACATCGCTGCCCCGCCCGCGGTGCGGCTCACGCTGCCTGAGGCCAACCCGACCTATTCCATCACGGCGGCGCTGGCGATTACTTTTCCGTTCAATATCGCCTTCGGCATCCCGATCTACTTCGAAATGGCGAAGTTTGTGGGCGCCCAGTAGTCTGAGCCGAGGAATACTGGTGGGTGGCGGTTGGCGCCATGCCCAAGAACAGTGGCACTCCACGAACGATGGAACTCCACGAACGATGGAACTCTACGACCGGAGAATATCCCCATGCAGCTCTATCCCCTGAGACTTGTGACGGTGGTTGGCGAAGCGGTGATCATGGAGGACATAGCCGAACTCGGCCTGGAGTTGGGCGCCAGCGGTTACACGATCAGCGATGTCTCGGGGCACGGCTCGCGCAGTGCTCGAAACGTCAGCTCGACCGGCGGCGCCAAGACGCTCAAGGTGGAGTTCGTCGTGCCCACCGAGGTGGCGACCAAGATTCTTGAGGACGTCTCGCACGAATACTTCGAGCACTACGCCATCATCGCTTGGCTGTCAGACGTGTCGGTGATGAGGGGTGAGCAATACACCCACAAGTCGGGCGGCTGAATCGACAGGACTGGTGTCCCTGGCCCGTCACTCCCACTCGATCGTGGCCGGTGGCTTCGACGAGATGTCGTAGACGACACGGTTGATGCCCCGCACCTCGTTGATCACCCGCGTGGAGATCCTGGCCAGCACCTCGTAGGGGAGGTGGCTCCAATCGGCCGTCATGAAGTCTTCGGTCTCTACGGCCCGCACGGCGAGCACGTCGTCGTAGGTCCGGGCATCCCCCATCACGCCCACGCTCTGCACCGGCAGCAGCACGGCGAAAGCCTGCGAGATCTTCCGCATCAGTCCGGCCCGTTCAATTTCCTCGAGCACGATCGCATCCGCCTCGCGGAGCGTGGCCAGACGGGGCTTCGTGACCTCCCCCAGACACCGCACGGCCAGACCGGGCCCCGGAAACGGATGCCGCCAGACGATCCGTTCAGGCAGGCCCAGTTGGAGCCCCAAGGCCCGAACCTCGTCCTTGAAAAGATCCCGCAGCGGCTCGATCAGTTCGAATTCCAGATCGTCCGGCAGCCCGCCCACGTTGTGGTGGAGCTTGATCGTGGCGGCCGGCCCGTCGGGGGCGGCGCCGCTCTCGATCACGTCGGGATAGAGCGTGCCCTGCGCAAGAAACTTGGCCCCTTTGATTTTGCTGGCCTCGTCGGAAAAACACTCGATGAACGCCTTGCCGATTCGCTTTCGCTTCTCCTGCGGCTCGGTGATGCCAGCCAGGTCATCGAGGAATTTCTGCTCCGCCGGCACGACGTGCAGATCGGTCTTGAAATGCGTCTGAAACTCATCGATCACGGCGGCGGCCTCATTCTTCCGCAGCAGGCCGTTGTCCACCAGGATGCAGGAGAGCTGGTCGCCAATCGCACGCGACAGGAGAGCGGCTACCACCGCCGAGTCAACGCCCCCGGAGAGGCCGCAGATGACCCGGTCGCTGCCGACCCGCCGCCGCAGATCGGCGATGACGCTCTGGGCGAAGTCCTCGAGTCGCCAGGAGCCGGAGCAGCCGCAGGCCGCCGTGAGGAAGTTCTTCAGGATCGTGCCGCCGGCGGGCGTGTGGGTGACCTCCGGATGGAATTGAAGGCCGTAGACCGGCAGCGTCTTGTGCCGAACAGCGGCCAGCGGACAGGTGCCCGTGCGAGCCAGCGGCCGAAAATCGCCAGATACCTCATCGACCTGATCGCCGTGGCTCATCCACACCTCGGTGTGGGCGGGCACGCCGGCGAAGAGCCCGTCGGCCTCGAGCACCTCGCAGGTGGCGCGGCCATATTCGCGTGACTGCGCCCGCCCCACGTGGCCGCCCAATGCGTCGCAGGCCAACTGCATGCCGTAGCAGATGCCGAGCACGGGGATGCCCAGGCGGAAGATGCCGGGATCGCATCGCGGGGCGCCAGAGTCGTACACGCTCGACGGCCCACCCGAGAGAATGATGCCTTTGGGGGCAAGGGCTCGGATGCGTTCTGCGGTGACGTCGTGACGGACGATCTCGCAATAGACATGCTGCTCGCGGACGCGGCGGGCGATCAGCTGGGCGTATTGAGAGCCGAAGTCGAGCACCAGCACCCGCTCCGCCTGTTGGGAGGTGCCGGGCGACGATTGTCGAGACGTGGTGCTGGAGGCGGGAGACGCTGGCATGGCGGGCTCGAGGATGCGGGGCGGAAAAGCGCGCCAGTATAGGGCTCCCGTGGCGGTTGGAAACACTGCCTGCATCCGCGGCTTTTTTTGGGGCCTGCTATAGTTTCGGCCAGCGATGGAGCGACTCTTGTTCCAGTCCCTTCCCTCCCCACATGTTTACTCCCATGCTGACCCTGCTCACCAATGACGACGGAATCTTTGCCCCCGGTCTGGCGGCCCTCGAGCGGGCCCTGCGGCGGCTCGGTGATGTGGCCGTGGTCGCCCCATCGACGGAGCAGAGCGGTGTGGGGCATGCGATCACGTTTCTCACCCCTCTCACCGCGAAAGAGATCTTCGACGGCCCGCGGAGTCGCGGCTGGGCGGTTGACGGCAGTCCGGCCGACGCCGTCAAACTCGGCATCTCCGAGTTCTGCCCAAGGCGGCCCGACCTGGTCGTCAGCGGAATCAACAGCGGTCTCAATGCCGGTATCAACGTGCTCTACTCCGGCACGGTGGCCGCGGCCATCGAAGGGGCGTTCTTCGGCATCACGAGCATCGCGGTGTCGCTCGAGTGGGACGAACATGCCGACTATGCCCGTGCCGCCGAGATTGCCGCGGAGGTGCTGGCCGGGCTGCTCGCCCGCCAGCCGCCGGCGGGCAGCCTCTACAACGTCAACATCCCGACGCGAGCCCTCCGCGGCACGCCGGAACTGCGGGTCGTGCCGATGAGCATCGCCCGCTACGGCGAGGCCTTCGAGCGGCGGGTCGATCCCCGGGGCCGCTCGTACTACTGGGCCACGAACGATCCGCCGCCCCCGCCGTCACCGCACGAGTCGGACGTGACGGCCCTCGCCGCCGGGAAGGTCACGCTCACTCCGCTCGACTACGACCTCACCCATCGGGGCAGCCTCGAGTCACTTGCTGCGAGCCCTTGGCGGATCACGCCGGCAGAGTGACTACGTGCCGCTCGCGTCCGGGCCGAGCTTGTCGAGGCCGTCGAGCGGGCTGGGGCCGGAGGACTCATCTGTCGGCTTCGCTTTTTTGTTTCGCATGGGCGGCCTGCTCGTCGGCTTTGGCGGCAGCTTCTTTTTTGCATCAGCCCTTGGCTTTGACTCTACGATCGGCTCCTCCGCAGCGGAAGCATCGGCGCCGGCAGGCATGTCAGTCGCCTCCGTCATGTCATCCCCTGTGGCTTGCTGGCCCGGGCGGCCCAGCCACAGCCAGCCGCCCACCAGCAGCCCGCTGGCCAGCAGCAGCCCGCTGGCCAGCCAGACCAGGAGTGGCAGACCGGCGTACCGACGCGACAGCCACGAGCCCCGGGGGGGGGCCGGCTCGGGAGTGCCCCGTTTCGCGGCGGGCAGCGGTGCCATCGGACGCCGAATGCTGCCGACGCTTGCCCTGCCCGAGCCAGGAAGCGGAGAGGGACTGGTGTTGATGACAATACCGCCGGCCTCATTGGACGGGTCGGCAGCAGTCGGCGGCACGGCTGGGAACCGGCCCGTAGAACGCGATCCGCTCGATGGCGGCGGAGTGAGGGCGAGCGAATGGAGGTCGATGGCCGACCCCGGCGTCGAGCCAATTCCAGAACTGCTGCCCGAGCCACTCCCTGCCCCGCCGCCAGACCCGCTGTCTGCGCCGCTCCGGTTCACCGGAGCCGCCGGTGTCATAGCGGCCCGCGGCACGACGGAGTCCCCCGTGCGGCGAGGAGGCGTGCCGGAGGCGGACCGCCGGAGCGAGGGGCGCTGTGGCACTTCCGGTCGCTGCCGGCCGGCCGCAGCGGCCGTCGCGGTCAGCCACGCCGCGAGCGAGTCGGCCACCTCCTGAGCGGTCTGCTGACGGGCGTCGGGGTGCTTCTCCATCATCCGGAAGTAGAGTTCCACGATCGCGGCAGGCGCATCGGGCCGCGCGTCGAGCAGATTGGGCGCGGGCTCGTTCATGTGGGCGCGGATGCGTTCGGCCAGCGATCCCTTTGCGAAGGGCGCCTTGCCCACGAGTAGGTAGTAGAGCGTGCACCCCAGCGAGTAGATGTCGGACCGTCTGTCGGCCTTGTGGCTGTCGCGGGCCTGTTCCGGCGAGAGGTAGTCTGCCGTGCCCAGCACCTTTTCGTCGTGTTCCTTGGTGAGCGAGGCCTCTTCGTCGTCATTCGCCAGGGCCAGCCCGAGATCGAGGATCTTCACATGGCCGCGCTTGTCAACCATCAGGTTGGCCGGCTTGATGTCGCGGTGCACGAGCCCCTCTTCGTGCGCGTGGTGGAGGCCGAGTGCCGCCTGCCGGATGAAATCGGCGGCATCGCGGACCGGCAGCGGCCCATCCTGCTTCACCCGGGCGTAGAGGTCGATGCCGTCGATGTATTCCATCACGATGAAGTGAATCGACCCCGACGTGTCGAGGTCGAACGCTCGGGCGATGTGGGGATGATTGAGCCGGGCCGATGACTGAGCCTCGCGCTCGAATCGCGCCAGGTAGGAGGTCTGATCGACCCGCTTCACCGGCAGCACCTTGATCGCCACCTTGTTGTGGAGCGTCATGTGTTCTGCGAGGTAGACGCTGCTCATTCCCCCCGCCCCGAGCAGCCGCAAGAGCTTGTACTTGCCGAGCACAAACCCCTTGTGCCGCCCCTTGCGAAGCTGCTCCATCTGCCAGCTGGTCAGCAACCCCCGGTCGATGATCGCCTGAATGCAGGCCTCTGGAACCGGACCGGTGATCCCCTTCCCGGTTCCGTCCGTCCAGGCCGCGACCGCCTCGTCGAGTCGGTCCGCGTCAACCAGACCACTCGCCATCGCGACGCGGAGGAATTCGTCCATCGTCTGGACAGGCGTTGGAGCGGGATCAGACATGGGAGGTCGGGTCGGGGTGAACGGGACGGATGGGCGGGGCACGGTGCCCGTGGGCAGGAACGGCCGAGCCCGGAGGCCTGCGGACGCCCGTCACCTGGCTGACACATCCAAATCCATGCTGTATCCTATCGGAAACATGGCGATGTTGCTCTATACGCGTCGCGGCTGCCATCTGTGTGAGGCGGCGGAGGATATGGTGGCGGCACATGGCCGGTCAGCGGCCGTGGAAATCCTCGACGTCGATGCCGATCCCCTCCTGCAGCAGCGTTATGGCCTCCGCGTGCCGGTGCTCACGGCCGACGGCACGGTCGTGATGGAGGGCCGTTTCGACGAGCCCGCTTTGGTTCGTCTTTTGAATTCGGCGGGATCATCCCGGCGCTGACGCTTCGGGCTTGTATGAACGCATACAAGCCCCCGGCGCGAGCCGGGGGATCGCGAGCCGGGGGATCGCGACCGGAAGATCCCGTCGCTTGCGCTCAGGGCTTGTATGGCTGCATACAAGCCCCCGGCGCGAGCCGGGGGATCTTCCAGATTCCGACGCTCAGAGCCCCAACTTCAGCCCCCGGCGATCGAGCGCATCGATCAGTCCCGCGGCCGAGGCGAAGACCTCGGCCTGCCAGCCGGCGGCGCGGGCGGCCTCGACATGCGCGGGAATGTCGTCGCAGAAGAAGATCCGCTCGGGGGGCAGGCCGACCCGCTCCGCCGCCAGTCGGTAGATGTCAGGCCCCGGCTTGGTCGCCCGCACCTCATGGCTGAGGATGATCTGCTGGAAATTGCCGGGCAGCACGGAGTACCGCTGTGCGAGCAGGTGATCCCAGTGCGGTCCGCAGGTGTTGGAGAGAATGCCGAGACCGCAGCCGGTCCGCTCCAGACCGGCGATCACCGGCAACATGTCGATCTTGAGGGCGAACATGTCGCTGGCGGCATGAGCCAGCGCTCCGGGATCGGAGGTCGTGCCGGTGCGTCGGGAAAACTCGCGGTGAAACTCCGGCCAGTCGAGCTCGCCGCGTTCGATCCGGTCGTGCAGCCCCCCCTCCATCACCTCGGTGCGGATGGCCTCCGGGTCGCCACCGCTGACCTCGGCCATCTGCCGGAAGGACCGGTCACGGTCGAACGACACGATGACGTTGCCCATGTCGAGAAAGACGAATTCAGGACGCACCAGTTCCAGCACCTTTCACCTGCACCTTTCAAACGGGGGCCGTGGAAACTATTCTGCACGAAACCCGAAGGAAAACGCCATGCCCAACACGACCGCTACCACCATCCTGAATCGCTACAGCTCCCGGATCACCCAGCCCCGTTCGCAGGGGGCATCGCAGGCCATGCTTCTGGGCACCGGCCTTCAGCCAGCCGACCTCGACAAGCCGCAGGTTGGCATCGCCAGCATGTGGTACGAGGGGAATACCTGCAACATGCATCTCGACAAACTGGCGGCCCGGGTCCGCGAGGGCGTGGCGGCTGCCGGAATGGTCGGGATGCGGTTCAACACGATCGGCGTCAGCGACGGCATCTCGATGGGCACCGACGGCATGAGCTTCTCGCTGCCGTCCCGCGACGTCATCGCCGACTCGATCGAGACGGTCATGCAGGCCCAGTGGTATGACGGCCTGGTGGCCATTCCAGGCTGCGACAAGAACATGCCGGGCTGCCTGATCGCCATGGGCCGGCTCAACCGCCCCGCCCTGATGGTCTACGGTGGCACGATTCGCCCCGGCCACTTGGCCGACGGCACCGCGCTCGACATCGTGTCGGCATTCCAGTGCTACGGAGAGTATGTCGCAGGTCGGATCGACGACTCCCGCCGGAGCGAAATCGTGAGGAAGTCCTGCCCCGGCGCCGGCGCCTGCGGCGGCATGTACACCGCCAACACGATGGCCACGGCGATCGAGGCCCTGGGAATGGCGTTGCCCGACAGCGCCTCGATCCCGGCGGAAAACGCCGACAAACTCGACGAGTGCCAGCGGGCGGGAGCGGCGATCCGTCGGCTCCTGGAACTGGACCTCAAGCCCCGCGACATCATGACCCGTCGCAGCTTCGAAAATGCCATCGTCACGGTGATGGCGCTCGGCGGCTCGACCAACGCCGTGCTCCACCTGATCGCCATGGCCCGCGCGGTGAACGTGCCGCTCGACCCAGCCGACTTCCAACGGGTGTCGCGGCGGGTGCCCTACATCGCCGATCTCAAGCCGAGCGGCAAGTTCGTGCAGGAAGACCTCCACTCGATCGGCGGCACCAGCGGCCTGATGAAGTATCTGCTCGACAAGGGCCTGCTCGACGGCGACTGCATGACGGTCACCGGCAAAACGCTGGCGGAAAATCTCGCCTCGAGCAAGGGGCTCGCCGCGGGACAGAAGATCATTCAGCCGGTGGAGCATCCGATCAAGCCAACCGGCCACATTACGATCCTCCATGGCAACCTCGCGCCCGGCAGTGCGGTGGCCAAGATCACCGGCAAGGAAGGCTCGCGATTCCGTGGACCGGCCCGCGTGTTCGACAGCGAGGAGGCGATGCTGGCGGCGCTCGAACAGGGGGCGATCCAGCGTGGTGATGTCGTGATCATCCGCTATGAGGGGCCGAAGGGTGGGCCGGGGATGCCCGAGATGCTCACGCCCACGTCAGCGCTGGTAGGAGCGGGACTTGGCAACGATGTGGCCCTCATCACCGACGGACGGTTTTCGGGCGGGTCGCACGGTTTCATCGTGGGGCACGTCGTGCCCGAGGCGCAGGACGGCGGACCGATCGCGATCGTGTGCGACGGCGACGTGGTCGTGATCGACGCCGACACCGCCTCGATCGACGTGGAGGTGTCGGAGGATGAACTCCGCCGTCGCCGTAGCCAATGGGAGGCGCCGCCGCTCAAGGCCACCCGAGGAATCCTCGCGAAGTACATCCGCTGCGTGGCCCCCGCCTCACGGGGCTGCGTGACCGACGAATAGGCGGACAGTTTTCGTGGTGGAGGGTCTCGTCGTAGCCGCTGCTCTCGTCGTGGCCACGAGTTTTTAACTTGTGGAATCGATGGCGAGGCACGGACAAGTTGAAAACTTGCCGCCACGAGGGATCGCTTCACTTCGGTAGCGGCAGCGATTCGACCGGCACCGGCGGACCGGGGGCGATGACGGCGCCGGGCGGCAACTGCTCCGGCGGGATCGGGGCGCCGAAGACAGGGCCGCCTGCCGCGGCGGGCATGGCTGCGGGGCCGACCGTGCTGCCATCAGGCGGCTGGTAGTAGGGCTCCGCCTGCGGCACGGCGGTCACGCCAAGTTTGGCGAGCAGCTTCGACAGCATTCGCTGTTCGAGGAGCGGATCACGGCCGAGCGGAATCCAGCCGAGATTCGGGGTGGGGGCGGCGACCGGTCGTGGCTGATCGCCCACCTGCTGGCCCAGCGTGGGGAGCGGCGTGCCGTAGCGGTAGAGCGAGTCGTCGTTGCGAAAAGACGCACCGCCAGTGGTGGCCATCATGGGCCTTGGCATGTTTTCCAATTCCTTCTGTACCACCACCTCGACCCGCCATCCGCCCGGGTCGGGGCTGAGCCGAATCGTGCCAATCCGCCTGATCGACTGCAGGGTGGCCTCGAGCCGCTCGCGGAAGCCGATGGAATCGCCCCGCCATGGTTCGAGCAGCGTCGAGCCTGTCTGCGGGAAGGTGTCGATGCGGCCCTCAGAGGGCACGCCATTGGAAAACACCACCCGCTGCTCCGCCGCGATCTTGAAGTAGTCGTCTGCAACGTCAACCATCTGGGACCAGACGGTCTCTGCGTCGAGAGGCGGGATGACCGCCGCATTTTTCGGTGCAGGTGGTGGTCCGGGCACGACCGGGCCCGAGGGGCCGATCACCGTTCCGGCGGGGAGCGCGGTGAACGGATTGGGCTGCGCGGCAGGCGGCGCAGGCAGGATTTCCTGTCCGCGCACGGTGGTGGCACACGCGACGGCCAACAGCAGGATGAGGAGCGACAGGCGAGCCATGGCTGCTTCCGCGGGGCGGCTCCGACATGCCGGAGCCTGGACGGGCGCAGACTGTCGTGAATCCCGCGTTTTGCCTCAAGGCCAGTCTGAAGGCGGGGAAACCGGGCCTTCGGACCTGCACGCGATGGGCTTGGTGTGCTCATCCCGTCGCTTGCGCTCAGGGCTTTTATGCGGACTGAAGCATCCGTGAGGGGCTGCCCGCGTCCCGAGAGCCGGCGTTGCTGACCAGCGGAGGCAGGATGCCGAAGCGCAGTCAGCATCGAGTGAGCGAAGGCCATGGATGGCCGTAGCGAACGTCCGGCGACGGGGCGTGGGCAGCCCCGAACCGCCCGGCAGTGACCTACGTCTCGGCGCCCAGGCGGTTCACCATCTCGTCGAAGCGACGGGCGAAACGCGTGTGGGAAGTGTGCAGGTGTTCGGCCTGCGAAATGAACCGGATGCGGTCGTTTCGCTCGATCCCCTGCTCGGCCAGGATCCGCTCGAAGGGAGCCCGCTGCTGGGCGTAGACCACCAGCAGTTTGTGTTCGTCGAGTTGCACTTCCATCTGCAGCTCAGGATGCATCACGGCGATGCCGGTGCAGCCGTCGTTGAGCAGCATGTCTTCGAAGTCCCAGAGCACGCTCTCGAGCACCAGCCGCTCGATGCCCTCACGGGTGAAATCCTCGTGGTTCGTCTTGTGTTCGTGCGACGTTTCCAGAACCACGTCGAGCGTGTCGCCGAGCGGCTCGAGCAGCCGCAGGAAGGTCTCGAACAGGTGTTCGCTGGAGATCGCGGCGACGAGGGCCGGCAGGCGGGTGCCGGTGCGAGGATCGACATAGGCATCGTGGCGGTAGCCGGCGCGGGGAACGATATCGAGTTGCCAGCCGGGGCGGATGGCGTCGGTGAGCGTGAAAGGGCCGTAGTGGCGACGGGCGAGGTGGGCCTCGAGCGTGGCCCTGTCTGGGCGGGCGATCGCGCCTTCCGGAGCGGCTGCCCTGGGGGCGACCGGGGCCGCGGACGGGCTGGAGGGCTGGAGTGTGTCGAGGTAGTCGTCGAGGAATCGCATGGTGACGGCAAGGGCCTGCGTGCGGGAAAAGCGTCGATCAGGGGATTGACGGGCCGGATGGCCGCCAGACCCTCAAACCTAGGACACGCTTCCGCGCCGTGCGCCGCGGCGACCTGCGTGGCAGCCCGTGAAAAATCGCGGTCGTTGCCGGTTGGGGCACCTGAACCCCATAATCAGCGGCTTTCCCGCGTATTCCGCCCCGCCGAATTCGCCCTCACCCTCTCCGCCGCCCCCCTCAATCCAGACACAGGACGCGTCATGGCAGGCAACATGGATGGAAAAATCGTCGCCACAGGGATCACCTTCGACGACGTGCTGCTGGTGCCCCGGCATTCCGCGGTCGTGCCCTCCGAGGTGGACGTGGCCACCCAACTCACCCGGGGCATCCGGCTTACTATCCCGATCATCAGCTCCCCGATGGACACCGTCACGGAGAGCGAGATGGCGATCGCTCTGGCCCAAGAGGGTGGTCTGGGGGTGATCCACAAGAATCTCTCCATCGACCGGCAGGCCGAGGAGGTGGACAAGGTCAAGCGGAGCGCCAACGGGATCATCATGGATCCCGTCACCCTGCCCCCGACCGCCACCGTGGCGAGGGCGCGGGAGGTGATGGATCAATACAACATCTCGGGCGTTCCGATCACCGAGGAGGGCCGTCGGCTGGTCGGCATCATCACCCGCCGCGATCTCCGCTTCGAAGAGAGCGGCGAGACCCCGATCTCCGACATCATGACGGGCTCCGGGCTCGTCACCGCAACCGGAGCGGTGACGCTCGACGAGGCAGAGAAGGTGCTGATGGCCAACAAGGTCGAGAAACTGCTCCTTGTCGATGACCGGGGGCTGCTCACCGGGCTGATCACGATCAAAGACATCGACATGATGAACCGGTTTCCCAATGCATGCAAAGACAGGCAGGGAAGGCTGCGGGTCGGTGCCGCGGTCGGCGTGTTCGACTACGACAGGGCCGCGAGTCTGATCTCCAAGGGCGTCGATGTGCTGATCGTGGACTCGGCGCACGGCCACTCGACGAACGTCATCGAGACCGTGGCGGCAATCAAGGCACGCTGGGGGATCGAGGTGGTGGCGGGGAACGTGGCAACCCGGGAAGGCTGTCGCGATTTAATCAAGGCTGGCGCGGATGGGATCAAAGTTGGGATCGGTCCCGGGTCGATCTGTACTACGCGGATCATCTCCGGTGTCGGCGTTCCCCAGATCACGGCGGTCTGGGAGGCGGCGACGGAGGCGGCCGCCGCCGGCGTGCCGGTGATCGCTGACGGAGGCATTCGCTACTCGGGAGACATCACCAAGGCGATCGCGGCCGGTGCCAGCTGCGTGATGATAGGCGGGCTGCTGGCAGGAGTCGCGGAGAGTCCCGGCCAGACCGTGCTGTATCAAGGCCGCACGTTCAAGTCGTATCGCGGCATGGGATCGCTTGGGGCGATGGTTCAGGGGTCGAGCGAGCGGTATCGTCAGCGGTCAACGGGCCGGGGAACAGACAAGCTTGTGCCGGAGGGAGTCGAGGGTCGGGTGCCCTTCAAGGGGCCGCTGAGCGTGTTTGTCTATCAGCTCGTGGGCGGCCTGCGGGCCGGCATGGGCTACTGCGGCACGCGGACGATCGACGAACTGAGGCGCGATGCGAAGTTCATCCAGGTTTCATCAGCCGCCGTGCGGGAAAGCCATGCCCATGACATCGTCATCACGCAGGAAGCTCCGAACTACAGCGTGGAACGCGGTAACGGGGATTGAACCCTCGGCCCTGAGGTTCGCGGCCCTGAGGGCCGTGACGCTGCACATCGCGATGGGCCTGGCGATCTTCGCAGCGACGTTGTCGCAGGGGACTGTCTCGCCGGCCCTTGGCGATGACCAGTCGGCTGACGCTGCGGCAGCAGAATCGTCGGTCTCCATGCCCCCCGCGGGCGTGCTTCTGGAGGAAGCACCCGATCAAGCCGCCGGGGAGGCAGTCGCCGATGCGGCGGACGATCTGGCTGACGATCTGGCTGACGATCTGGGGGCCCGCCAGGCCCCCGAACCCGACGACAGCATCGTCCTCGTGGCCTTGGCAGACACCACCACGGCGGCCACCCAGAAGACGGCCGCTCAGAAGGAGAAGGATGCCGCAAAAAATCCGTGTGGCGACCAGACAAAAGACTGCAAAGAGGCGCTGAAGAACCTGCGGGATGACGGCATTGCCTCGATCGCGCTCGACATCCGCGTCGGCGGGCGGCCGGGCAGCGACTATCCCTGCGAGTGTCGTCTGGAGGGGGAGACGTTCAAGCCGCGGCGGTTCGCCACCACGATGATGACCTGGAAGGCAGCGGGTAACTGCCACAAGCCGCTCTACTTCGAGGACTGGAACCTCGAGCGGTATGGCCATTCGCACGGGCCACTCGATCCGGTCTTTTCTGCGGCCCACTTCTTCGTGACGCTGCCGGTGCTGCCCTACAAGATGGGCGTGGAACTGCCCTGGGAGTGCGTCTATCCGCTGGGCTACTACCGGCCTGGCAACTGTGCGCCCTGGACGGTGCCGGCGGTACCGATCAGTTGCCGCGGCTTGGCTGTGGAAGCCGCCACGGTCACGGGCCTCGTGTTCCTGCTGCCGTGAGTCGGCACCACGTTCCTCAGAACCCTGGATCCTGGATACAAGATTCAGGAGCTATTCAGGATCTTCCGTTCTTCTGGATGCTGGCGATGTAGGCGTAGCGGCGGGCGACCGACTCGAATTCCACTTCGCCGCGGCCCGACTTTCCCAGCTCCACGATCGCGTCGTGCACTTCCGGCCGGTAGTGCACGTGAAACATCGACAGCCACCGTTTCAGCCCCGCCGCAAACACGCTCGGCAGGTCCTTCTGGTCCCAGAAATCGACGATCAGGAGATGGCCTCCCGGACGGAGATTCGCCATCGCCGCATCGATCGCGCCAGGCCAAGTGGGAATCATCGACAGGCAGTAGGAAAAAAAGATCGTGTCGAACGGCTCGTCCCGCCCAAACATTCGCTGGGCGTCAAGTTGCTCCGCCAACCCCTGTCGCAGGACGATCGGCTCCTGGCTGTCATGGCCCGAAACACCTCCTGAGGTCGCGGAGCCTGTCGGCGACCCTGGTGGCACGCCCAGCGTTATTCCCAGCGTTTTCTCGATGCTTTTCCCCGCCGTCTCCAGCATCTCGTGGGAGGCGTCGAGGCCGTAGAGTCGGCCGTGGTTCGGACGCTGCGCCAGTTTGATCAGGTTGCGGGCAGTGCCGCAGCCCACCTCCAGCGTGGCTGTGTTTGGCGACGTGACGACCCGTTCGAGCAGCCGATCGCGGCCAAGCAGATAGTAGCGTCGCGTCAGGTCGTAGACATGCCGCGTCAGCCGATACATCCGGTCCATCGCCGCCGCATGGTCGGCACCTGCCGGACGGCGGTTGTTTGACGACGACACCGGGCCCACTGCGACAGGACTGGGCGGCGAGGGGGTTGGCGGGACCGCGTCGGGGGTGCTCATGATGCGGCCGGACCTCCGACCATCTCGCCTCCGACCATCTCATATAAGTGAAACATGCCGTAGATCGCCGAGCGATCCTGCAGGTGCAATTCACGGGCCAGTTCTTCCCGGGCGACGAACCGGGCCGCCGTCTCGGGCGAGAGTGCCGCATCGACCGGTGACTTTTCGCCTGCCGTGCGGAAGATCACCCGCGTGCCCGGGCCGCCGACCCGCGCGATGTGCCCCCAGAGGTCGTCGATCACCGCCGGCGGCATCCAGTCTTGGCTGTCGAGCAGGATGAAGCTGTTGAGGCTGCCCGGCTTCTCCACGCCAAGCTGATCTGCCAGGGATGCCATGTGGGTCTCCACGCGGGGCACCATGGCCTTGATCGTTTCGTAGTTTTCCCGCTTGAGGTAGTCGGGAAGCGCACGACGGCCCTCATGGTCATAGCGGCGGCCGAACGCCTGCCAGGCGAAATAGTTGTCGTCGAGTGGAAAGCCGCAGGCGAGCCGACGAACCCGCTGCTTGTACATGTCAAACAGTTTGCCGCCGTCGTTATCCTGCTCCTCGAGCATCGCAGCATGCTGGCTCGGCGGGATGCCGAGGCTGTAGACCGCCACGGGCTGCCGGCCCATCCAACGCACGAGTTTGTTTTCGAACAGCGGGCTGAATGTCTCGTCGAAGATCTTTTCCTGCTCAGCCACCGTCCGGGCCTTCAGCAGCCGGGCCGGATCGCGCCGCATGCCCCGCGCCAAGCCGTGCACGACCCGGAAAAACTGCCCCAGCTTCGCCTGGTTATAGAGGCCACGCTTGAAGAAGCTGATCCGCTTCGGGCCGATCGCGTTGCCGGGCCAGTCACTCGACTCCCAATATGCCAGCGTCTGTGGATCGAGATGGTCGCGGATGTAGCGGCGATAGTTGGCGAGGTTATCGTCGTGCTGACCGTAGCCGAAGAAGTTGTAGAACGATTCGTAGTCGGGAAGGTGCTGGATCGCGGCGAGTTTCAGCCGCGTGAGGCTCATGTGGTTGTGGTTCAGGTCAACCGCCACGATCCGCTTCGGCTTGTGGATCAGATAGTTGAGAACGTTGCAGCCCCCGCTGGAAATCGTGAACAGGCTCGACTCCGGGCCGATCTGGAGCGCCTGGGCATCGACCCGCGGATCCTCCCAGATCTGGTTGTAGACGAAGCCGCGAAACCACATCGTGAACATGCGTTCGAGCACGCCACGCTTGCTGGTGATCTTGTGATGGTGGACGGCCTTCTTGAGATGGGCCGTGGTGCTTGGTCGGGCGGCAAGTCTGGTCATCGCGGGAGCTTCCGGGCCGTGGGGGCGAAACACAGCGGAAAGTCTATCCGAGCGGGCCGGAAGTCGTCGATGGTACCGCCGGGTGGGACGCCGAACACATCGCGCGCCGCCGGGGAACGGCAGAAGTCTCGTCGCTACGGCTTTTTCTCCTTCCACGACCTACGGCAGCACATTCCCCAGAAGGTCGAAAAATCCTAATGCTCCTCGAGCTTCCGCCGATCCCCCGGCTCCTCCCACGACTGCTTCGCAGGATGCGAAGCGCAGCACCAGCAAACTGCGTTTGCCAAGAAGCTGGCTGAGGACGGGCATCCGCCCGTCGCGGGAGCAGGATGCCATGTTTCGCGTGAATACACCTACCGCGTGGCGGCGTCGGCCGTCGCGGTGAGGGTAGCCCAGGAGGCGGTCAACTCCTTGCCGAGCCGGACGATCGAGTTCTCCAGAGCCGACAGTTCGATGGTGGCGGCGCGGAGGCGGTCGTCGAAGGCCGCCGCGGTTTCCGTGGCCGCGGTCACGTCCTTGCCCCAAGACGTCAGGTCGCCGTCGAGTTGCTGCTTTTCATCTGTCACCGCCTTCGCCTGGGCCTCGACGTTGTCGTGTGAGGCCTTGATGCGGGTCGCAGCGGCCGCGATCGACGCCATTTCAACGAGCAGGCCCTGTCGGATGGCATCGATGCCCTCGGCCCGTACGGGCTGGCCATTGGCGGCCTTCGCGGAGAATGTGCTGCCACGAATCGCCGTGAAGGGATCGGAGAGGGGGCGGCGTTCCATCACGGTCGTGATCCGAGCCCACTGCTTGTCGTTCTGGAGATCGAGCGCCGTCTGCAGATCGAACTCGGCCTTCTCCCCCTCCTTGAATCGCTTCTGTTTGAACCGCCTGGTGATCGCGCCGGCCGTCGCCTCGGGAACGCCGGCATCGTCGGCACCGCCAGCGTCCGCGGCATCGCCGATCGGGGCACCAATCGCGGCTCCGATCGGTTCGCCCGGCGCGCCCAGGTCTTCGTCGTCCTCACTCCCGGGCTCGGCCGGTGCACCATCGTCCAGGGTAAACTCCCCTGCGCCGAGCTTGCCTGGCTGTTTCTTGAACACGACGTTCTTCGTAAACTCGACGACCGCCCAGAAGCGACCAGGCAGGATCTCTCCCCCAGTCAGCTTCTCGCCCAGCTGCGGCCATTCATCCTCGGGCACCTGCTTGTCGTGCTGGGCGAGGCCTTCCATCTGTTCCTCGAGGCTCTTGAGCGACTCCTCGCCAGATGTCTTTTGGGGCAGCGGCATCCACCGGCTGCTGGACGTGCCATCGCCGGAATTGGCCGTGCCATCGGCCCCGGCCGCGTCGGCGGGCGTCTTGTGGAAGGCCAGCCACCGGTCCACGGGGAGGCTTTCGTAGACGGTCACCTCATCGTAGGGGCGTGTCCAAAGCTTCAGGTCCCGCTCGCTCGGCGGGGCCGGCGTGGCGGCGGGCACGATCGTCAACAGGCAGTTCTCCTCCCCCTTGTTCGCCTTCACCGCCTGCACCCGAAATAGTCCGAGGAAGCGGCCCTCATCCTCGACGTCGGCGTTGTCAAACACCGCCACTTCGGCGCCAGCGGCGAGCGGGGCCAGTTCGCTCTCCTCGCTCGCCATTTCGATCGAAATCGTGCCTGGCTTGCCATCGCGGGGCGGCGTGAGCGTCGCTTTTGGCCATGACCTGCCGTGCCACGTGTCAACAAAGGCCAACGCCCGCGACCACCGGTCGCGTTTGGTTCGTAGGGCCGCCAGCGACTTCCCGTTCGCAGCACTGTCGGGAGGGTTGATGCGATCGATCTCGGTCTGGGTCTTCGCAATTTTCTCGCGCCACGACCGCTCCCGCTCGGCCAGGCGTGCCGCCAGATAGAGGTAACCCGTGGCTGCCAGCAGCAGCAGGATGGCTGCGGCCACCGTACCCCAGCTCCAGCCCTTGTTGCCGATAGCAATGGCGACGATGCCGAGCAGCAGCACCAGCCCGATCACCGCGAGCAGAACGACATCCATGCACCACCCTGAGCGGCGGACCGTCGTCCGCGGAAACTGAACAAAGAACCGAAGAACCATCAGAGCCAGAACAGTCCCCGAGCCTGTCACAACCCGGCGACGAACTGTTCATCGGACAGTCAGCAGGCAGGGTCGCGGCGCCCCGATGATTCGACTGGTTCGACCGGGGAGAACGACTACGCAAAGTATACCGGCACTTCCGAACAGACCCCCCGTGGTCAGTTTCGTATCAGCGAGCCATTGATCTTGAGCCTGGTGGCCGCCGGCGTTGCCTTCGGACGGCGCGTCGCGGTCGTGTGTCGCCCCTTGGCGACACCCACCGCTGCCTGGGGGCCACGGGGCCAAGGGCTGGAAAATGCCTGTTTTCAGCCCGGAAAGCCACTCCGAGAGGCTGCCAGCCTGCTTTTTCCTGGCCCTGGCGCGGGACGTGCACTCGAGGGGAGGAGCGTTGCCGTCCTCCGGCACCGAAATCGGAATCCACACAAGGAGCCCCCATGCGTCGTGCCGGACCCCACCCGTCGAAGCCACTGCCGAAGCCGTCTTTCTCCAGGCCGTCCGCGGCCCGGCCGCCGGCCATCGTGTCGCGGCAGAGGAAGTCCACGGCCCGCATCGACGATCCGGTGCGGCTCTATCTCCTGCAGATGGGTGGCAACCCGCTGCTCACCAGAGCCACCGAGGTCTCGAGTGCCCAGCAGATCGAACTTTGGCGGCGGAAGTTTCGCCACACGATGCTCGCCAATGACTTCATCCTTGCCGGCGCCGTGAACCTGCTGGAACGGGTGCGGGCCGGAACCATCCGTCTCGATCGCACGATCGAGGTGGCGGTGACCAACACCAAGGAGAAGGCCCGCTTCCTGAAGCGACTCGGGCCCAACCTCGCCACCCTTCAGCTCATCGAGCAAGAGAAGTCGCGGCTCTTCCGCATCGCGATGTCGCGGAGCGTGCCGCTGGAACGCCGCAGGGCGGCCTGGCGGCGGCTTGTGCGGCAGCGAAACAAGGCGGTGCGACTCGTCGAGGAGATGCACCTGCGGATCCAGAGGCTCACGCCGCTCCTGAAGCAGCTGCGATCAATCGGCGGTCGCCTCGATGAGGTTCGCGGTCAGCTCGATGCCCCGGCCAGCGCCGTCACCAGTCGGGAGTCGCTCCAGCAGGAACACCGCCGGCTCCTGCTCTCCACGCGAGAGAGCCGCCGCACACTCGCCCGGCGGCTCATCAGGCTCGACGACCTGCAGCAGCGGTATGACGCGGCGAAGCGCGACCTCGCCGCCGGCAACCTGCGGCTGGTCGTCTCGATTGCCAAGCGGTATCGCCATCGTGGGCTCTCGTTCCTCGACCTCATCCAAGAGGGCAACTCGGGTCTGATGCGGGCGGTGGACAAGTTCGAGCACGCCAGAGGCTTCAAGTTTTCAACGTATGCCACCTGGTGGATCCGGCAGGCGATCACCCGCGCGATTGCCGACCAGAGCCGCACGATCCGGGTGCCGGTGCACATGGTCGATACGATGACGAAGCTCCGCAACGCCTCGCGCCAGTTCGTCCAGCAGCACGGCCGCGAGCCGAGGATCGAGGAGATGGCCGAGATGACCGGCCTGACCGTCGAGGAGGCCCACTGCATCTGGCGGATGTCGCGGCAAACAGTGTCGCTCGATCAGCCACTCGGTGAGAGTGATGACGGTGCTGTGGGAGATTTCGTCAGCGACCACCGAGACGAGGATCCGCTACAGGAGATCAACCAGCAGTCGCTCAAGTCGGTCATCGGCCGCGCGCTCGACGGCCTCTCCTACCGGGAGCGGGAGATCATCCGGCTGCGGTTCGGCCTGGCCGACGGCTACAGCTACACGCTGGAAGAGGTCGGTACGCTCTTCGATGTGACTCGAGAACGGGTCCGTCAGATCGAGGCCAAGGCTGTCGAAAAGCTCCGCGAGCCGGGACTGCACGGTCAGCTTTCAGGCTTTATCGACGAACGGGCTTTTTCGCGGCTGCTCGCAGCCCCGGCCTCCCGCCGACGGATCACTGCCCCGGAGCCCACCGACAGTTTCGTCGCCGAAACCGCAGGCACGCCGGAGTTGGAAGCAGCGATTCATTGATCCGGTTCGCCCCATACAAGCCCGGAGCGCAAGCGATGGGATGTGCCATCCGCGGGTTCAAGATCCCCCGGCGCTATCCCCCTGCTCGCGCCGGGGGCTTGTATGGCCGCGTTACAAACCCGAAGCGCAAGCGAGGGAAAACACGTCACGGTCACACGACCCTCACGCCGACTTCGCCTCGTCGAGGGCCTGCTGGAGCTTGGCCTTCGGCTGCACGCCCATGAACTGCTGCACGAGCCGGCCTCCCTGGAAGATCATGATCGTGGGGATACTTGCGACGTTGTAGGTCATTGCCAACTGGCTGTTCTCGTCAACGTTGACCTTGCCCACGCGGAAGGAGCCGGCGTTCTCGGCGGAGAGTTCCTCGATCGTCGGTCCGATCATCCGGCACGGTCCGCACCACGGGGCCCAGAAGTCCACGAGCACCGGCACCGGCGAGTCGAGCACTTCCTGCTGAAAGTTGTCGTCGGTGAATTGAAGTGCGTTGCCCATGATGTTCGGCTCCTTCGTTTTCGGCGGGGGTTTGGCGATGTCTCGTGAACGTGCGACGATGGTGTCGAGCCGCAAAGTATAGCAGGCGCGTATGCAGAATCACCACCATTCGATCCACCATTCCATCCATTTGGGAACTGCCTGGGAGCCACCCCCGCTGGTGGAGGCTGACGGCCGCGTGCTCTGGACCCGGCGGTTTGGCCGCCCCGGGGGCCTTGAACCGGGCGACGTGGTGCTGCTGGTCGTCACCGATCCCGCGGTCGCCGCCGAGGTGGCCCTCAACGCCGTTTGCCTGCCGCCGCTGTCGGCCGGCGTGGGCCGGTGGGAGCAGGACATCACCCCCCTGCTCCGCGGCCGGAACGAGCTGGTCGTCAGTGTAGCCGCCTCGGCGGACGACGACACGATGCTCGGGCAGCGGGGGCGTGGCCAACTGCCGTCTGTCATCGGCACGGTTGCCCTGGAGATCGTGGCCGCAGGAACCGTCACCGACGGTCCGGTCGGCGCATGAGTTGGCCTGCATCGCTTGACACCGTCGGGCCGCGGCCGCTACGAACATCGCTTGCATCGTCGGACCGCCGACGAGAGAGAACAGGGCAGCGAGACCATTCAACGAGGTGTTTTGATGTCGGTCATCCGTGTTGGAAGCAACGGTAATTATGCCGAAGGGTGGGACGGGGTTTTCGGCAAAGCGAAGGCTGGTAAGGCGAAGGCCGCCGGCAAGAAGACCGTGAAGAAGCCTGCCAAGAAGCTGGCGAAGCCGGCGGCAAAGAAGCCCACGGCGACGAAGGCTGCGACAAAGAAGTCAGCCGTCACGAAGAAGAAGGCTGCAAAGAAGGCCAGCAAGAAGCGGTAGCTCGCGCTGCCTACTTCCCCAGTTCGCGGGCACGGGCGGCGGCGGTCACCACGGCGTCGATGAGAGCGCCGCGGACGCCGCGTTGCTCGAGCACGGCCAGTCCCGCGATCGTCGTGCCCCCCGGGCTCGAGACACGGTCCTTGATCTGCGCGGGGTGTTCGCCCGTTTGGTCGAGTAGTGCCGCCGTGCCGGAGAACGTCTCGGTGGCGAGCGCGAGCGCGAGGCTGCGCGGCAGGCCTGCCTTCACGCCTCCATCGGCCAGGGCCTCGACGAGCAGGGCCACGAACCCAGGCCCAGAGCCAGAGAGCCCGGTGACGGCATCCATCAGCGACTCGTCCGCCTCGTGCACCCGGCCCACAGCCGTCAGCAGTTCCAGCACGCGGGCCAGGTCGCTGGCTGGCACTTCCGCGGTGCGGCAGACTACCGACACGCCCCGTCCGACCAGACAGGGAGTGTTGGGCATCACGCGGACGATGCGGGGAGTGCCGGCGAATTCGGCGAGATTGTGGAGCGTGAGGCCGGCGACGATCGAGACGACGACCGCATCCGGAGCGAGAGCCGCGGCAAACTCCTGGCAGGCCGCCGCCACCTGCTGCGGTTTGACAGCAAGGAACACAATCCGCGCCGTGGCTGCCGCCGCAGCGCCGCTCTCGGCAAAGCAGATTCCTGGCACGCGAGCCGTCAGCCGTTCCCGCGCCGCGGCGACGGGATCGTGCACCGTGATGTCGGACGGCTGAAGCAGGCCCGCCCGGCAGAAGCCCTCCGCCAGCGCAAGCGCCATCTGCCCACCGCCGATCATGGCGATGGCTCGCGCATGCGATGGCTGTGAGGTCATGGGCTGTGTGGCGTGGCTCATGGCTGCGATGCTCCTTCGACAGGTCCTTCAACGGGCTCTTCAACAGGTTTCAGGGCGGCGTCGATTGCGGCGGCATTGATCTGGCTCACCCAGAGCTGGCTGGTGGCGGCCCGACCGCCCCCTTCGCCGCCACGGCTGGCCGTCCACATCAACAGGGTGCCATCGGGCGAAAACGCCGGCAACACGTCGGCTCCCTCATGGTCGGTGATCCGCAGCGGCGTGCCAGCTTTGAAGCCGGCCCGGCCGTCCGGGGCGTCTTCGTTTGCCGAATACCGGGCGATCCATAGGTCATAGTTGGGACGCTTCGTGGGATCGGAATGGTCGGCGCCCGTCCAGATCAGCCACGGTTTCGTGGGATGCCAATAGGGTGCCCATCGCACCCCCTGGCCGCTCGTGATCGGCATGTCACCCGAGCCGTCGGCCTTCATGACATGAATCTGCAGCATGTCTTTCTCCAGGCGATCGGTCCGGTAGGCAATGAAGCGGCCATCGGGGGAGAAGAAAGGGCCGCCGTCGTAGCCGGGCTCGTTCGTGAGCTGACGCACGTTGCGGCCGTCGGCATCCATCACGTAGATGTCGGGATCGCCATCCCGATCGCTGACAAACAGGATTTGGCTGCCATCGGGTGAAAAGGAACACTCGGCGTCGTAGCCCGGCTCGTGCGTCAGCTGCACCAGGCCAGTCCCCTCGCCGGCGGCCGGCTGCAGGCTCGTTACGAAGATGTCGGTGTGCGGATCGAAGTCCCATTGGTACCGCCTCCGTCGACCTGTCTTCCGGTCCTCCTCGGCCTGGGCCCGCGCGGCAGACTCCGTGGCATCGAGCTGCGGATCGAGATGGCTCGACGCAAACAGCAGCCGCGTGCCGTCGGGAGCAAACCAGCTGCAGGTGGTCCGACCCCGGCCGGTGCTGATCCGCACCGGCATGGCGGGCCGTGGCGCCGCCGCGTCGAAGGGCTGTACGAAAATCTGGTAGAACGGATAGTCGGTGGGCACCGCCTGGTAGCAGATTCGCCGCGCGTCGGACGAAAAGTATCCCTCGCCTGCCTTTGGCATGCCGACGGTGACCTGCACCGGCGGTGTTAGGAACTGCCGTTCAACGGCTGAGAGGCCGTCGTCCACGGCGCTGCTGGCATTGGCAGGGGCCGGTGCTGGTTCGGCGGCGACGCTGGCCGGCGGCAGCAGACACGTGGGCCCTGAAACCGCTGCCGCCACGACGCCGGCTGCGAAACGAAAAAAGAGCCGATTGAAGGTTTTGCTCATGAGGCCCAGTATATGCGATGGCTGTCACCAGTCTGAGCGGCCGTGAGAATTCTCGAAGACACCGGAAGGAGACATGCAGAGCATGAAGATTTACACGAAGACCGGCGACGCCGGAGAAACGGGGCTTTTCGGCGGCCCGCGGGTGTCGAAGGACCATGCGCGGATCGAGGCCTTTGGGACGGTGGACGAACTCAACAGCCATCTGGGGCTGGTTCGCACGTTGCCTGCCGCCGGCCCGATCGACGAGTTCCTCCGGCGGGTGCAGTGCGAACTCTTCGATCTTGGCGCCCAGCTGGCGACGCCGGGGGCCGTTGATGAGCGGATCACGACGGGCCACGTCGCGTATCTGGAGGCGGAGATCGATCGCCACGACGCGATGATCGAGCCGCTCAAGTGCTTCATCCTCCCGACGGGAACCCCGCTGGCGGCCGCGCTGCATGTCGCCCGTACGGTCTGCCGGCGGGCCGAGCGCCGCGTGGTCACCCTGGCGAGCCGTCTGGAGACGACGATCCCCGCCAACGCGATCGAATATCTGAACCGGCTCGGCGATCTGCTCTTCGTGCTGGCTCGGGAGGCGAATCGTCGGGACGGAGTTGCCGACGATCCGTGGCATCCGGCGACATGACCGACGATTTCACACCGGCTCCCGTGACCTCCTTCCGCCCCGCCGTCACGCGGGCTGCGGCGGAACTGGCGTCGCTGCGGCAGCGGGTGGCCGCGGAACATGCGGCCGGCGCGGCGGGCATTCAGACCTGCGGCCTCGCCTCCGATCTCTGCGATGCGGTCGTGATCGGCCTGTGGGATGCCGTTCTGGATGATCTGCCCACGGCGGACGCGGCCACGCTTCGCCGCCATGCGGTGCTCGTGGCCCACGGCGGTTACGGTCGGCGGGAGATGGCACCGTTCTCCGACATCGATCTCATGCTGCTGCACGACCGTCAGGCCGCCGGCCCGGTCGCCGCCGCCGCCAAGCGGCTGCTGCAGGACCTGTTCGATAGCGGCGCCGACGTTGGGCAGAGCGTGCGTACGGTGGACGAGGCCTGCCGCCTGGCCGCTGCCGATGCGACGGTCCTCAGCTCGCTCCTCGAGTGCCGGCCGCTGGCGGGCAACCCTGACCTGCTCACACGGCTCGAAACCCGGCTGCGGGGTCTCGTGCAGCGAGGGCAGTCGCGGCAGGCCCGGGCCGTCGTCGATGCCCGACGCGAGGAGGCGGTGAAGTTTGGCGAAACCGTCGCGCTCCTGGAACCAAACGTGAAGCGGTCGCCCGGCGGCCTGCGCGACATCCAGCTTGTGCGGTGGCTGGGCCGGATCCTCTATGGCGAATCGACGTTCGACCGGCTGGTGCTGGCGGGTGGCCTGTCGCGGGCCGATGCCGACACGCTCCGCGACGCGGCCGAATTCCTGACCCGGCTGCGGAACGAGTTGCATCTCACCGCCGGCAAGGCGGCCGACGACTTCACGCGGGATCAGCAGCTCCGCATCGCCGAGGCCCGCGGCTTCGAGTCACGGGATGGGATGCTCGGTGTAGAGCGGTTCATGCGCGACTACTTCAGGCACACGCGGGGCATAGCCCAGGTGGCCGAGACACTCGTGGCCGGCCTTCGCCGTCCCAGTCCGGCGCGGGCCTTCGTCTCTGGCATGCTCGGCAACAGGGTTGATGGGCTGTTTCGCGTGGGGCCACACGATGTGGCGGTTGTCAGTGGCAGCCTGCCGCAGGTCGCGGGAAGCCTCGACTCGATCGTGCGGCTGGTGGAACTGTCGATGGTCTATGACCTGCCGATCGATCATGCCACCTGGGTCGCGGTGCGGGCCCAGACGGCGGGACTGCCTGCCACGGCCGAAGCAAGGCAGCGGTTCCTCGGCCTCTTCGCCCGACCGCAGCGACTAGGATATGCATTGCGCCGGCTGCACGAGGTGGGGGCGCTCGAGATCCTCATCCCCGAGTTCGCTCACGCCCGGCACCTGCTGCAGTTCAACAACTACCACAAATACACCGTTGACGAGCACTGCATCGTGGCCGTGGAGCGGGCCGCCGAACTCCAGGACGAAACCAGTTGGCTAGGCGATGTCTGGCGGCAGCTCAACCGCAAGCGGGCGGTTCTCCTCGCGCTGCTGATCCACGATCTCGGCAAGGGATTCGTCGAGGACCACAGCGAGCTGGGGGCGCGGATGGCCCGCGATGTGGCGGCCCGCTTCGGCCTGCCGACCGACGAAGCTGAGATCGTGGAGTTTCTCGTGCATAAGCATCTCGCGATGGCGCATCAGGCGTTTCGGCGAGACACCACCGACGACAGCCTCGTGGTGCGGTTCGCCCGCGACGTGGGCTCGCCGGAGGTGCTGCGGATGCTCGCGGTGCTCACCGCGGCCGACGTCAGTGCCGTCGGGCCAGGCGTCTGGACGCGGTGGAAGGCCGACCTGTTGGGGGAGCTTTATTTCCGCACGCTCAGCACGCTCGACGGCGAGAGTCCGTCGGTGGCGGCGGAGCGTCATCGCCGGGTGCTCGACGAACTCATCGCGGGCCGTGACGCTGACGATGATCTGGTGCGGCTCGCCCGGCAACTGCCGCTCTCCTATCTCCACGACACGGAGCCGCGCCGCATGCTCGAGGAGTTGGGAAAGCTGTCGCGGCTGACACCGGACGGCATGTTCATCGGCACCCGCTGGCAGCCGTCCACCGGCACCGTGGCGGTGACCGTGGCCGCGCGGGAATCACTCGCCAGCGGCGTGTTTCATCGGCTCACCGGCGCGATCACCAGTCAGCGGTTGGAGATCCTCGCGGCCGACATCCACACGCTCGACCAAGGCCTCGTGCTCGACCACTTCGTCGTGCATGATCCCGATTATGCCGGCGAGCCGCCGGCCGAGCGGCTCGCCGAGATTGCGGCTGCCATCCGCTCTGCGATCAAGGCGGACCGATCCCCGTCGTTCACCCGGCGGTGGAATCCGTTCGCGCCCCAGCCCAATCCCACGGCGCTCGCGCCGGCCCGCGTGCGGTTCGACAACGAGAGTTCAGCGCACGCCACGATCCTGGAGGTGTTTGCCCACGATTCGGTCGGTCTGCTCTATGTGATTGCGCGGACGATGTTCGAAGAGGGACTCTCGGTGCGGTCAGCCAAGATCGGCACCTACCTTGATCAGGTGGTGGATGCGTTTCATGTCACCGACGAGGCGGGGCGGAAAGTGGTGGACCCCGAGCGGCTCGACAGAATCCGCCGGGCCCTCGAACGCGTGGCCGCCCCGGTCACGGGGCCAGGCGGCGGCTAGCGGGGCCGCAACGCCAGCATCCGCCGCCGCCAGGCGGAGTCGAAGTCCGCGATCGGCATCCCCACGAGTCGCTCGAACTCCATCACGCGGGCCGATTCGTCACCCGCGGCAACTGGTTTGCAGATCGCCGCCAGGGACGTCGGCGCGAGCACCGGCTCGAGAACAGCGAGGTGGAATGCCAGACCCCACGCCATCAGGTAGCTCTCCTGGCTGGCCTTCCGTCCGCCGGCATGACCGACGAGAAACTGTCCCTGCCCTGCCCGGAGCAGATCCACGAGCGGCGGCGCATCACGCCCCGCCAGCAATTCCTGCAACGCCTTGAGCCGCACCGGATCGGGGGCGTCGAGCCGCAGTTCGCCCGCCTCAAGCGCCGCCGTCTCGAAGACCTGGGCGAGCCCCTCGTCGAGCCAGAGGGGCAGTGGCCGTCGTTCGCTGCCGCCGAGCCTTCGATCGGCATAGGCATGCCATGCCTCGTGGGTGAGCCGGGCCGCGAAGCCCCGGCGGGCCTCGGCGACGCGGGCCGCGTTGTCACGGCGGGCCGTCACCACCTGGGCGAGCATCTCATCCCGCTCCCGCTGCCAGCGATTGCGGGCGAGTTGCACGATCTCAGCCCGCTTGCCCGCGGGCATCCCCTGCTTTTCCAGGTCACCGGCCAGCCGGCGGACCTCCGTCTCGAACGTCCGGTCGCGGTCAGATATCTCTCGCTCCGTGATCGCGAGGCGGTCGGCCGCGTTCCGCTCCTGTTCGATCATCGCCGGCATGTCGCTGCCCGCCACGAGCAGGCCGCGGGCCGGCAGGTAAAACGCCGGATGCTCGGCCTCGATGCCGAGGCTCTCCTGGATCGCCCTGTATTCGCTCGCCGTGCCGCAGAGCGTCACCCGCAGCGGGGCGACCTCCTCGCCTGCCGGCACTGCGGGCGGCACGAGCGCCTCGAGCGCCGTGAAGACCTGTTCGAGGAGCACCACGGCCTTTCGCGTCAGGCTTGGATCGGCCGTGCTGTCGATCGTGAACCAGCGGCCGGCATACCGCCACGGCCCGTCTTCGTCGTCGCGGAGGAGCGTCACCGCCGTCTCGGCCGCATGCTGCCTGCCGCGGCGGTTGCGAAACGCGTCCACTCGGCGTGCGAGCAGGGCATGATCCGCGTCTGGCAGCCGCTCGATCGCCGCGATCCGTGTCGCATTGATCGGGGCCCAGGTGATCAACTCCATCGCCCTGCCCGGCGGCTGGACTATCTGTACGAATCCGATCGGCGCCAAAGGGTCGCGGGGGCCGCCGGCGGCCGCGGGCTCGACGATGAGCCCCTCCAGCCGCCGTCCATCGTGGAGCTCGATGCTCTCGAGTTTCCACGGCGCTGTGGCCAGGCCGGGCGACGGCTCAGCCGGCACACCGTCGGCCGTCATCGAGATCATGGTGACGACCGCGACAAGAGTTCGCAGAAAGAGTCGGACCATGCTCGACCAGACGACGCTGGATCACAGGCAAGTGCTGGATCACATGTAGGTATTGATCACGTTCTCGAAGAGTTCCTGACGGCCGCTCGTGCAGGCAGCAGCCTCGCCCTTGGCGAGCATCTCCTTCTCGAGTGTCGCGAAGCTCTCGCTGCCCGCCTCGATCCGCTTGCCGAGCGGGCTCGACCAGGTGGCATACCGCTCATCGACGAGCTTCTGGATCGCGCCGTCGGCCCGCATTGCGGCAGCGATCTTCAGGCCGCGGGCAAAGGCGTCCATGCCGCCGATGTGGGCATGGAACAGATCCACGGGCTCGAAGCTCTCGCGGCGAACCTTGGCGTCGAAGTTCACGCCGCCAGGGGCCAGACCGCCGTACTTCAGGATCGAATACATGATCTGCGTGGTGAGGTAGATGTTGGTCGGGAACTGGTCGGTGTCCCAGCCCACCAGCGTGTCGCCGGTGTTGGCATCGATCGAGCCGAGATACCCCTGCATGCCGGCATACTCGAGCTCATGCTGCATCTCGTGGCCGGCGAGCGTGGCGTGGTTGGTCTCGATGTTCATCTTCACGTGCTTCTCCAGGCCGTAGGCCCGCAGGAAGTTGATGCAGGTGGCGCAGTCGAAGTCGTACTGATGCTTGGTGGGCTCGCGGGGCTTGGGCTCGAAGTAGAACTGACCGGTGAAGCCGATCTCCTTGGCGTAGTCCACGGCCATGTGCATGAAGCGGGCCAAGTGGTCGACCTCCCTCTTCATGTCGGTGTTCCAGAGGCACTGGTAGCCCTCGCGGCCGCCCCAGAACGTATACCCCGCGCCACCCAGCGAGTGGGTGACCTCCATCGCCTTCTTCACCTGCGCGGCGGCGTAGGCGAAGACTTCGGCGTTGCAACTGGTGGCGGCGCCATGCACGTACCGCGGGTTTGAGAAGAGATTGGCGGTGCCCCAGAGAAGCTTGATGCCGGTCTGTTCCTGGTGTGCCTTGAGCGCCGCGGCCACGGCGTCGAGGTGCTTGTGCGATTCGGCGAGCGTCTTGCCCTCGGGGGCCACGTCGCGGTCGTGGAAGCAGTAGAAATCGACCCCCAGCTTCTGCATGAACTCAAACGCCACCGCCACGCGGGAGATCGCCGCCTCGAGCGTGTCGCCCCCCTTTTCCCAGGGGCGGATCATGGTCGGCGCGCCGAAGGGGTCGCTCCCCGTGCCGCGGAACGTGTGCCAGTAGGAGACGGCGAACCGCAGGTGATCGCGCATCGTCTTTCCCTCGACGAGGGCATCGGGATCGTAGTGACGAAACGCCAGCATGTTCTTCGTGGCGGGGCCCTCGTAGCGAATCTTGGGGATGCCGGGAAACGCCTCGGAACCAGTGCTGTGTGCGGCTGCCATCGAAAGGATCTCCTGCGAGAAAACGCCTAGAAAGTGCCTGCGGCCTCGGCCGCGGCGTTCGGTCGGCAACTATATCTGGACCGCCCGCATTTGTCGCCCGCATCACGGGATAGGGCCCCGGGGCTGGTTTCGGCGGCGGTGCTTGGCAGCCAGAGCGACCGGCCGTCACGTCGGCTTTGACAGGGAAACCAACCCACGGCGCGGCAGTTGGAGCTGGCAGCACCCTAAATCAAGCACCTGTCGGCCATCCTTGCCAACGGGAGTTGCGATCATCGACTGTCGGAGGGTGTAGTGCACGAACCTTCCTTGTTTCCGGCCGCTGACGATGCCTGCGTGTCGGAGGACACGCAGATGATGCGAGACGTTGACCATCGGAACGGCCAGAGCCTCGGTGAGTTCGGAGACACTGCGTTTTCCAGCCTGCAGTTCACGGACAATCCGCAGCCGTTCCGGTGCTGCAAGAGCGGCGAGCATGCGGGCACAACTGGTGGGCTTCAGTGGATCGGATCGCATGGGAGTTGCCAGACTTTCAATCAAACACTGGTCAATCAGATGAGGACGATTGTATCAGCGAGATTTCTTTTCAGGCGGCAGTACGATTTCGGGTGCCGACTGGTTGGGCTCTTGGGTCACGCGGATACGGGGCGATGCGGGCCCAACGCGGGCCATGGCCCCGCCGAGCCTGTCGCCGCCCGGGGGGTCGAAGGGGGTCCTTCGTGAGGCTGGCCAGATGACCGTGACGGCGTAGTCACCTTCTGGGGCGCCGTCCTCGGTGATGAAGGTCGTCAGCCGATAGCTGCCGTCCTCGGCAACCGTCGCGGTCGGCCGCGCCGCGTCATCGGCATCGGCCGCCACGGGCTGGAGGATCACGATCGCTCCCGCCGCCGGCCTCCGCTGAGCGTCGAGGACCGTGCCGCGAAGCTTGAACGTGGCCTTCGACTGGCCGCCGCAGCCGAGCACCGCCACCAGCATGCACCAGGGCACGGCACGAGCACTGATCCGAGCAGCCCGGCCAGTCCCACGGTCCCACAGCGTTGGGCTCATGGCAGGCTCAATTGTCGGTGGTGGTGGTCTCGCCGCCGCTGCGAGTCACGAGCGACACCAGTCCGCGGATGTCGGTCGCGGCGGCGAGAAACCGCACGGAACCGTCGGCCAGCACCACGTTGGCACCGGCTGGATGAAAGGCGTAGAGCCCGTAGTCGTTGGAGCAGTTGATGCCACAGGCGCCGGGCCCTGTCGCGCCGTCGGACGAGCTGCCCCACAGCACCGATCCGCCGCTGGTGGAGTCGTTCCAGCCGCCCTGGCCGGCGAAAAAACCACTTAGTTGCTGCCCCGTTCGATTGCCTGCCCGCCAGAGGTCGTTCTTGCCAGCCGCCTCGACCAGCAGCGCCGTTTTTGACGTGCCATCAATGAGCTTCGCAAACGGCGTCCGCGTGTCGCTGTCCAGCGCGGCTTTGAGCTGGTCTCCCGTGATCGTCAGGCCGAGATAGGTCGCGAGATTCGTATCGACACTCGCCAGCGGCGTGAGGTCTGCGGGGAACGCCTGCCAAGCCATCGACGGATAGCCGGGATAGGAAAACGTGTAGGAATAGGGATCGGTCCGCTGCGGTGCAGAGGCACAGAGAAACGTCGCTATCCGCGTGTTCGTCACGCTCTGGTTGTCGATTCCGTATGCCGGCTGGGAGTAGAAAAACGGCGCTGAGAAACTGTACTTTTTGAATAGGTCGTGCGATTCAAGGAACGGAAGCAGGAAGATACCCCAGCCGGCGGACTTGGCCTGATCGGAGACCATCCGCGGCGCGAGCGTATCTCGTCGCGCTTGGGCGTCGTTTAGGTAGGCCAGTCCCACCTGGCGGAAGTTGTTTTGGCAGTTCGACCGCCGCGCCGTCTCGCGGGCGGCCTGGACGGCGGGGAGGAGAAGCCCGACGAGCGTGCCGATGATGGCGATGACCACGAGCAGTTCGACGAGAGTGAAGCCACCGCGGACCCGCATGGTGCATGCTCCAGCAAATACCGTCTAACAGTCAAACGATCGTGATAGTGATACACCATCTGAACAACGTGGGCAAGAAGCTCCGACCCGGCGGAACCGTCCACGGAAGTGTGAAATGATTGCTCAGCCACCGTCGGCCGGCAGCGGCGTCCAGCGGTCGAAGGTCGCGGCCTGGCCGCGGTGATTTCCCGCATCATCGATCAGATTCCAGACGATCGCCTGCTCGATCTGAAACCGGCGCCCCGATTGCGAGACGCGGATGCCTGCATAGTCATCGACATAGCCATCCCGGCGGGTCCGCTCCAGGAGCCGGGCCCGCTCATCGCGATGCATCGGCTCGGCCGTCAGCCGCGAGGGCGTTTGCACGAACGTAGACCAGTCCATCTCCCAGAGCGCGAGAGCCGTGGCATTGCCGTAATTGAGGACTGGGTCGGCTTCGGTGCCGTGCGAGACCACGACGAACGGCGATTCGAAGAGCCGCCGGGCCTGCTCGGCCGGAGAAGTATCGCGCGGAATCAGGTCGCGGCCGAGAAGCCGCGCGAATGAGTCGAGCAGCATCTGCGCGTGTGCGATCTGGTCGGGGCAAGACCACGGCGTGTCGGCGTGTGTCATCGTCGGACCGCCCGGGCCAGGATTCGGCGGCCCCATTCGGGAAACCATTCGATGAGGCCCGCCAGCAGGCTGGCCTTCCGCGGCACGACCAGTTCGCTCCGTCGACGGGCGCATGCAGTCAGCACCTGTTCCGCCAGCCGGTCGGGGTCGAGCTGCCTGATGGCCTGTGTGCCGCCTGGTCGCAGCGCCTCGGCGGGCAGGCCGGCCCGCGTGACGTCGGCGGCGTAGCGGTCGGCCGCTTCGGCAGCGCGGGGATCGGCCTCGTCACGCCGGATCGGCCCCGGCGAGACCAGCAGCACATGGCCGCCACGCGGAGCCATCTCCAGTCGCACCGCGTCCACGTAGGCCGCCAGTGCCGACTTCGCCACGCAATAGGGACCCATGAACGGCGTGACGAGTTTGCCCGCGAGGCTGCCGATATAGACCATGTGGCCACGGGCTGCCGCCACGTCGTCGGCAACGGCCTGCGTGATTTCGACGGCCGACGAGACATTGGCATCAAAATACTCGCGGAGTTGCGCCGCGTCTGTCTTCAGGATCTCTCCCCTGCCCGACCGTCCCACGCAGAAAAAAAGATCATCGATGCCGCCCAGAATCCGTAGCGATTCGCCGGCCACGCGGCCCCCTTCGCCGGGCCGGGCCAGATCAGCCGTGATGCCCCGTATTCGGCTGTCGGCCCTGCAGGCGGCGAGGCCCTGCCGCACGCCCTCGCTCGATCGGCCCACGATCAGCACGCGGGCTCCGGCAGCATCAAGATGCCGGGCCAACACGAGGCCGAAGCCGGCCGTGCCGCCAGCTACGATCACTCGTCTGTCATGCCACGTCGGGTTCGTCGTTCGGGTCGTCATTGGGCGGAGTCTAACGCAAACTATGCCGCTTGCAGTATTCTGCTGACCCGTCCCGTCCGCCCTACCCACCTCGAGGACGCCCAGCCATGTCGTTCGCCACGCCGACTCCCGCCGCGATTGTCCGCACTAAGATCGTCGCCACGATCGGCCCCGCCTGTCGCGACGAGGCCGGCCTCCGCGGTCTTGTTGATGCCGGCGTGGACGTGTTCCGGCTCAACATGGCCCATGGTTCGATGGAGGAACATAAGGAGACGCTCGACCGGGTGCGGCGGGTGGCGGAGGCCGCTGGCAGGCCGATCGGTGTCCTCGTGGACCTTGCCGGCCCCAAGATCAGACTCGGCGAGATCTCCGGCGGTGCCATCGAGTGCGTTGAAGGGGCGGTGTTCAAATTCATCCGTGGCACCGAAAGCGGGAAGCCTGATGAGTTCACGACCACCTACGAACGGCTGATCGACGAACTGGCCGTTGGCGATGCGGTGATGCTCGCCGACGGCACGATCAGCCTCGTGGTGGAGGAGCGTTCGCCCAACGAAGCCCGCTGCCGCGTCGTGCAGGGCGGCCTGATCCGCAGCCGCCAGGGCGTCAACCTGCCGGGCGTGAAGCTTTCGGTGGCCGCGATGAGCGCCGCCGACTGGCAGCATGCCGAATGGGCCGCAGCCGCCGGGGCCGACTTCGTGAGCCTGTCATTCGTGCGAAGCGCCGTGGAGGTGAAGCTGCTCAGGGAACTGCTGCGGACCCGCGGCTCGAAGGCCCGTGTCGTCGCCAAGATCGAGAAGCGGGAGGCGATCGACAACCTCGATTCGATCGTGGAGGCGGCCGATGCGGTAATGGTGGCCCGCGGCGACTTGGGCGTGGAGATCGACGTGGCCAGCATGCCGATGATGCAGAAGCAGATCATCCGCGCCTGCCAGCGGTATCAGAAGCCGGTGATCGTCGCCACGCAGATGCTCGACAGCATGCAGCACTCCCGGCGGCCCACGCGGGCTGAGACGACCGACGTGGCCAACGCGATCCTCGACGGCGCCGACGCCTGCATGCTCTCCGGCGAGACGGCGATCGGCGAGCATCCGCGGCTCGTGGTGGAGATGATGCGGCGGATTGCCAGCGCCACGGAGAAGCAGTATCTGCAGGACCGCAAGCAGTTTCTGGAAGACGCCCTGGGCCGGACCCGAGGGATGGTTTCGGCCGGCGAGTTCCTGCCGGCGCCGGAGTTTCTCGTCGATGGCCTCCACCCGATCACGCAGGCCGTGGTCGATGGCGCAAGCCGCATCGCTGCCGAACTCAACGCCAAACTCGTGGTGGTGGCCAGCAAGAGCGGCGTGACCGCGATCGCCCGCTCGAAACGCCGCGGGGCCGTGCCGACGGTCGGCGTCAGCGACGATCCCGCCACCCTTCGGCAGATGTCGCTCTATTGGGGCGTTACGCCGCTGGCTGCTGCCGAGGGGGGCGACATCAATCGACTGCTCGAGCATGTCAGCGGCTGGGGGCGCCGCGAGGGGCGGCTTCAGCATGGCGACCGAATTGTGCTGGTGGCGGGACACGGATTCGGCACCGGCGGACACAATATGGCCCTCGTCCACGAAGTGTGAACAATCAAAAGAGTTAACAGGAGAAGACGATGAAGAAGAAGTGCGTGCTGGCGTATTCGGGTGGTCTCGACACCTCGGTGATCCTCGGCTGGCTCATCGAGCAGGGCTACGAAGTGATCGCGGTCTACGTCGATCTGGGGCAGCCCTGCGAAGACCGCGAGGCGACGCTCGCCAAGGCGCGGACCTGCGGCGCGTCCAAGGCGATGATCGTGGACGTGCGTGAGGAACTCTGCCGCGACTTCGCCTTCCCGGTGATGCAGTGGCAGGCCCGCTACGAGGGCACGTATCTGCTCGGCACCTCGATCGCCCGGCCGCTGATCAGCAAGGTCTGCGTCGAGATCGCGCACGCTGAGGGGGCCACCGTCTACGCCCACGGCGCCACCGGCAAAGGCAATGACCAGTGCCGGTTCCAGCTCGCCGCAGAGGCGCTCGACCCGACGATTCAGGTGCTCGCCCCGTGGCGGATTGCGGAGTTCCGGGCACGCTTCCCCGGCCGCAAGGAGCTGATCGAGTTCTGCGAGGAGAAGAACATCCCCGTGAAGGCGTCGAAGGGGAAGCCCTACAGCTCCGACGAGAACTGCCTGCACACGAGCTACGAGGCCGGCCTGCTCGAGGAACTCACCACCGACGGCTTCGGCCTCGTCGACTTCGGCATGACCGTGTCGCCGCAGGCTGCTCCCGACACGGCTGAGACCGTGCGGCTCGACTTCGAGTCGGGCGTGCCGGTGCGGGTGAACGGTCGGGCCCTCAAATCCCACGAGATGGTGCTCGCGCTCAACGAGATCGGCGGCCGCCACGGCATCGGGCGGACCGACATCGTGGAGAACCGGCTCGTCGGCATGAAGAGCCGCGGCGTCTATGAGGCGCCGGGCATGACGCTGCTCTACGAGGCCCATCGGCTCGTCGAGCAGATGACGCTCGACCGCGACCTCGTCCACCTCCGCGACCGGCTCTCGCCCGAGGTGGCCGAGATGGTTTATTACGGCTTCTGGTACGTCGCGAAGATGGACGCCCTGATGGCGTTCATCCGCGAGGCACAAAAGCCGGTCACGGGCACCGTGGAGCTGAATCTCTACAAGGGCAACATTCTGGTGAAGAGTCGCGAGAGCAGCCAGAGCCTCTACGATGCGGCGATCGCGTCGATGGAGGGGGGCGGCTCCTCCTACGACCAGACCGACGCCGAGGGATTCCTGCGGATCCTCGGCCTGCCGTCGCGGGTGCAAGGGCACGTGCGGCCGCGGGGATAGGGACACGCGGGAGCCGAGAACGACTATTGGCGAGCCAGCGTCCAGCAACGTGGCTCGGGCATGACGTTGCCCACCATCGCGACGGCCACGGTCGCTCCGGTGAACGGGGCGAACGTGCGGATCGCGAAGCGTTCGGTTCCCAGGAGTCCGATCGCCCGCGTGTCGTCGAGCAACTCGATCCGAATCTCATCGAGCGGCGTCTGGAGGCCGGTACCGCGGCACTTGAGGCAGGCCTCCTTGCAGGTCCAGAGCCGCAGGAACGCGGCCGCAGCATCCGCCTCGGGGAGCCCGCGGATCAGGGCAGCCTCGTCGGCCGCAAACCGTGTGGTCATAGATCGTATGTCGCGTGGTGAGGGCAGAGCTTTTCCAGGTGCTCCTGGCGTGGCGGCGAACGCTTCGATATCGACGCCCACCGCGGCGCCCCTCGCGAACGCGAAGAGCGCGAGGTGTGCGGAGCCTGACGCATTGAACGCGATCGCCGTGTCGTTGGAATCGCCGGTGAGTTGTGGTTTGCCAAACTCGCCTCTCTCGATCGCCACGTCCGCAGGCGACATGCCGAGATACCTTCCCAGCAGTCGACGCAGCAGGCCACGGCCTGTGCGGGCGCGATCGCGATCGACCGCGTACCGGTATCGCGAGGTGCGGGCGAGTTCCTCGGCCGACAGCACAGAGTCCCAGGGATGATTCGTCCACACGTCACGGTCAGCCAGCCACAGGTGCAGATCGCCTGGGGGCAACGCCGTCGGGCCACTTGCGATTGCCCACGGGATGCTGTCGGATGAAAAAGGTGGCATGAATCCCACCATTGTACCCTCGACCCGTCGCTCGTCCGGCCGGAGGCACCTGTCGGCGGCGGCTCGTGAAGGGTGTATCGTGGTGGCTTCATGTCCCATGCGTTCCGCTCCAACGTGCGTTTGTTGATGCCACCGTCCTGGCGGGCAGGGCTGGCCATGCTGGGAATCGCCGTCAGCATCGACCGACGGCGGCCTACGTCTTGGATCACCCTGGCCATCGGGTGCTGGCTGGGATGGTGGTGCTCCACGCGCGCCGCAGCGGACGGCGGCATCGCCATGCTGGCAACGGCCGTGTTGGGCGTGGCGGCGATCGGGGATATCCCGCTGGCTGTCTGTCTTCCGGCGGACCGCGGACGGCAGTTCCTCTGGGGGTGCGCGTGGGCCTGCGAGCGAGCCGCCTGGCCGCTCGTCGGCATGCTACTCAGCATGCTCGCCGGCGGCGGTTGGCCCGCCTCGTTTGGCTTGGATTCTTTTGGAATGCTCGCCGCGGCGACGACCGGTGCCCTGTTGGCCGCCGTCACGACGGTCGCCGGCAGGCTTGCCGGCGGCGCCACGGCTGCCGACGCTGCGAGCCTCACGCTCCTGCTTGCCGCGGCAAGTGCGGCCGCCGGAAGCGGGCTCGCAGCGGTGCTGGGTGGAAGTGGCGCCGGCGGTGGGGTGGCGTGGCTGCTCCTCGGCGGCCTGGGCTGGGCATGGTCGCGATCGCAACGAGCGGCGAGGGAGACGCTTCTGCCGGGGACACCTCGAGCCGCGCAGGTCGCCGGCGCCGACGTGCTGCACGTCGACGCCCTCCCTGCCAACGGCCTGCTGCGGCAGACGATGACCAGGCTGGCGATGGTCGCGGCGCTGGCGGCCATGGCCGGCTGGCTCGTGCTCGAGCCAGCGGTCGATCCCGGTTCCGGAGGCGGGCATGATCACGTTGGCCTGCAGGGTCAGTGGGAGCAACTCGTGCAGTTCCAGCGGGCAGCCGTGGCATGGGCACTGTTCACGGCGGCGTGGTTCATCGGTCTCGCCGTGCCGCAGGCGACGCTCCAGGATGGGATGGCTGGGGCGAGGGACTGGGACCGTCTCTTCCGTACGACGCCTCGCGCCCGTCGAAGCAGCGCAGCATGGCGGCCGGGCCTCTGGGCACCGCGAGTTGGCCCCGTACGGTTTGCCGGAGGCGTCTCCCTCACACAGGCGGCGGTGCTGGGCTGGCCAGTGCTCGTGTGCGCGGTGCTGTCGTTGCCGACGCCTGCCGCTGCCAGGCTGCCGCTGGGCATCGTCCTCGGACTGGCGGTGGCAGCGGCCGTGGTCACGGCTATCGTCTGGTTCGGAACGATCGTGCGGGCCTCGCGGGAGACGACGTTCGCCGCCGCACTCGCCATCATGGTGGTCCTCGTGGTTGGCATCCTCTCCATCACCGCGAATGACGTGCTCTCCGATCGCCGGCCGGCGAGACCGACTTCGCCCATTCCCCCCAGTCTCGCGTCGCCCCTGCTGCAACGCCTTCGAGGCAGTTGACTGGGTGGCCTCGTGACGGACTTTGTATTGCCCGAAACACGAACATCCTGCGAAACTTCGCGGTTGGGGTCGAGAAATCGTCCCCAGAAGCACGATAGAAAAGAGTCGTGCCGATTGTGCTGATTGCGCCACTGCGCCCTGCAAACGCTGGCTGTGCAAACTCGTAAGGAGTGTTTTTGTGGACGGAACCCGTTGCCATCACCCGATCCGCCCCTCCCACCGTATCAAGCGGGTCACGGCTGCCGTGGCTGTCACGCTTGGCGCGGTCCTGTCGGGCCTGATCGGGCCCGCTGGCGTAGCCTCCGCCGACGGAGCTTTTCCACCGAGTGAGAAGATCTTTCCCGCCACGACCAGAGGCTGGGTGAGCATCTCCCACGGCCCCGAATTCCGCCAGCGTTTCAATCGCACGCAGTACGGGCTCCTGCTCAAAGACCCGAGCATGAAGCCGTTTATCGAGAGCGTTCGCAAGCAGCTCGAAAGCTCCAACAGCGGTCGCCTCGGCCGGCTCGGCCTCACGCTCGACGATCTGCTGGAGGTCGCCGGTGGAGAGTATGCGCTCGGCGCCGTCGAGTCGCCGACAGGCAAGCTGGCGACCGTCGTGCTGGTGGACGTGACTGGCCACGATGCCGAGGCTCGCGGCCTCGTTGAAAAAATGAACCAGCGAATGGTCGAGCAGAAGGGCACGAAGGTCGCCGTCAATGGTGGCGGTCCGCTGACCATCTACCAGTTGCCCGTTTCCGAAAACTCAGGGCGGTCCGGCGAGCAGCGGGTCGCCTTCGCGCTTTCCGGCAGCACGCTCATCGTCGGCGACGACTCCTCGCTCGTCACGCAGGTAATCAGCACGCTCGGACAGGGCCGCGGCGACTGCGTGGGGGGGCTGCCGGCCTTTGGCACCGTCATGGGCCGTTGCCAGAACCAGGTGCCGGCGACGGCTGCCGCGGTTCGCTGGTATGTCGATCCGCTCCCGTTTGCCAAGGCGTATCAGGCCACCAACCCGCCGCGGGAAAAGCGGAAGGGGCCCGATTACGTGGCGATCCTCAGCCGGCAAGGCTTCGATGCCGTGAAGGCCGCCGGTGGCGTCGTCGTGTTCGACGAGGGAGGCCATGCACTGCGGCATCACACGATGGTCTATGCTCCGCCGCTCCCTGGCCGGCAGCCGTTCGCGGCTGATCGGTTCGGTCTTGCCGCCCGCATGCTGCAGTTCCCTGATGTCGAGGCGATCGGCCCGCAGCCGTGGGTGCCGCGGAATGTCTCGGGCTGGACATCACTGCAGTTTGATATCCGCAATGCCTTCGTCACCGTCGAATCGCTGGTGGACGATGTCGTCGGCGAGAAGGGTGTTTATGACGACGTGATCGCCTCCGTGAAGGAGGATCCGGATGGTCCGCAGATCGACCTGGAAAAGGATCTCGTCGCCTGTCTGGGCAGCCGCGTGACGCTCATCACCGACCATGCCACGCCGATCGGCACCGACAGCGAGCGGATCGTGATTGCTGTCGAGGCTGTCAATCCCGAACGAGTCGCCGCTACTGTGGCCAAAAGCATGTCGATCGACCCCGACATGGCCAAGATCGATGTGCAGGGCAACGTAGCCTGGGAACTCATCGATCGGTCGATGGCGATTCCGCAACTCGAGGTGGAATTGCCTGGCGGCGCCGTGCCCCATGCCGATCACGACGACGACTCCCAACGCCGCCGCACGAAACTCCGCGACCGCGAGGAGAAACTCCTGCCACACTCGGTGGTGACCGTGGCCCACGGGCACCTGTTCGTAGCCTCGCACCGCGACATCCTCGAACGCGTGCTGGCCACGAAGGGCGACATCGAGTCGCTCGGTTCGGCTGCCGACTACGGTCAGGTGGCCACGGAACTGAACAGACTGTTGCCGGGCAAGGCGGCCACTCGGTCGTTTACCCGGGAGGATGAGGCGATCCGGCCCGCCTATGAGATGCTGCGTCAAGGCTCGATGCCCAAGTCGAAGAGTCTGACGGGGCAGGTTCTCAACGGCATCCTCGGCGACGGCAAGCCCGGCACCGTGCGGACGCAGCGGCTGGACGGCAGCACGCTTCCCGATTTTGAGTTGGTGCGACGGTATTTCGGCACGGCGGGCGTGGGGATGCAATCCCTGCCCGACGGCTGGTACATCACGGGCGTTACGCTGCCGCGGAGCCAGCAGGAGCCAGAGTTGGCCCGTCGGCCGGTCACCCCGCCGCAGTAGGCCGTTCGTGCACCGCATGAGGTGGTCACGTCGATGTGCGGCGGATGCGGACTGCCGCCGCCAGCCGGTCGAGAAGCTGCACGCTCTCGTCCCAGCCGAGGCATGCGTCGGTGATCGACTGACCGCGGGCGAGATGCTTCCCAGGCACGAGATCCTGCCGTCCGCCCACAAGGTTGCTCTCCACCATGACGCCCACGATGCGGCCCTCGCCCGCCGCGAGTTGGTCGGCGATGGCGTGGGCCACGGCCAGCTGCCGCTCGTGCTGCTTGGACGAGTTGCCGTGCGAGGCGTCGATCATCAGCCGGTCCGCGAGGCGGTTGCGAAGAAGCTCCTCGCAGGCGGCTGCGACGCTGGCGGCGTCGTAGTTGGGCGTCTTGCCACCGCGGAGGATGATGTGGCAGTCGTCGTTGCCCTTCGTCGAAACGATCGCCGTATGGCCCCCCTTCGTGACCGACAGGAAGTGGTGAGGCTGGTGGGCGGCGAGCACCGCCTCCGCCGCGACCCGCACGTTGCCGTCGGTGCCGTTCTTGAAACCGACGGGGCAGGAGAGCCCCGAGGCAAGTTCGCGGTGGACCTGGCTCTCGGTGGTGCGGGCTCCGATGGCCCCCCAGCTCACGAGGTCGGCGATGTATTGCGGCGTGATCATGTCGAGAAACTCGCAGCCGGCCGGCAGGCCGAGCGAGTTGATCTCCACGAGCAGTTCGCGGGCGACGCGGATCCCCTCGTTGATCCGGAACGTGCCGTCGAGATCGGGATCGTTGATGAGCCCCTTCCAGCCGACCGTCGTTCGCGGCTTCTCGAAGTAGACCCGCATCACGATCTCGAGGTCGGCCCCGAGCCGCTCCCGCTCGCCCCGGAGCCGGCGGGCATAGTCCACCGCCGCGTCGGGATCGTGGATCGAGCAGGGCCCGATCACGACGACGAGACGGTCATCCTCTCCGCTGAGGATCGCATGAAGCCGCGCCCGCGTGGCCGACACGACTTCACTGATGGCGTCGGTGCAGGGAAACTCGCGGAGCAGGTGTGCCGGTGGCGAGAGTTCCTTGATCTCGGCGATGCGGACGTCGTCGGTGGAGAAAGGGTGTGGCTTCATGGGTGCTTGGCCGCTGATCGTTGAAATCCTGGTTTTATTGAAATGGAAGGGCTCGCTCAATCCGCCGCCTGCGGCCGCTTCTCCCAGTCGATCACCGCCCAGAAGGGATGCTGGCGGTCGGCGCGCAGCCGCATGTCTTCAAGCAACAGCCGTTTGTCGGGAACGACCGGATCCTTCCAGAGCTTCCGGCCATCAAGCGTGACGGTGAGCGGTCGCGAGAAATCGACCAACTCCGGCGAGAGCCAGATCCGCACGCGGTCGGCGCCGCAGTGCACCGAGAGCATGCTCGCCGGCACACTGTTGGCCGGCATCGTCTTGGCCTCGATCGAAAACGGCCGGATGCCCGGGGGAGGCGGCCACTGCGAGGGCAGCACCATCGTGCGGGCCGGCGGCCGCTCCATCTCGACCCACCAGAAGAAGCGGTCCCAGGGCCGCATCGATACGCCATCGATCGTGGACGGGAAGAACGTCCGCTGCCGCCGGCCCATCCAATCGAAGATCCGCATGATCTCTTCGGAGAAGTGCTCGTGGCCACGGCCGCGATACTCCACGTAGGTCGTGTCGAAGCCCTTGGCCAAGTAGCGGTCGAGGTCCATCGTGTTGCGGCCGAAACTGGCGGCATCGAGCTCACCGCCCACGATATAGATGGGCAGCGTACGGGCATTGTGCCAGTAGTGATTGACATACTTGCCAGCCGCAGGGGAGATCGCCACCAGTCCAGCCCAGAGATCGGGATGGGCCAGCGCGATGTCCCAGGCGGCGTCGCCTCCCATCGAGTGGCCGGAGAGGAAAACGCGATCGGTGTCGATCGCAAACCGCCGCAGCGACTCCCGGAGGGCGGTGAGCACGGCGGCGTGCTCCCGCGCTGAATATTCGTAGGCCGTCTGCTGTTCGCGGGCCCACGCGGGGGCGATCACGATCGTGCCGCTGCGGGCCGCCTGGCCGCGACGCTGGCCATCCGGGCCCGGCATGCCGGCCCACCAATCGATCTGGTTCTGCGGGGTGGACAAAGCTGCATGCAGCGAGACGACCGCCGGATACTTTCGGAGCGGATCATATTCAGGGGGCAACTGCACCAGACAGCGAAAGCTCCCCTCCCCTTCCAGGCCCGGCACCTCCAGTTCGTGCAGCCCTGGAGCGATCTCCGCTGGTGGGGTGAAGGGAGGCCGCATCTGGCGGGCGATCGCCGCGACGGTCGGGGCGTCGAAGGCCTCCTCCTGCTCAAGTCTCGCGTGGATCTGGTCGCGCTGGGTTCGGTCCGTCGCACGGAGGTAGTCGCCGACAAGCGATCGCACCCGTACGGCTGACACGGCGAGCTTGAGGTTGCGGTCGGCACTCGACGCCCCCTGCAGCCAGCCGTTGATCGCCATCGCCAGGGCGGCTTCAGCCGGAGTGTCGGAGTCGGTGCCCAGCCGTTCAAACGTCGCCAGCCGGTCGAGCGACGCAAAGGTAAGCCCCTGCTCGATCTCATCGACAATTTCCGAGGTTTCGCGGCGATCCGCCTCCTCCCGGAGTTGTGCCAGGCGGCTGCGAAGTGCCTCGATCACTCCGCGGGCCGACTCCTGCCGCTCGCGATAGCGATCGCGGGCTTCACGAACCGCCTCCACCGTCTCGCCCCCGGCATCGTCGGCAGGGAATTGCTCCAGCAGGTCGAGGGCCAGCCGATCCTGTCCTACGCGGCCGCGGAGGAGCACCTCGTCGAGCAGTTTGGCGGCGGCGAGCGAGGCCAGGTCTTTCCGCTGCTGCGACAGTTCAGCGAGATCGGGAAAATCCCGGAGGATCTCGTCGAGCTCCTGCTTGGCGTCGTCGTATCGCTCCGCCTGTAGGAACAGCCGCACGACCCGCAGCCGATCATCGGGGTTCGTGCGGTCGAGATGCTGGTCGATCACCTGCTTGAGCAACTGCCGAGGGATCGATGAGGTCGCGATCCGCATGTCGAGAAGATTGGGTCGCTCCGTGAGAATCCCCTCGACGCTCGACCAGCGGGCGGCGATTTGCGTGATCCCCTGCACGATGTCGAGCCGGCCGCCGGCGGTGTTGAGCGAGAGGATGCGGCGGCCATATTCGTCGAATGGTGTGGCCCCCAGAATCTGACCGACACCGACCACGCGGCGGCCGTTCTCGGGAATGCGTTGCGGGATGCGAATTCGTTCGCCGCCGCCGCCCTGGCCCGGCGCTGTTCTCACCACTCGCCGCTTCGAGACCATGGTGCGGGTCAACTCATCGTCGCACATCAGGATCGACGTTCCGCCGGATGGTTTCGTGCCGCCCTCGGCCTCGGGGGCGATCGCAACCCCCGGCAAGAGCACGAACCGGCCCTGCAGCACGCGGCCGTCGGCCAGTTCGACCTCGTCGGACCATGCGGGCGCCAAAGTTGGAGACCGATCCGGACACCATGCCGGCGCCACGACGAGCAGGCTCGCAAGACCGAACAATACCGCGGGCCGCGTCCAATCCATGCAGAGCCTTTCGAACGGGATGACATCCTGTCAGCGCAAGGCAGTTTACCGCTCGCTAGCCGTTGGGCCCAGTGAGCGGCTTTGCTTGACTGCATCAACGTGCCTGGCCGACAATGCAGGGAAACACCGTCTGCTGCAGCAGGCTCCACTTTGGCGGCAGACTGCTCTCCAGCGGTTTGG
>CANHCU010000016.1 GCA_947459185.1 Planctomycetaceae bacterium | reverse complement strand
CGTCTTTGGGAGTGTCGGGCGGGCCGTCGAGCGGCTGCCCCGATGCCTGCACCTGCGTGAGGACGATCGGTCCTCGTTCGATCTCTCCTTTTTGGGTCGCAGACACGCCGATGTCATCCCGCTTGATCTCGAGCTTGTCGATCCGGAAGGCCCGGCCACGGCGACGCTCGTGGCTGAAGCCGTCTTCGACCACGAGCGCCCGGTCGTGGAGAGGCGGGGGAAATGCCTTCTCCGGGTCCGAGGCGGGCTGCCGCGGCGGGGCATCCTTCGGCGGCAAGAGGAACCGGCCCTGGAGCCGCGTGCCAAGCGGAATGTCGGCGAGGTCGGCCGGTGCCCCGTGGTACCAGACCTCGCCATAGGGGAGCATGGTGGCCTTGAGCTTTGCGTCGTTGAAGTAGCGATATTTGTTAAAATCGCCGTCGAGCCGCAGGCCGAACCGGCGGTTGACATGATCGACCGCCACGAGTTCGCCGGCCAACTCGATGCCGGCGCCGGGCTTGGGAAACGTGCCCCAGGGGGGCGTGACGTCGGCCGGGTTCGGCTCCTGCTTCGGCTCTTGGCCCCGGGCCGGCACGACCGCGGTCGGCAGCACCGTCAACGACGCGATCACGGCGGCGGCGACCGCTGCAGTCCACTGGGCGGAATGGCAAGAGGCGAATTGGCGAGTTTTTCCCATACGGAGATTATCGACCCGCGTTGCGGCCGGCACATGCCCCGAAAACTCGTCACAGCGGGCAGGCGATTATGAAAGCACATCGGCCGGCATGGCTTCACGCACACGATACGGGCCTTCCCGCGACGCTAGGCCTCGCCAACGGACTGCAATACCTGGCGGTAGAGCGCCTCAGTGATACGAAAGCCTGCTTTGCGAACCATCAGATTCAACAGCGGTTTGACCTCGGGAATGAGCCCCCGGGCCTTCGATTCCGTGAGGACGCCGAGAAGGCCCAGGGGGCACAGTCCGAGTCGCCTGGCAACGGCACGACCCTTCTTTTCGTCAATCAGCACCAAGCCGGCTGCGATCTCTGCTGCCAGAGCGATCGCCTCCGCCTCTCCACGATCCAACTCGGCACACAAGGACGAAACGAGCGGCTGATTGGCGGGCGACCGCAACTCCACCCAATCCGGCAGTGCAAACTGTTCACCGGCCATGACTTCCGCCCACACCGAGGGCGGCACGAGGATGGAGCCGAACAATTCCTGCAGGAGCGGCAGGCGACTCACGGCCGCAAGGTTGATGATCGGCGATGCATCGCTCACGACGATGATCATCGATGCAGAGTCCGAAGCGTCGCCAGATCATCCGCGAAATCCTGCTCGTCAAAGTGGACAGGAATGTCCCGGCTGGCGAGAAGATGCTGGAATCTCAACTGGGGCATCTTCGCCAACTGGCTTGCCTGCCCCAGCGTCAATCGCCCTTGCTCGTAGAGATAAATGGCAATCTCTTGGACGAACTCCGCGTCTGTCAGATGGGTGGCGCGGACAATATCGTCGGTGATGGTCACGCTCATCGTAGAAAACTCCTCTTTGGGCCGATTTTCCCTGAGTCTACTAGGCGTCCGCATGATCCGCCACGAAATCTCGTCACAGGCGCCTCTGAATGAAGATGCTGAGTCGCGAATGCGGTATTTTCGAGACACCGCCTGATTTCGTCGTGGATGCCCCGATGCGGAACGGTGCCGCTTTCTTGCCGTGCCTGCTTTGCTGCCTGTCTGCGGCGGCGGCCGATCTCGACGCGCGACGGGATGCGGTCATGGCGGAGCTCGAGGCGCTGCAACCTTTGCTCGCCTCGCCCCAGAACTGCCAACGGATCGGGTTTCATGGTCTGGCCGCTGAGCCGGCCTGGATCGTGATCGATCACGGCGGCGGCGACCGCTGCAGTCCGCCAGGTGAAATGGCAAGAGGCGAATTGGCAGGTATTCTCATGGGGAGATTGTCGCCGCGGCCGCCACATGCCCCGAAAACTCGTCACAGCGTCGGCACGTGCGTCGGGCCGCCGCGTCCGAGCCACAAGCCGAGTGGCCGAATGGGCGTCGCCACGCGACGCCGAGCCCTTCGTCCTCGGCCTGCCCGGTTCCGATCGCCCCCCGCCACTCGGCGAACCGCAGCACGTTGGAGAGCTCAAACTCGTGCAGCAACGTGACGACGAGCGGCCGCCGCTGGGTTGTCAGCCATGCGACGATACGAGAGGAGTGCGCGTCATGCGCATAAAGCGAAAACAAGGCGCTCGTGTCGGCGCAGATCACCATCTGCCGCCGGCTTCGGGAACGAGTTGCGCTGTCTCCTCGGCCGTGAGCATCCGCTCGTGCGAGCGATCGCGGCCCACGGCGACGCTCTGCGACCAATCAACCTGCTCGGCCGCTTCGGTGGATTCCGGCACCAATCGAGCCACCGGCTTTCCGCGACGCGTGATGACGATTTCCTCGCCTGCGCGAATCCACCGCAGCAGGCTCGTATACCGATTTCGCAGGTCTCGAACGGTCGCACGCCTCATGTGCTCCTTTATCGTCGCACAACGCTGCAGGTCAACACACGAAATGATTGCCTGCCACCGACCGCTGAGCGGCCGGTTTTCTGCCGCGGGCAAGCCACTCTCCCGCATCCGCCTCAACCGCCAAAAGCACCGGCCATGGAAGCCGCTGCCAGGCAGAGCGTGGCCAAGAGGCCGACGGTACCCTCGATGGCCAGCATCACCGAGGCCGTGCGGAGCGTCTGCACTTCCGACATGCCGCTCATCCGCGAGACCACCCAGAAGCCGCTGTCGTTCATCCACATCCCCATCTTCGAGCCGCAACCGATCGCCATCGCGATGAAAACGGCGTGAAACGGCAGGCCGCCGTCGAGCACGATCGGCCCCATCACCCCCGCCGCCGTGATCATGGCCACCGTCGCCGAGCCCTGCACCACCCGGATCACGGCCGTGACGAGCCACGCGATCGGGATCAGCGCGAGCCCCGAGCCGCCACCGAGGCCGGCGGAGAGTTGGGCCAGACCGGCCTGACGCAGCGCGGTTCCAAGCGCCCCGCCCGCCGCGATCACGAGGATGATGCTGCCCGCCTCCGCGATCGCCTCGGCGATCGTGGCCCGCACCTTCGGCAGGCCCACGCCGCTCGCGGCCAAGACGAGGATCGAGATCAGGGCCGCGATCGAGAGGGCGAGATTCTTCTCGCCCGCAAACCGCACCGCCGCCGCGAGGCCGGGGTGGAAAAGGCCCGGCGCGGATTGGGCGGCGGAGTCGAGGCTGATGAGCACGACCGGCAGCAGGATCGGCAGCAGGGCGGCCCACAGGGGAGGCATACGGCCGGCGAGATCGCCCGCGGCGTCGGCTTGGCCGCCACCTTCCGCGGCCCCAGTGACGGCCCGGGGCTCGAGCGGCCAGCGGCCGTTGGCCCAGCAAGCGTAGGCAAACCCGGCCAGCGCGGCGACAAGCCCGACGACGAGCCCGACCAGGATCATCGTGGCCATGTCCACGCCGAGGGCGTCGGCCACGAAGAGCGGTCCCGGCGTCGGCGGGACGAGCGAGTGCGTCATCGTGCCGCCGGCGACGATCGCCAGCACGCCGAGCAGGTAGCCGCGGCCGGTCCGCTCCCAGATGGCGCGGGCCAGCGGCACGAGCAGGTAGAAAACCGTCTCGGCAAACATGGGGATGCCGAGCACGAAGCCGGCCAGCAAGAGGGCGAGGGGCGTGCGGCGTTCACCGACTAGGCTCTGGATCGACACCACGATCCGGCGGGCGCCGCCGGCGGCCGAAAGGCACGTGCCGAGGATCGACGCCATCGCGATCACGATCCCGATGTCGTGCGCCGTCTTGCCGAAGCCCTCGGCCACCCGTTGGCCCGCGGATGATTGCTCCGCCGCGGCCGGCGTGAGCAGCGCGACGGCGAACGCCGCCACGATCAGGATCACGAACGGATGCAGCCGGAAGACGAGCACGCCCCCGATCACGATCACAAGCGCGGTGCAGAGGATGGCCAGCGGCGTCATGGCGGGGAGCGTTCCTTGTGCAAGATCGACGGCAGCGTACAATCGCCGCCGCTGTCGCGAAACCCCGAGCATCCGGATCGCTTCATGGCCGATCACTCCGCGCACGCCGATCAATCAGAGCAAAAACGTCTCTCCGTCGGCGACCTGCGGTCGCAGCGGTGGTTCGCGCCCGACGACCTGCGGAGCTTCGGCCATCGCAGCCGCCTGCGGCAGATGGGCTACTCGGCCGAGGAGGCCGAGGGACGCCCCGTGATCGCGATTCTCAACTCGTGGAGCGATCTTTCGCAGTGCCACACCCACTTCCCCCAGCGGGTTCAGGAGGTGAAGCGGGGCGTGTGGCAGGCGGGCGGATTTCCTGTGGAGATCCCGGTGCTCGCCCTCTCCGAGATGTTCATGAAGCCGACGGCGATGCTCTATCGCAACCTGTTGGCGATGGAGGCCGAAGAGGTGCTCCGCAGCCATCCCGTGGACGGGGCGGTGCTCATGGGAGGCTGCGACAAGACGGTGCCCGGGCTGCTCATGGGCGCGATCTCCGCCGACCTCCCGGCTGTCTTCCTGCCCGCCGGCCCGATGCTCGCCGGCCGGCATCGCAACGAGCGGCTCGGCAGCGGCACCGACGTCTGGAAATACTGGGCCGAGCGGCAGGCCGGCTGCCTCGATGCGTGCGTCTGGCGACAGATCGAAGAGGGCATCGCCCGGTCGGCCGGCACCTGCATGACGATGGGCACTGCCTCGACCCTTGCGGCAGTCGCTGAAACGCTCGGCATGACACTGCCCGGCGCCGCCACGATCCCAGCCGTCCACTCGGCACACGCCCGAATGGCGGCCGCCTGCGGCCGGCGGATCGTCGATATGGTGTGGGAAGATCTGCGGCCGTCGCGGATCCTCTCCGCCGCGTCCTTCGACAACGCGATCGTGGCCGACATGGCGATGGCCGGCTCGACTAATGCCATCGTGCATCTGCTGGCGCTGGCCGGCCGCGCCGGCGTGTCGCTGCAGCTCGACCGCTTCGACACCATCTCGCGATCGACGCCCGTCATCGTGAACCTGCGTCCGGCAGGCGAATTCCTCATGGAAGACTTCCACGACGCCGGCGGCGTGCCGGCGCTGCTCTCCCGGCTGCGCCACCTGCTCTCGCTCGACTGCCCGACCGTCAGCGGGAAAACGCTCGGCGAAAACATCGCCGACGCGGAAGTGATCGACGACCGGGTCATCCTGCCGTTCGATCGGCCGCTCTCGCGGGCCGGCGGCACCTTCGTGCTCCGCGGCTCGCTCGCCCCCGACGGCTGCGTGATCAAGCCGACGGCCGCCGACCCGAAGCTGCTCGTGCACACCGGCCGCGCGGTCGTGTTCGACTCCTATCCAGACATGAAGGCCCGCATCGACGATCCCGCGGAAGGCATCACGGCCGACGACGTGCTCGTGCTCCGCAACGCCGGCCCGCTCGGGGCCCCGGGCATGCCCGAGTGGGGCATGCTGCCGATTCCGAAGCGGCTGCTCGAACAGGGCGTGCGGGACATGGTGCGGATCTCCGATGCCCGGATGAGCGGCACGAGCTATGGCACCTGCGTCTTGCACGTCGCCCCCGAGGCGGCCCTCGGCGGCCCGCTGGCCATCGTGCAGACCGGCGACCGGATCGCGCTCGACGTCGAGGCGAGGTCGATCGATCTCATCGTGCCGGAGGCCGAGATCGCCCGGCGGCTCGCGCACTGGACGCCGCCGCAGGCCCGGTTCACCCGCGGCTATGGAAAGCTCTTCCTCGACCAGACGACGCAGGCCGATCACGGCTGCGACTTCCGGTTTCTCGAGCGCGGCGGCCCAACGCCCGAACCCGATATTTTCTGAATCAAGCAGCCACATCTCGCGGACACGCCACCATGGACGCCTCCCTCTCGCTCACGCAGTCTCACCTCCAACGCTCGGTGCTCGCGGTGCCGCCGCTGGCCCGGTCTGCCGACGGCAGGATCGACAGGGCGGCCAACGAGAAGATCATCCGCCACATCGAGGCGGGCGGCGTGTCGATCCTGCTCTACGGCGGCAACGCCAACCTCTACCACCTGCCGCTCGATGAATACGAGCCGCTCCTGGCCATGCTCGCGGAGCTGGCGGGGCCGGCGACGCTCGTCGTGCCCTCGGCGGGGCCCACGTACGGGCTCCTGCTCGAGCACGCCAAGGTGATTCGGCGGCATCGCTTCCAGACCGTGATGGTGCTGCCGCAGCAGGGGTTGACGACGAGTGCAGGCGTCGCCACGGCGGTGCGGAAATTCGTCGAGGCGGCGGGCGTTCCCGCGCTGCTCTACGTCAAGCACGACGGCTTCATCGAGCCCGCCGACGTGGCGAAACTCCACCGCGACGGGCTACTCAGCGCGGTGAAGTATGCGACGGTCCGCGACGATCCGGCCCACGACCCCTACCTGCGGGAACTCGTGGGCGTGGTCGACCCGGCGGTGATCGTCAGCGGCATCGGCGAACAGCCGGCGATCGTGCACATGCGCGACTTCGGCCTGGGCGGCTTCACGACCGGCTGCGGCTGCCTGGCGCCATCGCTCTCGCAGGCGCAGCTGGCGGCGATCCGCCGACAGGACTGGCCCGAGGCCGAGCGGCTCCGGGCCATCTTCGAGCCGCTCGAACAGCTGCGAAACGCGATCAACCCGATCCGCGTGCTGCACGAGGCGGTGGCCGCCGCCGGAATCGCCGCCACCGGACCGATCCTGCCGATGCTCGACCCGGTGGAGGAGCGGCATCGGCCCGCCATCGCCGCCGCCGCGCGAGCGCTCGTCGCGGGCAATCGTTCCAACGCTGCCCACGCATAACACCCTGACTGGAACTCGGAGCGAAAAATGCGAGGTCATCGGTGCCGTACTTTGTGGGTGGTCATGCTGGGCTGGCTATTGTGCTGGCTGCTGGGCTGCGGCTGGCAGGCCATGCCGGCCGTCGCGGCGGAGGCCGAGTCCGACGAAAGTTTCCTGCTCTATGCCCCGAGCGGCACGGAGCAACGGCTGCTCGTGGTGCGGGCCCGGCCCGCGCCACGTGTCGGGACAGGCGACGGGACGACCGGCGACAAAAACACGGCCACGCTCGAGATCGTCCGCACGCTGGGCCTCAGCTTCCCCGCCGGCAGGATCGAGGCCCATCCGACATTGCCGCTCCTCTATGTCTCGGGCGAAGGACGTGCCGGCGGCCCGAATGCGGCCGTCGTGCCGCTCGACGCAGCGGGCATGCCGCAGGAGCCGCAACCCCTCACGCTCGACCACAGCTACTCATATCTCTCGACCGATCGGTCGGGCCGCTTCCTGCTCGGGTGCCACCATTTCTCGGGGGCGATCGATGTGTTTCCGCTCGACGCCGCGGGCGCCCCCGGCAAACGGGTGCACGGCCTCGACGAGGGCCGCAAGAACGCCCACTGCGTGCTGCCGTCGCCCGACAACCGCTCGGTCTACATCCCCTACGTCAAGGAGACCAACGCGCTGTATCAATATGCGTTCGATGCCGCGACGGGCGGCCTCTCTCCGCTTGAGCCCAAGGATGTCGGTCCGCCGGCGGATTCGGGGCCGCGGCATCTCGTCTACCACCCACGGCTACCGCTCGTCTATTTCAGCGAGGAACAGGGCCTCGGCGTGTCGGCCTACCGGCGGGCCGAGGATGGCCGGCTCTCGCTCTGGCACCGCGCCCGCGCCGTGCCCGCCGACGCGCCTTCTTCCGGTGTGTCCTCCTCCGACATCGTGATCACGCCCGACGGCCGTCACCTCTACGCGGGCATCCGCGGGCACTCCCACGCCTACGATTTCATCGCCTGCTATGCGGTGGGCGACGACGGCCGGCTCTCTCCGCGCGGCCTCGTGCCGGCCGACAAGATTCCGTGGGGGATGACCCTGTCGCCCGACGGTCGGTTCCTGGCGGTCACCGGCTTCGAATCGGCCACGCTCATGCTCTACGCGATCGCCGCCGACGGTGGTCTCACCCGGGCGGTCACGCTTCCCGTCGACAAGCAGATCTCCGACATCATCGCGCGATGACGGGCGGCTCGGGGCCCTCCCTCGCCGGTTCGGTGCTCTTAAAGCGACTGGAACAGCGGCGAACGGGCGAAGGCCTCCACCAGTGACCGCAGCCGGTAGCCTTCGGGCCGGGCAGCCTCCAGAACCGTCTCGATCATCGCGGCGTCGTCGATCGTGGGTACCCTGCGGAGCGCATAGGTGACGAGCTGTCCGACGAAGGCCCGTGCGAACCGGTCGGCATCCGCCGCGAGGAGCCGCTTGAACTCGGCCGGTCCCGCGAAGCTGCGGCCGTCGGGGAGCGTGCCCGAGGCGTCCACCAGCGGATCCTCCCCCGTGCCTCCGTCCACCCGCTCACGATCCCGCCAGCGGCCGAGTGCGTCGTAGTTGTCGAACGCGAACCCGAGCGGGTCGATTGCGGAGTGGCAGGCGGCGCAGGTCGCCTGGCTCGAGTGGGCCGCGAGTTGCATGCGGACGGTCGCCTTCGGCTGGTCTCGCGATGTCGGCACGAGCGGTTCGACGTTTGGCGGAGGCGGCGGCGGCGAGCGGCCCGTGACGGTTTCGAGCATCCATGCGCCGCGATGCACCGGCCGGTGACGCGTGCCGTCGGAGGTGAGCGACAGCACCCCAGCCTGCGTCAGCAGCCCGCCTCGTCTGCCGCCGCCGGCGACCGCCACCCGCTGCCAGCCGGAGACACCCGGCGGATCGAGACCGTAATGGCGGGCGAGCCGGTGATTGAGCACCGTCCAATCAGAGTCGAGGAATTCGGCGATCGGCCGATTCTCGGCGAACATCGCCGCGAAATACCGGGATGATTCCTCCGCCATGCTCCGTTCGAGCCAGCCGTCGTAGTCGGGATAGAGCGCCTTGTCGGGCGCAAACATCCCGAGCCGATGGAGCTGCAGCCATTGCCGCGGAAAGCCCTCCAGAAACCGCTCCACCCGCGGATCATCGAGCATCCGCCCCACCTGTTCGGCGAGCACGGCAGGTTCATGAAGTTTCCCGGCACGGGCGTCGGCGAGAAGCCGTTCGTCGGGGATCGAACTCCAGAGGAAGAACGAGAGACGCGCGGCGAGTTCGACGTCATCGGCACGATCCCGCCGCACGGCAGGCGCACCCTCGCGGAGATAGCAGAACTGGTGCGAGGTCAGCACCGCCGCCACCGCTGCCCGGTAGGCCGCCGGAAAGGCCGTTCCATCGGCCAGCTGCCGGGCCACGAGGTCGGCGAGCGGCACGATCTCCCCCTCCGCCACCGTTCGCCGCCAGGCCCGCTCCGCGAGCGCGACGAGACAGCCGCGAACCTGCGCAGGGTCGCCGCCCTCCGGAAACAGGCCGCGCCGCTTTTCCCGGTCGGCCTCGAGTTCGATCGGTCCCTCGACCTCGACGGAGTCGATGAGCACCAGCGGCACCAGCGGCGTGCCGTCGGCGGCCAGGAGCAACGCGTCGCGGGGATTGGGACGATGCGCCGCGAGCGTGGCGACGGTCTGGGGCACGGCGTTGTGCGTGCCGGGGTTGGCGAGCGAGAACGTGCCCGGAGCTTCGTTGAGCAGTTCGATCGGCCCGGCAGGAAGCAAGCGCTCGAGGCTGATCTCGACCGGCGCGGCCTCGGCGGCGACGAGATCGGCGCCGTCGAGCACCCGCTTGATTTCGGCATGCCAGAGCGAGAGCCGCGGGATGCGGCCCTTGAACGACGCCAAGCCGCTCGCCCGGATCCGCAGGCGATAGAGGCCCGGCGTGGCGAGTTTGCCGACCGGCCGCCGCGTGCCGGGTGCGAGCAGCCACCGTTGCCCTTCCGGTGGCGCGAATCGAGTCGTCTGGGTTTGCACCGGACGATCGGGAAATGCCAGCGTTGCGGCCGTCTCTGCCACCCGCAGATACCGCTCGACGTGGTCGGGGGCGAGCGTGAGCACCGCCCCGACCCGTTCGAATCCGTGCCACCGAGGGTCCTCGTGGAGCAGGCCGGGCTGCCTGACGTCGAGGTGCACGCCGAGCAGGTCGTAGATTGCGTGCCCGTATTCCTCGCGGCTGAGGCGAGAGAGGCTCACCGGTCCCCGCCGACCCATGCGCACGGCCTGCCCGGCCTCGAGCCGACGGCTGATCCACTCGATCATGTCGCCGATTTCCGCCCCCGACGGCCGCGGCTCCTCCTGGGGCGGCATCTCGCCGGCCGCGATCCGCGTCCGCACCTCGGCCCACCGTTCGGCCACCGTCATGTCGCCGAAGTCATGGGCCAGCGTATCGAGGCGGAAGCCCCCCTCCTGCGTGCCCGCGTCGTGGCACCGCAGACAATGCCGGGAAAAAAACGCCTCGGCCGCCTCGTCGGCTTGCGGCGCGGCGGCGGCGGCTGGGACGGCGAGGGCGAGCACCAGGCCAGCGGCTACCGTGGTCGCGTTGGCGAGGGTTTTCATCGCGTATTTCCTCATCCGGTATTTCATGGACGCACCATCCGCTGCGACTTCTCGCGATCCTCGTTGGAAAGCAGCCGTTCCTCGGGGGGCATCGTCACAAATTTCCAACCGTCGGCCTTCACCCGCACGACCCGGCCCGGACGGTAGCCGTCGAGTAGTTCCTCGAACGCGAGCGTGGCGTGCACGCCGCTCGACCCCGGGGGCGGATCGGCATCGGTCTTCCAATCGACCACCTTGCCGATCTTCTTGTCGCCGCGGTGATACCAGGTGCGAAGTGTCTTCTCCGACACCGCCACACCGAACCCGGCGGCCCGTTGGGCCTCGAGTTCCGCGAGCAGCCGGGGATCGGTGTTGCTGAAGAAGGTGAGCCCTAGCCGGCCGCCGCCGTGGTCGGCCGGTTCGAGCCAGTCGACGCGGGCCGGCGCCCACCGCTGCCGCTGGTGGCGGAGGTGGCCGCGGAGCTGCAATTCGGTCGCGAAGCTACGGCTGGCGTCGTCGAGCCAGATGTCGGTGACGCCGTATTCCCGCTGCTGCCACGCGGGCGCCCAGCCGAGGTTCACCTGCACCGTCATGCCGGGCTCGACCGCAGCGACCTCGACAAGCCGCCGGTCCTGCCAGACCCGCGTCACGGCATCGATGTCGAAGCGATAGCGTTCGTTGATGCCTCCGGGCACCGCCGGCCCCACCGGTTCGAGGAAGACATGCCCCTGATCCGGCGCGATCGACTCAACCTTCCAAGCCCGACCGCGGCGGGCGTAGAAGCTGAAGTCGTCCTCGAGCACGACCGCGTGATCGTAGCGGTGCTCCGGCCGCACGAAGCCCTCCCGCGGCGGCGGCACGGTGCCTTCTTCTCCCGGTGGCGTCAGGACGAACCGGCCGTGAAGGTGCGTTCCCAGCGGCACGTCCCTGAGTTCGGCCCGCGCGCCGTGGAGCCAGACCTCGGCGTAGGGGAGGAGCGCGAAGGCATGCAGGCTGAAGTGTGGGGCGAACCCGTCGTGAAGCCCGTCGGGCCGGAGGCAACCGCGGCGATTGACCGGGTCGATCTCAACCAGTTCTCCGGCAAGGTGGATCCCCGCCCCCGGCAACGGAAAGCCGTCGGCCGTCGGCGCTGCATCGCGGACGGCCACGTCCTCCGCGGGCGGGGCGGGCGGCGAGTCGGCGCGAAGCATCGCGGGAGCAAGTGGCAGAACGGCCAGCAGCAGCCATCCGACGGTGCGAGCGGTCGCGCCAGTGCGATCGGTCATGCGACACTCTTCCGATGAAGGCTCTGGTGACGGCTCTGGATTCTGTGCGGCGGACCAGCGGCCGGCCAATGCTTTCCAACGCTTCCCTGTGAGTATCGCCTCGACGCATCCCCGCGTCATGCCACGTAAATCCGTCTCCCCCGGCCCCGGCCGAGGGCGAAATCGTTCAGACTCTATTGCCCAAAGACTTTTCGAGAGGGAAGCCAGCGAGTTAGGCCTGCTCCAGGCCTGCGAGCGGCCCGGTGCTCGATGAGAACCGGTCGGTCTCGATGCCGGCCCGCTCGAGCATCGAGACGAAGAGATTACACAGCGGCGCGGTCTTCGTGACCTGGTCGGTGGCGCCTTTCTTGTCGGCCTCGTCCTCCTCCGCGACCCGCACCTCCTCCACGTAGGCGGGGTTGAACGCGAGATGCTGACCATGCTTGAAGCCACCGCCGGCAAGGATCACCGGCAGATCGTTCGTCGAGTGGGTGTTGCCGTCGCGGAGGCTGCTGGTCAAGAGAACCATCGTGCTGTCGAGCAGCGACCGGCCGTCGGCCTCCTTCGCGGAGGCGAGTTTCGTGAGGAAGGCGTCGTGGGTCTTGAGCAGGTCCACCTCCACCTTGCGGCAGGCCTCACGCTTGCCTGGCTCACGGCCGTGGTGCGAGAGGTCGTGGTGCTCGCCGAACGTGTTGATCGTGAAGGCCCGCGTCGAGTCGTTCATGATCGCGAGGTGCACCGTGTCGTAGAGGAGCGAGAGCCGCACCGGCTGCTTGCCCGGCTCGTTAATGTCGGTCGGGGGAGCCCCCGGAGCCGGCGGCTTCGGCCGGTCCACCCAGGCGGCCGACAGTTCGAGTTGCTTTTCCACGTCGCGGACCGCCCCGAAATATTCGTCGAGCCGGGCCGTGTCGGCCTTGCTCACCCGCCGCGAGAGCGCCTTAGCCTGCTCGCCCACGAGGTCGAGCATGCTCCGGCCGCGGGCGATCCGTTCCAGCTCCGCCGCCGCCTCCTCGGGCTTGCCCGCGAGAAACATCTTCGCAAACAGCCGCGATGGCGACCCTTCCGACGGGAGCGCCACGCCGTTGCGGGTGAACGAGAGCGGCATGTGGCCGGTGCCGAGCACGAAGCTGTCGAACCGGGTCTGGCCGCGGACGTGCTCGGCAAACTCTTGGTCGAGCGAGATCGTGTTGCGAAAGGTCGGCAGTTGCGGCTGCGCGGCGCCGGTGAATAGCACCTTCTCGGCCTGATGGCTTGAGGATTGCGTGTTGGGATGCAGCAGCCCTGTGATCACGGTGAAGTGTTCGCGATGGCTCGCGAGCAGTTCGAGGTGGCTCGGCAGCTCATAGTCGCGGCCCACCTGCCGGGGCACGAAGGCGTGCGGATCGAAGCCAAACGGCGTGCCCACGAGCACCATCCGCCGCGGTGGAACGGCCGCGGCAGAGCTCGCCGCCGTCGCCCGGCCCATCGATTCGAGGAGCGGCAGCGCGAGGGAGACGCCGCAGGATCGCAGGAGCGTGCGGCGGGAGATCGGGGTGTGCATGAGAGCCTCCGGGTGGTTGACCGTCACTTGTCGCGGAACAGGTCGCTCTGCACGACCGCATGAATCAGGCTGCCGATGCCGTAGTCGTGGGGGGCCGCCTCGGCCACGATCCGATCCACGGCGAGTCGGTCGCCCGGTTCGATGCTGCGGCCGGTGCCAAACGCGACGAGCTTGCCGGCCAGGCACCGCGCGAGGGCGACAGGATCGGACGCGAGCAACGTCCGCAGCTCGTCCGGCCCGGCGAATGCCCGGCCGTCGGCCAGTTCGCCCGTGGCATCGACCGGCTGCGAGTATTTATAGGCGACCGTGTCGTGCCCATTGATGTAGCGTTTCGCGGGCTCCCCCTCCTGCGTGGAGCGGTAGCGGTCGCGAAACTGGCCAGTGGGATCGAAGGCCTCGAGTGCGAAGCCGGCCGGGTCGATCTGCCGGTGGCAGCCCGCGCAGGCCTCTGATCGTCGGTGGGCCGCCAGCTGCTCGCGGATCGTGGTCGCGCCGCGGGTATCGGGCTCGACCGAGCCGGCATCGGCGGGCGGGGGCGGCACCTCCCGGCCCAGGATCTTTCGCCGCACCCACGCACCCCGCACGACGGGAGACGTGACCAGGCCGGCGGCGGTTACTTTCAGCACGCTCGCCTGCGTGAGCAGCCCGCCGCGATGCGTTTCGGGGGCGAGCGACACCCGCTGCATGGCGATCCCATCCACGCCCTCGATGTCGTAGAACCGCGCAAGGCGGTTGTTGAGATACGAGTGCTTCGCCGCCACAAGCTCACTCACGGGCGCGTCGCGGGCCACGAGATCGGCGAAGAAGAGCCGCGTCTCGTCGAGCATCGACTGCCGCAGCAAGACGTCCCCGGCCGTCCCAAAGAGGCTGCTAAAAAACTCGGGAAACAGCTGCTTGTCGGGCGTCGTGGCGTCGATGTTTTGAGTTCAAGCCACTGGTCGAGGAAGTCGTCGACGAAGGCCCGCGACCGGGGTGAGGCGAGGAGCCGTTCGGTTTGAGCGCGGAGCACATCGGGGTCGCGCAGCCGGCCGGCATCGGCGGCCGCCCGCAGTTCGTCGTCGGGCGCGGTCCGCCAGAGGAAATATGAAAGCCGCGAGGCCAGGGCATGGTCTGAGAGGGGCCCGGCCGGCTCCACGAGAAACAGGAAGTCGGGCGAGCAGAGCACGGCCCGCACCGCCTCCTGCATCGCCACTTCGAAACATTCCTTGTCGGCCAGCCGGGCCTCCACGATCGCCACGTAGGGCTCGATCTCCTCGGCCGCGATCGGCCGGCGGAAGGCCCGCGGCAGGAACTCCGCGAGGAGCCGCCGGGCATCAACGAGAGGGTCAGGCGATCCAACGGTCACAGGATCCTTGATGGTGCGATATCCAGGCGGGCCGCCGGCGATGACCGGAGTCCGGATGCGAGGCGGTAACTTCGTGCCCGCGGGCACCTCGGCCACGCCCACGGGCGGCAGGTTGCCGAAGATGCGGGTGTGTCCCGCGGGGGGCCATTGCTCCAGGATCGGCCCCTCGAACTCCACCCAGGAGATCACCAGCGCGAGCCCCTCCTCCGGCTCGTCGAACTTTCTCGCCGGATCCGTGCTCTTCGTCGGGTAGACGCTCAAGCCCCGTTCGCCGCGGGCCTCATTGAGCCGATAGGGGGCGATCTGGATCGTTTCGCCAGGGAGGAGCCAGCAGTCGATCTCGGCGATCTCGGGGACCGATGCCTGTCCGCCATCCGCGGCCGCCTGAAAGAACCCGAGCCTCCGCTTCGACAGTGTCGTGACGACGCTGAACGTGAGTTCCTCGGGGCGGGCCGTGTCGGGACGCCAGTCGTGCCGCATCGCCCTCAGGCTCTTCGTGTACGGGTGATTCAGGCGTTCGTCATTGCGGCACGTGCCCCGGGCATCGTGCGTCCGCGACTTGATCCGAATCTTGTAGCGTTTTGGAACCCCGGCGATCCCTTCGTTCTCCAGATAAAACTGTTGAAGCACCGCCGGCACCTCCCCGTGTGGCTCAGAGAAAAAAAGCATCTCGCCATTCCGCACGCGGATCATCGGCTCATTGTTCTCATGTTTCAGAAACTGATCTTTTTCGGGATCGTATGAGAACCGCCGCACCTTCGTCTCCGGCTGTGGCCCACGGACGGCCACTGCCTCAAGCGCCGTCCTGGCGGCGTCCATGAACCGTTGCATGTGCACGGGCGAGATCACCAACGCCGCCGACGCCGTGTCGAACCCGTCGCTTGTGCCATCCTCCGGCAGGAGATCGCGGAACGGCAGCGGCAGCCCGAGCAGATCGTGGAGGGTGTTTTCATATTCCAGGCTATTGAGCCGCCGTATGGCCACCCGTCCCCCTTCCGCCCGCCGGACCTTGGCCGCCACGGCGAGGCCGGTCTTGGCCCAGGTAAGCACCGCGGCCGTGTCGGCACTTGGCGGCCGCTCGGCCTCGGGCGGCGGCATCTCGCCGGCCTCGACCCGGGTGATGATCCGCTCCCAGCGATCGGCGGCCGTCTCGGCGGCGAGGTCGAGCGGCACATCGTCGATCCGCATGTTTCCCTCGGGAGCGTCGCCCGAGTGGCAGTCGGCGCAGTGCTGCTGCAGGAACGCCATCGGATCGGCCGCACCGGCCTGGCTGGCCAGTGAAGCCACTGCGATCGCGGCGGCAAAGATGAGCCGATGCGCCGGGAGAAAATATCTCACACGCTTCTCGTCGAGGGGTTGCGGGCAACTTCCCAAGCGAAGACCCGCCATGCCGCCGCATCGCACGCAACGGCCACCACGCAGAGGCATCACGTCAAAAAGCCAAGACTCGCCGAGAATCATGGGACACAGCCTCCACCGAGACACTTGGATTACACCCAAGTATCGTCCGCGTCTTCGCGACGACATGCCACGAAAACGCGTCACACTGCGGCTTCAAGAGTATTCTTCGACGGCACGCGTCGCAGGCCACGAAAACTCCTGACGTGCCGGATGCACGGCTGCCGGTCCTGCACTCGGGACCCCGGCATCTCGTCTGCCACCCGCGGCTGCCGCTGGTCTCCGGCGGAAGCCGGGGGGCGCTTTTCCGAACTACCCGAGACCATCGCAATGCATTATCGACGGCTTCTGGCACCCTGTGCCGCGGTTTTGGCCCTTGTGTCTGTCGTCTCGATCCACGCCGCCGACCCGCTGGCGGCGATCACCAGCCGGGCCGAGCTGGACCAACTGATCGAGACATCGGCCGACCCCGCCCTCAAGAAGGCCCTTTCGGACCACACCGCGCAGATCGAGGCCGCCCTGAAACGGAAGGCTGACCGCGATCGCGTCATGGCGTTGCTGGACTCCGCGAAAGCCTCGCATGCGAAGGGAAACGGCACGCCCGCAGCCCTGGCGAAGGCCCTGGGCGGGCCGAGCCCGCTCTTCGACTTTCTTCGCGGCATCAACCTGGCCGGCGCCGCGCTGACCATCAAGGAGCGTCGGCAGGTCGATCCGTTCGATGCGGCGTTCTATGAGAGCGTGGCCACTCTCCCGGACCTCGAGGAGCTCACGATCGTCAACACCACGGCCGAAAACGCGTGGCTCGCCCCGCTGGCGAAACTGAAATCGCTCAAGACCCTGCGGATCATCAACCAGGCCAAACTGGACGACACCGGGCTGGCCCTACTGGCTCCGCTGCATCAGCTGGAATCCTTCGGCTACATCGGCACCCGCATGACCGGTGCCCCATTGAAGGACTTCAAGGGTTGGACCAGCCTGAAGTCCCTGAGCCACCGCGGCAGCAAGCTGAGCGACGCCGGCCTGAAGGCCCTTGTCGCGGCCTTCCCGAACCTGGAATCGCTTTCGTTGGCCCATGGCGACTACGGCAACGACGCCCTGGCGGAGGTCGCCACACTCACGAAGCTCAAAGGCCTGGAACTTGGGTCGCACAAGTCCACGCCGGAGGGGCTTGCGCCGCTCACCGGCCTGAAACTCGAATACCTGCAACTCGCGGAGGGATTCGAGGGAGCGGCCGCACTCAAGATCGTCGAGCACATGCCGACGATCAGGAAGCTCGTGCTGACGAACTGCGTGAACATGACCGACGACGACCTGCGGACCGTCGTCGGCATGAAGAACGTGCGCGACCTGGAACTGTCGAACCTGGGCATGGCCTCGGAACGGGTCGCGGTGCTGAAGGATGCCTCGCACCTCGAGAGCCTGCGCATAAGGCTGGCGGCGAACGCTCCCGGGAGTGAGGGAGACAGGTCGGCGTTGAAGGCGGCCCTGCCGACAGTGACGATCAAGATCGAGTGAGCACGAAGCCCGCCCCGAAAGCCCCCGACGGGGTTCCTGAGGGATGCCGCGTCGCGATCACCAGCGGCGGCGCAATGCCCACGCCGCTCGCCGTACCAGAAAGCCTGCTTCAAGGCTTTTCGACGACGATTTCCCACTTGGTCTGCTTTGGCACCTCGAACTCGAGGCCGGATGTCACAGGGTCGGCAAACCGCTTGTGGACGAGCGGCTCGGAAACAGTTTCGCCGTTCTTCTCAAGCGAGGTCCGCAAGCGTTCCGGGCCGCCCTTCCTTCCAGACCCGCGTCGAGAAATCCACCAAGTACCCCGCGTCCTTGGGTGTGTCGGAGGCCGGGACAAACATTCGAAAAAAACACTGCCTGAGGTGCGTCGGCTTCATATTTTGGCGTATCGACACGCCAGCTGTGACCACACGCCCCGAAAACTCGTTACAGCCGCTCGAGAAACGGGATGACGAGCCGCTGATAGGGTATTCTCGCGAGCGGCCGCTTCTTCGAACAAGCCGATTTACGGAAGCCGGAAGCGTAAGCGAGGGACGGCGTGATTCCAGTTCGCATCCCTTGCTAGCGCTGCGGGTTTGGATGGAGACGGGTTTGGATGGGCAGGACTTGGATGGGAAGGGGTTGCGGGTGCCTTCGATGCGGAAGCTCGTCGTGGTCTTTTCCTGTCTGCTTTCCTGCCTTTCGGTCGAGGCGGCCGATCTCGAAACGCGACGGGGAGCCGTCGTCGCGGAACTCGACACGCTTCCGCCGCTGCTCGAATCGGCCCAGACCTGCCAGCGGATCGGGTTTCACGGTCTCGCCGGCGACCCGGCCTGGGTGGAACTCGACTTCCGCCGCCGGGTCACTCCTGAACAGGTGGCGGTGTTTCCGGCCCGACTGCCGGGGACCGGTGCCGAGCAGAGCGGGTTTCCATCGGCGTTCACCGTGGAGATTTCCGACGACCCATCGTTCGCCGCCCGCGTGAAGATCGCCGAGTGGCGGGAGCCGGAGGCGGCCGCTGGGGACAGGCTGCCATTCTGGATGGCCGCTGGCAACGGTGCGTCGGGCCGCTACCTGCGGATCACGGTGAGCGGCTTCCGCACCGGATCGAGCGGCGAGCGTTTTTTTCGTCTGGGCGAAGTCGTGGTGCTGGCCGACGGGCAGAATGCCGCTTTAAGGTGCCCCGTGCAGGCCTCCGCGTCGCTCGACAGCTCCCGCCGCTGGGAGCCGCTCAACCTCACCGATGGCTACTTCTGGTGCCTGCCCTTGCTCGGCGCTCGTCGCTCAACCACCGTTGGGGGCCGCACGCGGATCGATTCGTCCCCGATCGTGGACGGCATGCGGTGGCTCGAGGTCGATCTGGGCCGGCCTGAACAGATCGACGAGATTCATCTCGTGCCTGCCCACCCCGCGGGGCTGGCCGATCTCCCCGGGTATGGCTTTCCGCCCCACTTTCAGCTTCTCGCAGATCCGGACACTCCCACAGCGAACCTGTTGCTCGACGAGCTCATGCCGATACACCCGGCCGAGGCCTTGCCAAATCCGGGCGCAGCCCATGTCATGCTGGAGACGCCAGGAATCACGGCCGGGCGAATTCGGCTTTCGGCTCACTCGCTCGGGCGTGTCGGGGCGGGAAGTCAGGGTGGCAAGCGGGAGTACGTTCTCGCACTCGCCGAACTCCAGTGCTGGCGCGGCGGCAAAAACCTGGCCGCCGGCAAGCCGGTGACCATCAGCGATCCCGCCGAGGGAGAAGGCTGGTCGGCAGCGGCGGTCACCGACGGCTTTTCGAGTCGCCATGAACTGCTCGACTGGCCGACCTGGCTCGACGGCATCTCACGGCGGGTGAAACTCGAGGGGGAACTCGCGACGATCGACGCGCGGCTCGCGCGGTGGCGGGAAGACCGCCTCCAGCAGCTCCTCGCCATCGCTGTCGGCTCGCTGGTGGCCCTGGCGATCGTCGGGATCGCGACGATCATCTGGCAGCGCACGGCGGCGGCCAAGAGGCTCGTCGCGTTGCAAACCCGGCTGGCCCGTGATCTCCACGACGAGATCGGCGCGAGCCTCAGCGAGCTTGCCATCCAGAGCGACCTGGCCCGGCAGCACCATCAACGGCAGCTCGACCCGGGGCCGCGGCTCGCCGAAATCGCGACGGCCGCGCGGGACACGCTCGACCACATGCGCGACGTGATCTGGCTGCTCACTCCCCAGGCCGGCACCTGGCGGGATCTTTCCCATCGACTCGATTCGGTCGCCAACCGTCTGCTCAATGGCATCGACCATGAGGTGCACGTGGCCGGCGAACCGCCCGAAGGCCGGCCCACGCCGCAATGGGCCCGCGACAGCGTGGCATTTCTGAAGGAGGCGATCACCAACGCGCGGCGGCATGCCGCTGCTGAGCGTATCAGCGTCAACATCGATTGGACGGACGGACTCGTCCTGACGGTGTCCGATTATGGCCGGGGCTTCGATCCCGCAGCGGCCGCAGGCGGTCACGGCCTGGAAAACCTCCGCGAGCGGGCGGCAGCGATGCAGGCGCACCTTGAAATCAATAGCCAGCCAAACCAGGGCACGACCGTGCGGCTCGAGGCGTTGAACGCACGACGCACTTCCCCCCGGTAAGAAAGCGACCAATGGACACGATCTGGATCATTGAAGATCACCGCCGGCTGCGGGAGACCGTGGCGGAGGCGGTCAGGCTGGCCGGCGGCCATGAGGTCGCGCCGTTCGCGTCGTGCGAGAAGGCGCTGGCGGCCCTCGATGATCACGCACCCAAACCCGACGTGATCCTTCTCGATCTCGGCCTGCCCGGGATGTCGGGCCTGGAGGGTCTGCGCCGGTTCAAGGAGCGAATTCCCGAGGTGGAGATCGTCGTCTTCACGGTCTTCGACGACCGCGAACGTGTCTTCGATGCGATCTGCAACGGTGCCTCTGGATATCTCGTCAAGTCGGAGCCGCTGGAACGGATCGTCGCGGCGGTGGAGGAGGTGCGGCGAGGCGGGTCGCCGATGTCGCCCGAGATCGCCCGCTGCGTGATCGAACGGTTCAGCCGTGTCGGCGCGGGGCCTGTTTCAAGCGGCGGCCCGCTTGTGGCCGAGAGCCTGTCGGAGCGGGAGCGGGAGGTGCTGCGGCTGCTCGCCGACGGGCTGGTGAAAAAAGAGGTCGCCGCCCGGATGGCGATCAGTCTCCACACCGTGGATAACTATGTGCGGCGTATCTATGCGAAGCTCCACGTCAACACGCTCGGCGGTGCCGTGGCCCGGGCGATCCGCGATGGGATCGTGTGACCGCGCAGGTTCCCTACCACCAAAGAAGCAGGACGGGATCTCGGCGAGGCCGACCCAAACGAACGCCACGTCGCGTAAAAGTATTGCGAAAAATCGCTCCTGTCCCGATTTATAATGGTGGAAATTCCTCTGGAGACGAGTCCGATGCCCACGCCCACACGTTCCCTGTTTTCCATCGGCAGCACCGCCTCGCGGCGCGGGTTCCTCGGCACCACCGGCCGGGTCGCCGCGGCCACGTCGCTCGCCGCCTTCGCCGGCATGACGCCCGCCGTCCATGCGGCCGGGAGCGACGAAATCCGGGTTGCCCTGATCGGCTGCGGAGGGCGGGGTGGCGGTGCGGCCGCCGACGCGCTCTCCGTGCCGGCCGGGAACGTGAAGCTCGTGGCGATGGCCGACCTCTTTCTGGACTCGATCAACTCCCGCCGCCGGGGCCTCGGCGAGCAGTTCAAGGAGCATGTCGACGTGCCAGAGGAGCGATGTTTCGTGGGCGTCAATGCCTACAAGCAGGCCATCGACTGCCTCAGGCCCGGCGACATCGCGATCTTCGCCACGCCGGTCGGCTTCCGCGCGGCGCATTTCGCCTACGCCATTGAGAAGGGCGTCCATGCGTTTCTCGAAAAGCCGATCTCGATCGACGGCCCGAGCACGAAGCGGATCATCGAACTGGCCGCCAAGGCCGACGCGAAGAACCTCAAGGTCGGCGTGGGGCTCATGTGCCGACACAGCGAGGCACGCAAAGAACTCTTCGACCGGCTGCAAAACGGCGAGGCGGGTGAACTGATCGCCTTCCACGGCTACCGCGAGCACGGGCCGGTGCAGCCGATGGATCTCTATCCCGGCCCGCCGGAGAACATGACCGAGCTCTCCTGGCAGGCCAAGCGGTTTCACAGCTTCCTTTGGGCCAGCGGTGGCGTGTTCAGCGATTTCTACGTGCACCACGTCGACGAGGTTTGCTGGATGAAGAACGCCTGGCCGGTGAAGGTCGAGGCGGTCGGCGGCCGGCATTTCCGTGGCAAACTCGACGACCAGAATTTCGACAGCTACGGCGTCGAATGGACCTTCGCCGACGGCACGAAGTTCTTCTATTCCGGACGCACGATGAAGGACTGCGAGCAGAAGTTTGGCGTCTTCGGCCAGGGCTCGAAGGGAGCGTTCGCCATCTCCGCCAGCGGCCACGCGCCCGCCAAGTCGACGATCTACAAGAGCCAGCAGATGTCGAAGGACAACATCCTCTGGACCGCGTCGCAGCCTGAGAAAAACCCGTACCGCGTGGAATGGGAAGACCTCGTGACGGCGATCCGCTCGGGCACGAGCTACAACGAGGCGGTCCGTGGTGCCGAGGCAAGCCTCGTCACCGCGATGGGACGTTTCGCGGCCCACACCGGCCGGACGGTGACCTACGACGAGATGCTCAACAGCCCCGACGACCTCACCACCGGCGTCGCCGAACTCACCGACGACTCTCCCGCGCCGCTGCAGCGGAACGCCGACGGCCTCTACCCGGTGCCGATGCCGGGCCGGTATAAGTTCGAGTTCCGCGGGTAATGTCGCGGATCCGTTTCATCGGATCGTCCATGAGTTGTTGCATGCAAGCCCGACGCGCGAGCGAGGGAATCCGCGAGGTCGGGAAACCTTCAGAGCCCGCCAGACTTGGCGAGGTCGTGGAAATAGTGGCCTACCTTCTTCTGGTTCTTGAGCAGCCAGTCGATCGACGGCTCGTTGTTCATCGCCTTGCCGATCGCCTTGAGCGTGGCCTCGCGATGCGTGCGGAAGAGCACGTCGTGGTCGATCTTCAGCTTCGCATCGGCGACTGACGGATCGAGCCAGACCGCCACGATGATGCCGATGTCGTTCGCCTTGGACTTCGGGATGGAGCCCTCGCGCACACTGTCGAGCACGGCATTCGCGATTGCCGCCTGCACCGTACCCATGAGGATGTTTGTGTAGCGGGCGTTGGGGGCGGTGTATTTGCTCACCATCAGCGTGGCCGGCCGCACCTGCACGTCGCTGTTGAGGATCGCCCAGACCCGGGTATGCCCCTTCACCTGATCACCGATGAGGTTGGCGATGGCGTAGCCCACGGGGCCGTCCAGTTCACCGATCACCACCTCTGGCTCCGCCGCGCTCCACGCCTCGTCGGCCTCCACGAGCGCCTCGCCGGTCCGCATAACGATCTTCTTGCCTGCCATGAAAATATGCTCCACGGAAATGATGATCTGCCTGTTTATGCAGGCCACGTTATTCACCATCGGCGGCCGCCGCGTCAATCGGTGGCATCGGGCAGCCGGGCCACGATCCGCAGCGGACCGCCGCTGCCGCCGGCGATCTTCATCGGCAGGGCGATGACGAACGCCCCCTGGTCGGGCAGGGCGTCGAGCGTGGCCACGTTCTCAAAGATCGGCACGTTGCCGGTGCAGAGAACGACGTGCGAGCCGAAGTGGGTCGAAGGCCCGTGGTCGATGCTGGCCGTGTCGATGCCGATGGCGCGGATCCGGCGGTGGTCCACGAGCCACTGGGCCGCCAGCGGCGAGAGCCCCGGAAACCGCAGCTTGGCCACCGCCTCGGGGCCGACCTGATCGGTGCCGAGATAGGCGGCCCGGTCCTCCCACCGCGTCGCCCAGCCGGTGCGGAGGAGCACGATCACATCGACCAGCTGACGCCCGTGCCGCGTCTCCCACGCCACGAGATCGTCGGGCGTGACCTCGTAGGCGGGATCAGCCGCACACTGCTTGGTGACATCGACGACGACCGCCTCACCGACCAGATGCTCGACGGGAATCGCATCGGCGGTCTGGCCAGCTGCGGAAAAATGCCGCGGGGCGTCGAGGTGGGTGCCGCCGTGTTCGGCCGAAGCAAACCGGTTGGCGGCGTAGTAATAGCCCTTCGGGGTCGGACCATTCATGCCCTGCTCGAACCGAAACCCTTTCTCTGTGGGCCAGTAGATCGTCTTCTCGTCGAACGGATGTGTGAGATCAATCCAGCGTCCCTGCGACCATTTTCTCGCCTGCGCAGCCGTAGCCCGCTCCACGACGGCAGTGACCGGAGCCTGGCCAGCCGCCACCCCGCAGGCCAGAAACGTCAGGATCACACCCGCCTTGAATCGCTCCATCTCGTTGATCTCCCGCACGTCAATGGAATCACGCCGACACTCACCGCAGCATACCGCTGCCGTTCCGATTACACCGACGAGAACCGCCCGCGAGCGGGGGCGGCCCAAGGCCGCTGGTCCGGTGCTGCGGGATATGCCAGAACGTCGGCCGCGGGAGGCCGCAGGCACGATGTGCCGCGGCAGCGTCCGATGAGACAAAGAGAAACACGTGACAGTCACGCTTTTTCTTGTCCCAAGGAGACCGCCGGTTCATGAACGTGCTCAGGATCATTCTTGTCGCTGCCGTCGCAGCCGCTGCAGCAGCACCCGCTGCCGCCGCCGAATTCGATCCCCGCGTGGTCACGTTCGGCAGCGAGCGAGACCAGATCAAGAGCACCCCGATCGAAAAACGCCCCAATCGGCCGCTGCATGTCTACGGCAACTCGGTCCGCCGACGCCACGACCGCGCGATGCAGTCCCCGCCGCGGGGTGACGTCCGCCGCTGACCCATCCTCCGGACGGGGCCGACTAGCCCGTCACAGGCGACACCCGACACAGCGGGTGCATCCGATATTCGCGGCCCGTTTTCTGCTCGATGCAGCGGAAACGGCTCCGCAGCTTTGGTCCCAGGCAAAACATCCTGCCGCCATCGGTGCGGAAGATCGTCCCGAAGGCCAGCGATTCCACGAACACGAGTCCGGAATCGACCGCATCGTAGCGTGCCAACGCCAGCATCAGATCCCGGTCGCTACAGGTCGCCGCCGCCGGATTCTGCATCGCCCGCTTGAGCGCGTCGCCGACATCGTCGGGCAGCATGCGGCCTGCCACCACGGGCAAGAGAATCTGTTCGAACTCCGCCTTCCATTCCGGGCCGTGCGGCCGCACGCGGCGGATCCGTGCCCGCTGGGACTCCCAGGTGGCGGCGTGCGCGATCTCGTGGAGCAGCGTGGTGAGGAACGAATAGGGATTGAGGTCGTCGTTGACCGAAATGCGATGCCGCCGCCGACGGGCCGTGGGGGCACGGTGGTCGCCGAGTTTCGTCCGCCGCGGCCGACTGAGCCGCACGTCCACCGGGTGGGCGGCCAGCAGGTCAGCGACGTAGCCGTGCGTGCTCTCGGGCAGCCGCGGCCAGACCGCGGCGTGCGGCAAAGAACGGCTCATGGCTGGCGGTCTCCCTCGACGATCCTTCCCAATCCTGGCCACAGCGGCCACGATGGGGGCGTCGGCGAGCAGGCTAGCGGCGGAACCCGATTTTGCACAATCCGGAAGTGCGGTCGCCATGGAACGGTTTGATGCAATCGTGATCGGCACGGGTGGCATGGGTGCCGCCGCCCTCATGCACCTGGCCGCCCGCGGGGCCCGCGTCTGCGGGCTCGACCGCTTTCCACCGGGCCACGACCGGGGCAGTTCCCACGGCCAGACGCGACTCATCCGGCTCGCCTATTTCGAGCATCCCGATTACGTTCCGCTCCTGCGTCGGGCCTATGAACTCTGGCACGAGTTGGAGGCCGCGACAGGGAGCCCGCTGCTGGTGGAATCTGGCCTCCTGATGGCGGGTCCAGCCGACGGCGAGGTGGTGGCTGGTGCGGTCGCATCGGCCGCGATCCACTCGCTGCCGATCGAACGCATGACCAGCCGCGAGGCCATGGCCCGCTGGCCCTCGATACGGCTGCCGGAAGCATGGGCCGCGGTCCACGAGGCCCGTGGCGGCTATCTCTTCGTGGAAGACTGCGTGCGGGCCCACGCGGCGGAGGCCGTGCGACTGGGAGCCCGTATCGAGCACGGCGCCGCGGTCCGCTGCTGGCGGCCGGTCGAGCACGAGGGCGGCGACGGACACGTCGTTGTGGAGACAGACAAGGGCAGCTACTCCGCCGATACGCTGGTGGTCACCCCCGGTGCCTGGGCGGCCGATCTGCTCCAGCTGCCGTGGGTGCCGCTGCGGGTGCTCCGCAAGTCGCTGTTCTGGTATCAGCCCGAGGCCGCCGTCCGGAGGGACCATGCCGCCGGCAGCATGCCCTGTTTCGCCTTCGACGGGCCGACCGGTTTTTTCTACGGGTTTCCAGCGATCGACGACCGGGGTGTGAAGATCGCCGAACACACCGGGGGAACGCCCGTCGCGGATCCGTTGACGGTTGACCGGGCGATCGACGTGGGTGAGCGGGCTCGGGTCGAGGCGGTGCTCGCGGCCCACCTGCCCGGGGTATGCGGACCGCTGACCGAGCACGCGGCCTGCCTCTACACGATGTCGCCCGACGGCCATTTCGTCGTCGGCCTTCACCCCCAGCACGCCCGCGTAGCGGTGGCCGCCGGCTTCTCCGGCCATGGATTCAAGTTCGCGAGCGTGATGGGTGAAATCCTGGCCGACCTCGCCCTTGATGGGAAAACCGCTCATCCCATCGGATTCCTGTCGCCCGAACGGTTTCGCAAGGGCTGACTCGCCGCCTCAAACGGGGGGCACGCTGCGTCTTCCCTGCCAAGAGTCCTGCCGCCTGACGCTGGCGATTTTTCGGATTTTGCGTGTTCCATTCCGGCCTGCACGAACGGCTGCCGATAGACTATCTTCCGGGGCGACAAAAAACTTTCGGGACGTCAAAACCCAAGGATTGGATCGGTGGCATGCCCGCGTTGAAAACGAGTCTCCGCTTTCTGGCCTCCTGCTGTGTGTGTGCGGCGGCTGCCGCATTCCAGGCTTCGGCGGGGGAGTGGCCGCAGATTCTCGGGCCTGATCGCAACGGCATCGCGGCCGGCGACGAGATCCTCACTGACGAATGGCCCGCGGACGGCCCCTACACGCTCTGGCAGCGGGACGTGGGCCGCGGCTACGCCGGTGTGGCCGTGGCGGACAAACGCACGCTGCTCTTCCACCGCGTGGACAACAACGAGGTCACGGAAGCGCTCGACGCCGCGACTGGCAAAACGCTCTGGACCGCCGAGTATCCGACGAAATTCAGGCCGGAGGTGGGCGGCGGGGATGGGCCGCTCTGCGTGCCCGTTATTCAGGGCGGACGCGTGTTCACGTTCGGCGCGGAGGGGGTGCTCACCTGCCTCGACGCGGCCACCGGTAAGCGGCTGTGGCAGCGGAACACGCATGCCGATTTCCGGGCGCAGACAGGCTACTTCGGTGCGGGCAGTTCGCCGATCGTGATGGGTAAACTAGTGATCGTGAATGTCGGGGGTGCCAAGAACGAGGCCGGCATCGTCGCTTTCTCGGTCGCCACTGGAGAGACGGTCTGGACGAAGACCGGCGAGCGGGCGAGCTACTCCTCGCCAGTGCCAGTCATGATTGCCGACGTGCCGCACCTGCTGGTCATCACACGGTACCGTGTCATCCTGCTCGATCCTGTGACCGGCGCGATTCGCTGGCAGTTCGCCTTCGGAGCCCGTGGGCCAACCGTGAACGGAGCCAACCCGCTCGTCCTCGCCGACAAGAACGGCAAGCCCCACCTGCTCGTGACGGCGTCGTATGGAATCGGATCGCTCTACGGATCGTTCGACAAGGCCGGCATGACCAAGGTCTGGGCCAACGCCGACTCGTTGGCCACGCAATACTGCACGCCCATCGCCCGCGGCGGCTTTCTGTTTGCCATCGACGGCCGCGATGACGTCCCTCCCGCCGACCTGAAGTGCATCAAGCAGTCAACGGGCGAGGTCCTCTGGAAAGAACCCAATTTCGGCTACGGCTCTCTGATCTTCGCCGATGGCAAGATCATCGCCACGAAAGTCGATGGTGAACTGGTACTCTTCCAGCCCGACATGGCGGGGCTGAAGGTGCTCGCGCGGGCCCGGCCGTTTCCTGGCACGATCCGCGCCCTGCCCGCTCTCGCGGCGGGCAAACTCTATGTGCGCGACGAACACACGCTCAAGTGCCTGAGCGTGAAGCCCCGCGTCCGCTAGACCGACCGGCTGCGCCAGGCTTCGGCGAGGAGGATGCCGCAGGCAACCGACACGTTGAGGCTTTCCACGGCACCCGTACCGGGAATCTGAACCGCTTCGTCGGCAAGCGCCGCGATCGGCTTCGAGATGCCCTCCCCTTCGCTGCCAAGCACCAGCACGATGTTGCCTCCCAGGCTCCTGGCCGCAACAGGGCTGCCGCGGTGGCTCGAGGTCGCCACGACGCGGAAACCACGTTCCTTGAGCCGCGTCAGATCGACCAGCGGGTCGGCGAGATCGCAGACCGGGACGTGCTCGGCCGCCCCTTCCGCCACGCGAACGGCGGCAGGCGAGAGCGGCGGCAGATCGCCGCGGGCCCCGAGGACGGCGGCCGTGCCGAAGTGAGCGGCGGTCCGCAGGATGGCGCCGAGATTGTGAGGATTCTGCACGCCGTCGAGATACAGGAGCGGCCCCTTCAGCCGCCGCTCCTCGATCGCCCGCAGCAGGTCGGACATCCCCCATCGGGGACAGGCACGGGCGAGGATCACGATCCCCTCGTGGTGCGTCGATTCGCTGATACGGGCGAGGTTCTCCTGCGCCACGACCTGAAAGCCGAGCCGCGCCTTCACGCAGTGGTCGAGGAGTGCTGCAAAGTGCCGACGGCGATCCTCGGCGATGTAGACACGAATGATGTCTCCGGGCCGGCGGGCGAACAACGCCTCGCAGGCCCGCACACCGTGAAACTTCTCCTCGGCCTTGCCCTGATGGCGGGCCGCCGGTCGATTCGCCTTGGCGGAGACCGAACCGCCGCCAGCGCGGGCGGCTGGCGCACCGGGAGGTGCAGGACGACGCGGCGAGGGGCGGGAACGCTTCATGGTGTTGCGGCGTCGGGGTGGAGCTAGTTATACGGGGACACGGGGATACGGGGACACGTCGACCATCACTCGCCGTCGGCGGGCCCGCCACGCAGGCGTTCGATACGATCGAGCTCATCACCCAGATCGGTCGACAGGTTGACGCCGTTGAAATCGGCCGACTCGTCGAGCTTGACCAGCCAGCTGCCGCAGACGTCATACAGGATCGTACCTCCGCGCAGATGACAATCGAGCACATGCCCTCCACTGCGGCGGTCTGCGGCCAGAAAATGCCAGTGATAGCCCGGCACCGTGATGCCATGGGCCCATCGCGGGCTGCGGATGCCCACGAACGTGCCTCGTAGGTTTTCCCGTTTCCAGACCGACTGGAAATCGCTGCGGGAGTTGATCGGGCGATAGGGCTTCGACTGCGCGTGCACGCTCCGCAGGGTGATCGCTGCCAGCTCAGCGTCGATCCGCACGGCGACGAAGTTGTTGGGGTGGCCGACCACGCCGTCGAGCCGCCGCTCGAGCTCAGCAAGTGAATCGACCGCCGGACAGGGCAGTTCGCCATCGCGGTCGAACGGCGTGACCACGGCAAATGGGATCGTGGCATCCGGCCCGACCTCCACCACCTTCCCATCGCTCTTGATCTGGTATCCCCTGCCGTCCACCACGACGAGTTCGCCATCAAGCCTGTCGAGCGTGCCCAGTCCGAAGTCGCCATCGGCCAGCAGCCCCGAGAACGGCACACTGCCGTCAAACTGCCCGAGAAGCAGGGCGTTGATGACCGACACCTGCGTGATTCTGTCCCGGTCCGGCTCGGCGGCCCCACCTGTCACTGGCTGTTCGGCCGAGGCCGGCCAGACCACGACCACTGCGACACACCAGAGCAGCAACGGTCTCATGATCGGATGACGCATGGGGTTCTCACTCCTCGCTCCCGCACCTGCGGCGATCACCGATTGACGACGTGGTGCGGCTGGCCCGCTACGAACGCCCGCAGGTTTGCTGCCGTCACCTCGATCAGTCGTCGTCGGGCATTCCGCGTGGCCCAGGCGATGTGGGGCGTGATGATGCAGTTGCGGGCCGTGAGCAGTGGATTTGTCGACGGCGGCGGCTCCACCGAGAGCACGTCGAGGCCCGCCCCGGCGATCCGGCCCTGGTCGAGCGCCGCGGCGAGGTCGGCCTCGTTGACGAGCGGGCCGCGCGACGTATTGATCAGGAACGCCGTCGGCTTCATGAGACCGATCGTCTCCGCGTTGATCAGGCCCTGCGTCTCGGGCGTGAGCGGACAGTGGAGGCTGACGACGTCGCTCTCGCGGAGCAGCGTGGGCAGATCGACCATCGTCGCGAGTTCGTCGCGACTGCCGCTCACGGCCGTCCGCCGATGGGCGAGCACGTTCATCCCAAACGCCCGGCCGACCGCGGCCACGGCCCGGCCGATCCGTCCGTAGCCAACGAGCCCGAGCGTGAGCCCGGCCAGTTCCACCAGGTCTCCGTCCCAGTAGCAGAAATCCTGGGACGATGCCCAGCGGCCCGCGCGGACAGTCTGCGCATGGTGGCCGGTGTGGTTGGTGAGTTCGAGCAGCAGGGCGAACACCGCCTGCGCCACGTTCGGCGTGCTGTATTCCGGCACGTTGCAGACCGGAATGCCACGCTCCCTGGCCGCCTCGACGTCCACGATGTTGTAGCCGGTGGCCAGCACGCCGATGCACGAAAGACGCGGCAGCGCAGCGATCGCCTCCCGAGAGATCACCGTCTTGTTGGTGAGGACGATGTCGGCATCGCAGGCCCGCGCGACGACGTCGGCGGCCGCCGTCCGCGGGTGGACGGTCACAGGTCCGATCGCCTCGATCTCAGACCAACTGAGATCGCCAGGGTTGGCGGTATGGCCATCCAGAATCACGATGGTGCATGGGTCTTTCATGGCCGCAGAGGATAGCACGACCACGCGGCCGACGGAGTCGGATTCCAGGCTGCAGCGTCGAAAGTGTCCTGTCGATCGCCTGACGATCACCCGGCCGACAGCGGTTGGCTTGATTCAGACCGGCATCAAGCCGGAAGATGTCCGCGGCTATTTCCCCAGGCCGCAGCGATCCTCCCATGCTTCCCTGCACGCCCGCCGCCGACTCCCTGGAATGGCTCGCTCGGCCGGCACTGCAAGCGCTGATCGATGCGCTGACTGCCCGGGGACACCGGGTCGTGGGGCCGCAGGTGGCGGACGGGGCTGTCGTCTACCGCGACCTCGCCGATGTGAACCAGCTCCCCGCCGGCTGGCTCGACGAGCAGGATGGCGGCCACTACCGGCTGCGGCGCGACGATGCCGCCGGCTGGTTCGACCATGTCGTCGGGCCGCACTCCCTCAAGAATTTTCTGTTTCCCCCTCGCGAGCCGATCCAGCGACTGGTGAGGGAGGATGGCACCTGGCGGGAGGAGCCAGCCCCCCAGGAGCAGCAGCCGCTCGCCGTGATCGGCGTGCGGGCCTGCGATCTCGCGGCGCTCCGCGTGCAAGACCGAGTCTTTCTTCACGGCGGCCATGTCGATGTCGCGTATCAGGCACGACGTGAGAAACTCTTCGTCGTGGCGGTCAACTGCCGCCGTGCGGCCGCCACCTGCTTCTGTCACTCGATGAAGTGCGGGCCCGCCGCGACCCACAGCTTCGATCTGGCGCTCACCGAAGCCGGCAATCGGTTCGCCGTCGAGATCGGTTCGGAGCGGGGCCGCGAGATTCTGAGCGCCCTTGGCACCGCAGGTCTGCTCACACCCTGCACGGCAGACGAGGCCGACCGCGTGCGGACCATCCCCCACGACCTCGAACGCACGATGCACGCCCGTGTGGCAGAGCCCGGCGTGCCACGACCGCGCTCGCTCGACACCGATGGCATTCGCGATCTGCTCTACGACAACCTCGAGCATCCCCGTTGGCGGGTGGTGGCGGACCGCTGCCTGTCGTGCGCCAACTGCACGCTCGTCTGCCCGACCTGCTTCTGCAGCTCGGTCGAGGAGGTCGCCGACCTCTCCGGTGACGACGTCACACGGGAGCGTCGCTGGGCCTCCTGCTTCACGCTCGCGCACTCGCAGATGCACAGCGGCGCTGTCCATGCGACCGTGGCCTCGCGGTACCGGCAGTGGCTCACGCATAAGCTCGCCGGCTGGATCGACCAATTCGGCACGTCGGGCTGCACCGGCTGCGGCCGCTGCATCACGTGGTGCCCGGTTGCCATCGATCTCACGGAGGAAGTAGCGATGATCCGGGAGTCGGCACCGCCATGAACAGCATGAATAGCCTGAACAGCACACACGCCATGTCGCCATCTGCATCTGCGGGGATGCAGGGTCAGGTTCAGGGGCACGTTCAGTGCCAGGGACACTCGCCGTGGCAGCTCCAAGCAACCCGCATCGCCGCCATCCGCGAGGAGGCCCCCGGCGTGCGGACCTACTCGCTCACATTCGCACCCCGCGGCCCGCGGCCTTCCTTCCGCTTCGCCGCCGGACAGTTCAACATGGTCTCTCTGCCCGGCATCGGTGAGGCGGCGATCTCGATCACCTCCGACCCGGAGTCGCTCTCCGGCATCGCCCACACGGTCCATGCGGTTGGCAGCGTCACCCGGGCGCTCGCACGACTCGAGGTTGGCGACGAACTGCTCCTGCGCGGGCCGTATGGCGTTCCCTGGCCGCTCGCGGACCTGCGGGATCGCGACCTCGTGCTCGTCGCCGGCGGCCTGGGCCTCGCGTCGCTCCTCTCTGCGATCGCCTTCTGCATGACGCACCGCGGCGACTATGGCCGGATCACGGTGCTCTCCGGCGCCAAGACCCCGGTCTACCTGCTCGCCACCAACCATCACCACCGCTGGCGCGACCACGGTATCGACGTGCACTGCATCGTCACCGATCCAGACCCGCGCTGGCGGGGACCGGTCGGGCTCGTCTCCATGCTCCTCGACAGCCTCACCATCGACCCCGACGCCACGAGCCTCCTCTGCTGCGGCCCAGAGCCGATGATGATCGCCGTCGCGGAGCAGGCGAACGCCCGTGGCATCGCCCGCGAGCAGATCTTCGTGTCGATCGAACGTCTGATGGGCTGCGCGAGCGGGCTCTGTGGGCTGTGCCAATTAGGCCCATTCTTCGTCTGCCGGGATGGTCCGGTGTTTTCCTACGACCGGATCGCCCGCTGGCTGGCCGTGCCCCATCTGTGAGCCGCTCTGCCGTGCCATCTGCCATACCATCTGCCGTGCCGAAAAAACCGCGACTCGCCGTATTCAAGTTCGCCTCCTGCGACGGGTGCCAGCTCCAGGTGCTCGACGCGCAGGACTCGCTGCTGGCGATCGCTGAACGGGTCGAAATCGCACACTTTCCCGAGGCCCGCTCGCAGTCGCTCGCCGGCCCGTATGACATCGGCCTGGTCGAGGGTTCGATCTCCACTCCCGCGGACATCGCCCGGATTCAGGAAATTCGCCGTGAGTGCAGATTTCTTGTGACGATCGGCGCCTGTGCGACGGCCGGCGGCATTCAGGCCCTGCGAAACTGGTGCCGGATCGATGAGGTCGTCGGGAGTGTGTATGCGTCGCCGGTCTACGTCGAGTCACTCGCGCAAAGCACGCCGATCAGCGAGCACGTGCCGGTCGACTTCGAGCTCCGCGGCTGCCCGATCGACACCGGCCAGCTCGTCGAGCTGATCACCGCGGTCGTCATCGGCCGCCAGCCCCGGGTGCCGCGACACAGCGTGTGCGTCGAGTGCAAGGAAGCGGGCACGGTTTGCGTGACGGTCGCGCACGGCATCGCCTGCCTCGGGCCAGCCACACAGGCTGGCTGCGGCGCGATCTGCCCCGCGCACGGCCGTGAATGCTTCGGCTGCTACGGCCCTGCCGAACAGCCAAACCTCGTCAGCCTGACCGGCTTCTACGAACACCGCGGCACGCCACGGCCGCACCTCGCGCGGCTGGTGCGATCGTTCAACGCCTGGGCGCCCGACTTTCGGCATGAGGGCGACCGGCTCGAGCACGGAACGGGAGCCGACTCACCATGAACCAGCCGCGGAACTTCACCGTGAAGGCCCTCACCCGAGTCGAGGGCGCCGGCGGCCTACGGGTGCGGGTCGAGGACGGCCGCGTCGAGTTGGTCGAGTTCAACATCTACGAGCCGCCGCGGTTCTTCGAACGGCTGCTCCGCGGACGCGAGGTCCGCGAGGTGCCCGACATCGTGGCGAGAATCTGCGGCATCTGCCCGGTCGCCTATCAGGTCACCGCCTGCCAGGCCCTCGAGTCGGCCCTTGGCATCGTCGTCGGCCCGGAGATTCGCCTGCTGCGGCGGCTCCTGGCATGCGGCGAGTGGCTCCAGAGCCATGCGCTCCACATCCATATGCTGCACGCGCCCGATTTTCTAGGCTGCGACAGCTGCTTCACCTATCCCGAAGCCTATGCGGAGTTGCTCGACCGTGGTCTGCGGATGAAGGCGATCGGCAGCCGCATCATCCAGGTGCTCGGCGGCCGCTCGGTGCACCCGATCAACGTGGCCGTCGGCGGCTTCCACCGGGCCCCAGACGCCACGGCTGTCCGGGGGCTCATTCCCGATCTTGAGTGGGGCATGCAGGCCGCGTTCGACACGCTCGCCACGGTCAGCACGTTCGCGTTCCCGGACTTCACGCAGTCCTATGAGTGCGTGTCGTTGCGGGCTCCCGAGAGCTACCCGATGAACGAGGGACGGATCGTCTCGTCGACGAGTACAGGCACCGCGGGCCTCGACATCCCGATCGACGACTATCCCGAGCACTTCGTGGAGCGGCAGGTGCCGCACAGCACCGCGCTGTCGAGCTTCATCCTGCCCGGTGAACGCCCCTATCTCTGTGGCCCGCTTGCACGGCTCAACAACTGCCTCGCTGACCTGCCCGACGGAGCCCGCCGGGCCGCCGACACCTGCGGCATCGAGTGGCCCTCGCGAAACATATTTCATTCGATTGCAGCACGCGCGATCGAGGTGGCAGCCTCGTTCGAGGAAGCCCTTGCGATCGCGCGGATCTGCCATGCGTCGATCGCTCCATGCCGGATCGACTCCACTCCCCACGCAGGCACGGGCAGCCATGCGACCGAGGCGCCGCGAGGCCTGCTCTACCATCGCTATGAAATTGGCGACGACGGCCTCATCGCAGGAGCCACGATCATCCCTCCCACCAGTCAGAACCAGGCCCAGATCGAGGCAGACGTACGGGCACTGCTCCCAGGGCTCCTCTCCTTCTCCGACAACGACGCTGCGGCAGGGTGCGAGCGGCTCATTCGCAGCTACGACCCCTGCATCAGCTGCGCCACGCACTTCCTCACGCTTCATATCGACCGCTGCTAAAACGTCCGTTTTCCCTCATCCCTCCTCGCGCGTCGGGCTTGCATGGGAGTGGGGCTTCGGGGTGCATGGGACCATGCGTCGCATCCAAACCCGCAGCGTGAGCAAGGGAATCCGCCAGTCCTAGCGGCGGGCCCAACCGGCGGGCCAGCCATCACAGCCCGGCCGCGCCCGTCGTTTCCTTCCGCCACTGCTCCTTCTTCGCCGGAAACTCGACCACGACGAGCTCCTTCGCTTCGGGATCGTAGGCGTATTCCTGATAGTAGGGCAGCATCGGTAGCATGAGGCCGTCGGGCTTGCCCGGCTCGATGATCCGCGCCATGAACTCCGCGTAATCCTTAGGCTTCCGTTCGTTCTCCGCCTGAAAGAAGCTCATCTTCTGATCAACGGCGATGATCGACAGCTTGCCCACGCTTGTCCGATAGGCGTCGGCAGCCACCTCGAGCCCCTGGCTCGTGATCGACATCTCGGCGCGAACGCCCCCCTGCCCCAGCGCCTCCGACAGTTCCAGCACGTTCTGCGTCTTCTTGTTGAGCGTCTGCCGGGTCTGAATCGGTGCGGCGGCAACTGGCGGCGGCTCGGGCTTCTTCCCACCGTTCCCGCTGAATCCGATCAGCACCAACACACCGGCTATCAACGCCAGCAGGATCATCAAGATGTTCTTCATAGTTCTTCCTCCATGATTACTCCACACGTAGTACCGCCAGAAGGAGCGCTCAAGCGCAACGCTCATCCGTCAGCCGCGATACTCATACTTGTATTTCCCCGGCATCGGCACCGGATACCGCCCCTCGCTGTCGGCCACAAGCGGTGCCGGCGATCCTTCCGTCAGGCTGTCAACGCCGGCGGTGAGGTCATCGGGGCAGTTGAGCATCTCGTCATACGTGATGGCCTTGCCGGTGTGCGCCGCAAACCGGCCCATCGCCGTAACCAGACTGGCCTGCGCCCCCCGCACGGCCTCGTTGTAGGGCTCGTCGGCAATGATCGCCGCCACGAGATGCTCCCACTCGCGCCGGTAGGGATTCGGTTCGGGCTGCTCCGCCGCCCAGGCGACGTTGTCCTTGTCCACCCGCTGGTCCTTAAAGATCGCACAGCGGGCCGGGGAGTGGCCGCTGGTCGAGATCGCGAACGCCGACTTGGAGCCCTGCCCCCACAGGCCGAACTTGCTGTCGCAATCCTTCATCACCTGGCAGGTGTAGAAGAACTTTGCCCCGTCCTCGAACGTGTATTCGATGCCGTAGTTGTCGAAGTTCTGATCGTCGATCTTGCCTCGCAACTGCCGGGCTCCGATCGCCACGGCCTTCACGGGCCATGCTCCCTTCATCCAGCAGACCTCGTCGATGTGGTGCACGCAGTAGTCACTGAAAATGCCGCCAGAAGCCCAGAGGAAATTGTGAAATCGCTTGATCTGCCAGAGCAGTTCGCTCATTCCCTGTGGACCGGGCGAGAGGTCAAGATTGTGGGGCGGATTGTGCTCGCGGTAGCCGTGGAAGGAAATCAGTTCCCCCGCCTCGCCGCTTCTCAGCCGCTCCAGGAGTTCGGCACGGCGGTCGCAGTGGCGGCACATCAGCCCCACGCCCACCTTGAGATTCTTCTCGGTGGCCTTGGCCGCCAGTTCGATGATCCGCTTGGTGGTCGGTCCGTCGATCGACACCGGCTTCTCCATAAATGCGTGCACGCCCTTCTCGATGGCGTAGGCAAAATGCGGAGCCCGGAAGGCTGGCGGGGTGGCAAACAGGGCGATGTCACCCGGCCGGAGGCAGTCGATCGCCTGCTTGTAGCCGTCAAACCCGATGAAGGTTCGCTCCTCGGGCACGTCGATGCGTTCCTTGAACTGTTCCCCGAGCGACCGCTTCACGATGTTGATCCGATCGCTGAACACGTCGGCCATCGACACGATCTTGATCGGCGCGGCCGGCACGGAGAGCGCGTCGACCGCCGCGCCACCGCCACGCCCGCCGCAGCCGATCAAGGCCACACGGATTTCATCCGTGCCCGCGGCATGCACGTGAGGGATCGTCCGACCTGAGAACAGCGTGCCCGACAGCGTGGCCGCTCCCGCCACCGCCACTGCGGACCGCGTCGTGGCCCCCAGGAACTCCCGACGGCTGGAGGTGAGATCGAGGGCGAACGGCCTCTGACTTGCGATGGGGTGCACGACGCTTTTCTCCTGCTGGTGGGATGCTGCTGACCGCCGTCCCATATCGATACGGAACCACAGACGACCCCATGATTCTGACCAGTTCCTGTTCACCTGTCAAAAAAAGACGCCGATCGCCGAAACCCGTGAGGGCATCAGCCGATCGGCGTATTCTGGCCTCACATGGACCACGTTTGTCCGCGCGTGCAGCGGGCTTCGGCGGCAGACTACATGCTACGGACGTCCCTCCAAAACCTTCTGCAGCGGCGCCCGCTTCGGATCGGCCTCGATCTTTTTGATGAGTGCCAGACCAGTCAGCAGGATCTCACGCTGGCTCTGCTGCAGCGGCGTCAGCTGCTTGTCGGCCCCGGCCTCGGCGAGCTGTTCGATGTAGCTGCCCACGCTGTCGGCCCCGGCGGTGTACTCGCCGTAGAGATCATCGACGGCCTTCTTCAGTGCGTCACGCATCGTCGGCGCGGCCGAGTCAACGAGGGCGTCGAGCTGCTTCTCGTCCGACAGATCGATGCCGTCCTCGCGGGCCTTGGCAATCGCCCCCTCGAGCGTCTTGCTGACGACGTCATAGGCCTGCGACTCGAGCGACACCAACTGCTTGTCCACGAACGTCGAGGTGTAGTTCTGTATCTCGCGGGCGATCTGCGGGGGCGCTGCAAGCACCGCCTTCTCGGCCTGATCGAGAACCACCGGTGCCTGCGCCTCGAGCGTGTCGCCGAACCGCGACGCCTCGGCATTGAGCTGCGGTTCGATCTGGGCCGCGGCCAGTTCGACGACGGTCCTGGCGTCGGCAAACTCGGCGATCTTCGAATAGAGATACCAGAGGTAGCCAGACGCTCCGAGCAACAGGCCGCCCATGACCAAGGCGGTCGTGAGCAGACGGCGGCGGCCCTGCACGACCGTCTCCTCCATGCGGCTGTGCAGCTTCATGATCTTCGACTCGAGCGCAGGCGAGACATTCACGGAATCAGACATGGGGATGCTCCTGATGAGGCGGATGGCCTCGGATATGAATGGGTTGGGAAGGTGATGGGAGTCGCTTGTGCAGGTGTTAGTTCGAGGAAACGTCATCTGACGCGATGGACTGATCGATCATCATCAGAACGTGGTGGATGAACTGCCGCTGCAGCTTCTCTTCGGGCTGCTTGGCGACCTCGTCAACCGGAAGCTTTGCCAGCAGCTTCTCGACCCGAACTCTCTCCTTGGCGACCTTCGCCTCGAGTTCATCGGCAATGCCGCCCCCCTCGATGAGCAGGGAGCTGCGAAGCTTTTCCTCGATCGAGTCGAGCTTGGTCTCGGTCAGCTTTGGCAACTGACGCTTCAGGTCCTGCGTCACCTTCTCGGTGACCCGCTGCATGCCCGCCTCGGACTTCTTGAGAAGGCTGGCCTGGAGTTGCTCGGAAAACTGTTCCGTCTCCTTCAGGACCATGCCTTCCAACTGCGGACGCACCTTTTCGAATCGCTGCAGGGCCTGTTCGCTATAGGCCGGCGCTGCCTTCATGGCGGAATCCATGAACTTCTGGCTCAGCGGCGGCCAGATATCGTCAACCTTCGCCATCAACGCATTCTGCAACTGCGTCGCGTTGAGCTGCCGCTGAAGGGTGCTGTAGAGCCGCAGGCCGAAAAGCCCCATCAGCCCCATCAGCAGAAGCGAACCACCGAGCACGAGCAGCCTGGTCTGCCGCTGCGCCGTCGCAAGTTCATCGAGCCGCTGCTCAAGGCCGTCGATGACCTGTTCCAGATTGTTGCGGCCGCCGCGCGGGGCCGAGTCGTAGCCTTTTGACATGGTGAAGGTTCCTGAAGGGGCCGGCCCGCCGAAGGGAGGCGCGTGGCCGGTGCGGGCGAATAGTACGGAACGAGCGTGAGGGGATGATGTGGAGGAAGGACGCATGTGGTGTGCGCCGAGACTCGCACGCGTGCGGGCCTCGAGGGCTTCCGATCGCCCCCCCTGAACATTTACGCCCGAGATGGTGCCGCGTTTCTCCAGCCCCGTCAAGTGGGCGAAAGGGGACGCAGCTCATTTCGAAATAAATGAGCTGCGTCCCCTTTTCGATGCCCCTTTTCGGTAGCTAACGCAAGCCCAACGCGTCGAGTTGCTTGCAGACCCGCTCGGCCAGCTTCCGACGGTCGGCGAACTGCGCGTCAGTGGCCGGCTGCCGTGATGCCCCCATCTTGAAACCGCGGACCTCGGCGCCGGCCCGAAAGCCCTCTGGGAAATCGGGGGCCTGGATCAACGGATCGAATAGCTCCGTGAGTTGACGCTGCAACACCATCGCGGTGTCGAGGTCACCCGCACGCACTGTGTCGTAGATTCGTCGCGTCAGTTCGGGGGCCACGCCGCTCGTGGCATGCGTGCCACCGTCGCAGCCAACCGCCAGCATCGGCACGAGCGCCGAGTCCCATCCGGTGAGAAAGGAAAAATCGGGACGGATGGGCCGCACTGCGGCGATCAGCCGGATCATGTGGGAAATGTCGCCACTGGAATCCTTGATGCCGATAATCCGTGGAAACTCCTCGGCGAGTCGCCGCACGGTGGGCACATCGATCGGCGACGCAAGCATCGGGATGTTGTAGAGCGTCACGTCGATCGGGCTGTGGCGTCCGATCTCGCGAAAATAGGCATGCACGCTCTCCGGCGACAGCCGGTAGTAGAACGGCGACACGACCGCCACCGCGCGGGCTCCCGCCTCCAGGCAGTGCTCGCAGGCCCGGATCGTCTCGGAGACGTTCGCCTCGGCCGCACCTGCCACCACGGGCACCCGACCCCCCGCGGCCGCGCAGACGACCTGCACGATTCGCTTTCGCTCCTCAACGGTAAACCGCAGGAATTCGCCCGTGGATCCATTTGGATAGAGCCCGTGCACGCCTCGATCGATGAGCCAGGAAACATAGCGGGCGAGTTCGTCCTCGTTGATACGGCCACGGTCATCGAGCGGCACCATGTGGGGAACGAGGATGCCGGTGATGGTCGCGGAAGATGTCGTCATGGTATCGATACTTCGTGGGTATGGACGTTGTTCACTCAGACGCTGGCATCATCGCACGACACGGGCGCCGCCGCCGGCGATCTGCTTCTCGACTTCTTTCCGGGTGGCCATGGACGTGTCGCCCGGGGTGGTCGAGGCGAGCGCGCCGTGGGCCGCACCATATTCCACCGCCTTCTGCGGGTCGTTGAACTCGAGGAACCCGAAGGCGAGGCCACTGGCAAAACTGTCGCCGCCCCCCACCCGGTCGAGGATTTCCAGTTCCGGATACTGGCGGCTGTCGTAGAACTTCCCGTCGTGCCAGCAGATCGCGCTCCAATCGTTCTTCGTGGCCGTGATCACGCGGCGGAGCGTCGTCGCCGCCACCTTGAAGTTGGGAAACGTCTTGACGGCCGTCTCGATCATCTTCCGGAAGGCGTCGGTCTCGATCGTGCTGATGGCGTGATCGACACCCTGCACCTCGAAGCCGAGCGATGCGGTGAAATCCTCCTCGTTGCCGATCATCACATCGACATGCTTCGCGATCTCGCGGTTCACCTCCTGGGCCTTCGCGAGCCCACCGATGCTCTTCCAGAGGCTGGGGCGGTAATTGAGGTCGTAGGAAACGACCGTGCCGTGCTTCTTGGCCGCCTTCACCGCCTCGATCGTCAGGGCGGCGGTGGTCGCCGACAACGCTGCGAAGATGCCGCCCGTGTGAAACCACCGCACCCCGAGCGTGCCGAAGAGATGCTCCCAGTCGACATCGCCCGGCTTCATCTGGCTGGCCGCCGAGTTGCCCCGGTCAGGCACGCCCACCGCGCCACGGACGCCGAAGCCGCGTTCGGTAAAATTGAGGCCGTTCCGAACCGAGCGGCCGATGCCGTCATCCGGCTTCCACTGGATGAAGTCGGTGCAGACGCCTCCCTGCATGATGAAGTCTTCGATGAGATGCCCAACCTCGTTGTCAACAAAGGCGGTCACCACGGCGGTCTTCAGCCCGAAGCACTTCCGCAGGCCGCGGGCTACGTTGTATTCGCCGCCCCCCTCCCAGACCTGAAAGTGCCGCGCCGTGCGGACGCGGCCCTCGCCCGGGTCGAGCCGGAGCATGATCTCGCCGAGCGAGACCTCGTCGAACGCGCATGAATCCTTGGGCTTGATCGGCAGTGCCATGAACGGCTCCTTGGGGCGGTGCTTCCTGGGTGGGATGGAATCGACTAGGTCTGGGCTGTTTTGAGGGCATCGATATCAATGGGCGCGACCCCCGCCTCGACGGCGATCTCGTTGAGGGCCTCCACCTCGGCCCGCGAGAAGAGCAGTCCGCCGGCGGCGTCGCTGCGGGCTGCAGCCTGGGCCTCGATCTGCCCGGGCAGCATGCACTGCTCGTTGCCGTGGCCGAGAATGTCAGCCAGCACGGCCTTCACGTTCGCCTGCTGGCTGCGGCCGCCGACGAATGCCCCGCCCGAGATCGCGTCGGGATGGATCACCTGGAAGAAGAAGGCGCAGCCCTGCTTCTCACCCGCCACAGGCGTCCGGCTGCGGATCGTCGGGATCGAGCCGCCGATGAAGCCCGCTACGATCTCGTTGATGAGCGACAGTCCGTAGCCCTTGTGGTCGCCGAACGGGATCAGCGACACCGCCTTGTCGGGATCGGTCGTGGGCTTGCCGTCCTTGTCCACGGCGGCATTCGGGGGCAAAGGCTTCCCCTCTCGCTTCAACTGCTGCACGCGTCCCATCGCGATCACGCTCGTCGCCCAGTCGATCACGATCGGAAAGCCGACCGCGTCGCTCGTCGGAAAGCCCCACGAGTGCGGATTGGTGCCGAGCGTGGGGCACACGCCGCGAAAAGGCACCACCTCGGCGAGCGATGCGGTGCAGTTGGTGTAGGCGATGTAGCCCTTCTTGGCCGCCTCCATCACGTAGCCGCCGCCCCACAGATAATGAAACGCGTTGTCCACCGACACGGTGCCGGTGCCGTGCTTGTCCGCCAGCCGCATGCAGGTGTCGATCGCCTCCCAGGCCACCGCCTGGCCGAGCTTCTTCTGGGCGTCCCAGATCTCGGCCGCGTCGAAGCGGCTGGGAAGTTTCTTGATCGTGGCCTTGGGCACGCACCCTCCCGCCTTCGACCCGAAGAGTTCGTCGAGGTGCACCGCCTTGATGGCATTGTGCGTGCGGATGCCGTGCCGGGTGGCCGCCGACGCCAGCCGGGCGGCGTGATCAGCCTCGGCGGCATCAAACCCTCGGTGCTTGTAGGCCGTGCTCACAAGCGACTCGTGCACGGCGACAGGGACGACGAAGAACGTTTCGGACATGGGATGTCAGCGATCCTTTCCTGGGGACAGTGGGTGCTCAGACCACCTTCTTCACCGGAACAGTCGGATTGACCTGCGCGAGCGGCGGTTCGCCGTGCATCGCCCGGATGAGGTTTGTGACGGCGGCCATCGCCTGCCGCTGCACGCTCTCGTGGGTCCGCGAGCCGACGTGCGGCGTGACGATGCAGTTGGGCAGCTTCGTGAGCGGGTGGTCGGCCCGCGGCGGCTCCTCGTCGAGCACGTCGGTGCCGTAGCCGCCGACGCGGCCCGACTTGAGCGCGGCTGCGATATCGGCGGTGTGGACGATCTCGCCGCGGGCGCAGTTCAGGATGATCACGCCCGGCTTCATCTTCGCAATCGTCTCGGCCCGAACGAGGTCGCGGGTCTCCGGCGTGAGGTTCGTGTGCAACGAGATGTAGTCCGACCTGGCGAACAGGTCGTCGAGTGATGCGATCCGCTCGACGCCATGCTCGGCGGCGAACTTCTCGTCCCAGTAGATGTCGTAGCCGATCGGCCGCATGCCAAAGGCCTTCGCCCGAATGGCCACCTCCTTGCCGATCCGGCCCATGCCCACGATGCCGATCGTCTTGTCGAGCAGTTCGTGGCCGGTCTGCCGCTTCCAGCCGCCCGATCGCGTGGAATCGGTATGGAACAGCAGGTTCTTCTCCAGGGTCAGGAGCAGGAGGAACGTGTGCTCCGCGACGGTGGTGTGGTTGACGCCGGGCGTGAAGAGCAGCGGGATGCCAAGCTCGGTGCAGGCCGGCACGTCGATCTTATCGACGCCGATCCCATACTTGCTCAGCACCTTCAGCCGCGGCGTGGCCTTCGCGAGCACGGCGCGGGTGATCGCATCGTCGCCGCAGATGTAGCCGTCAACGTCGCCCACGGCCGAGAGCGTGTCGGCTTCGGAGAGCGGCCCGCGGGCGGTGACGATCTCCCACCCTGTCGCGGCGAGCGCGGCATGGTGCTCGCCCGGCGTGTCCTGAAACGATGTGGTCGTGAGAAGGATGCGCGGTTTCATGAGAATCCCGAATTGCCGTCGTTGGTGGTAGCGCAGAAGCAACACGAGAAAGTACCGCCCATGGCCGGAAATCGCAATCAACGCGAGCGACACCCGCCGTTGGCATCGTCACAGGAAAAGGCGATACTCGGCACTCGAAGCCTGCACCCTCCGCGTGCCACACACTCCCGAAGCACACTCGAGAAAGGTTCTCTGCCATGCCCAAGCCTATCCGGATTCTCGTCGTGGGCTGCGGCCACATGGGCACCTCGCATGCCAAGGCCTACCACGCACTGCCAGAGTTCGAGATCGTCGGCGTCGTCGCCCGCGGCGAGGCCTCGCGACGTCAACTGCTCACGGCCGTGGGCGCCGACTATCCCCAGTTTGCGGACTACGAAGCGGCCCTCGCCGCCACGAAGCCCGACGCCGTCTCGATCAACACCTACCCCGACACCCACGCCGCCTACGCCAAGCGGGCCTTCACGGCCGGCTGCCATGTGTTTCTTGAGAAGCCGCTGGCCGCTACGGTGGCCGAAGCTGAGGAGGTGGTCGCCGCGGCGAAGGCGGCCGGCAAGAAGCTGGTCGTCGGCTACATCCTGCGTGTGCATCCGACCTGGGCACGTTTCGTCGAAACCGCCCGCACGCTCGGCAAGCCGCTTGTGATGCGGATGAACCTCAACCAGCAGTCATCGGGCGAAATGTGGAAGACGCACAAGTCGCTGATGGACTCGATGTCGCCGATCGTCGACTGCGGCGTGCACTACGTCGACATCATGTGCCTGATGACGCAGTCGCGTCCCGTGCGCGTGTCTGCCATCGGCGCGAGGCTCACGGAGGAACTCAAGCCCGGCATGTACAACTACGGCCAGCTGCAGGTGACCTTCGCCGACGGCTCCGTCGGCTGGTACGAGGCAGGCTGGGGCCCGATGATGAGCGACGTCGCCTACTTCGTGAAGGACGTCGTCGGCCCGAAGGGCTGCGTGAGCATCGCCGGCGTCAAGGACGGCGACACGGCCAGCGATGACGTCGAAGGGCACACGAAGGCCTCGCTGCTTCGGCTGCACCACGGCGGCCTCGCGTCCGACGGCAGCTTCGCGAAGCCCGACGAATCGATCGACTGCGCCGGCGAGCCCGACCACGACGGTCTCTGCCTGCTCGAGCAGAAGCTGTTTCTCGACGCGATTCAAAACGACCGCGACCTCTCCGACCACATGAGTGACGCGGTCAACAGCCTCCGCATCGTGCTCGCCGCCGACGAGGCCTTCCGCACCGGCCGCACGGTCGAGTTCCCGGCGTGACGCCGTCGGGCTTGTTGTGACCCCCAACAAAAAGCCCCAACAAAAAGCCCCGGGCGGAAGCCCGGGGACTCCGGGTGTGGTAACCACTTCGCGTACCCATGCCATGCGGTTCAACGCACCACGCTCCCGCCGCAGGGAGAGCGGTCACCGCCGCCCACGCGGTGTCCCCCAGCTTCCGCAGGGGGCTTTTATGGGAACGTGGACGTATGGGACCGTGGACGAACATAGCTGCATCTCGTTTTGGCCTCTCATTCTCTTCGGCCGTTGAGTGAGTCGGTCTCGCTCAGCATGAATCGCACGCTTACGACCGAGTTTTTTTCGGGGCCGGGAGCGTACTTGACATAGGTCGTGGCGACGATCGTGCCGTCGGCGAGGAGTTCGACGCCGGCGTAGCCGCAGTCGCCTTTCTTGCTGAAGTCCTGCAACAGCTTGATGCGGTATTGGCCCGGACGTCCCTGTTTGAGGTCGTCGTAGGTGCCGACCCAGGCGACAAAATCGCCGCGGGTGGGGCTGTTGATGGCCTGGTCGCGGAAGCAGACGACCATACGGCCGTCCTTCGTGAAGACGCCATTGT
>CANHCU010000015.1 GCA_947459185.1 Planctomycetaceae bacterium | reverse complement strand
CGCTGGGAACAACGCTGGGAACAACGCTGGGAACAACGCTGGGAACAACGCTGGGAACAACGCTGGGAACAACGGTTGACGGGGGCGGCCGCCATCGACCGAGTGGTCAGGCTGCGGCGGGCCCGGTGTTTCAGGCCGGGATGCTCATGTCTGGTCGAAAGAGTGACGCTGCCGGCCATGGGAACGACAAGACAGGTTAGAATCGGTTCTGACCGGCGGCTGCGTTGTTGCGAGGCGTGGTGCACATGCCACTGTCTTGCGACGGTGTGGTGCCTCAGCACGGGCGAATGGACCAAATGAGCGATCCGAACACAGCCGTGGACGAGCAACAGGCACCCGCCGCGGCGAGGGCGTTGGCGGGAGCGCTCGTTGTCAGGGACGGCAGGGACGGTGGGATTGCGCCGCTCCAGCCGCAGATGGGCCCGATGCTGCTCCCGCCTCAGGGCGGAGGCGAGCACGCGTCTGTCGGAGTCGATTATGTCCGTCTGGTTCATGCGTTTCGTCGGCGTTGGCTGCCAGCTGCGGCATTGGGACTGCTTCTGGGGCTGATGACAGCCGTGCCGGCGTGGATCTTCATGCCCCGGGGATACGAGGCGGTGGCCTGGCTCCGGGTGCGGGACAAGGGGGGCATGCTCAGCCGCGGCCGCGACAGTGCCGAATACGAATCGTATAAGAAGACTCAGCTGCAGCTGATGAAGAGCCCGTATGTGTTGCAGGCGGCGCTGCGAAAGCCGGGGATTGAGGACCTGGAAACGCTCCGCGAGGCGGGGGGCGATCCGATCGGCTGGCTCTCGCGAGGGTTGATCGTTTCCGCTTCGCCGGAGTCGGAGGTCGTGCAGGTCAGGCTGCGGGGCAAGAAAGCGGAAGACGTCGCCAAGATTCTCAACGCAGTGACAACGTCGTTTCTCGATGACGTGGTCAACAAGGAGCGGACCGAGCGTCTCGGCCGTCGCGATGCGCTCGAGAAAAAATTCAAGGAAAATATGTCGGAGTTGCGGAGCCGTCGCGAGACGCTCAACAACCTGGCGCGGACGTTGGGCACACGGGACAGCTCAGAGGTCGCCACCCAGCGCGGTTTGCTGATGGATCACGTGGGCACCCTCCGAGGGCTGCTCGTCCACACGCAGCGGGACATCGCCGCCATCGACGCCGAGCTCTGGATCGCCGAGGCTCGGGAGAACGGTGAGATCTCGCCGGAGGAATCGCTGCCAGAGGAGATGATCGAGGCGACGCTGTCGCGAGATCCCCAGATCGCCGAGTTGAATGACCGACTCGCTGGCATCGAGGAGGCGATCTCTTTCCAGGAGCAGCGGAGCTCCCGTGCAGGCAGTGAACCAGCCGTGCGGAGGCTGAGGGCGCAGGGGCAGGAGTTGGCCGAGCGTATCGAGAACCGGCGTCGCCAGCTTCGCCCGGCGATCGTCTCCCAGCTCATGATCGACCAGATCGGCCGACGGTCGGAGACACCGGTCGTGCTCAAGAAACGTCGGGAAATGCTGGTCAAAACCCTCGAAGACACATCGAAGGAATTCGACAAGCTGTCCAAGGAAGTGACCGAACTGGGCAAGGCCAATGCGGACATGGACGCGAGAAAGGTGGAACTCGAACACCTGCAGAAAGTGACCGATCAGATCGGCATCGAACTCGAAAGCTCGGCAATCGACCTCAACATGCCTAATCGCGTGACCCTGGTCGAGCCGGCGGGCGTGCCCCGGGGGAACGACAGGCTGTTTCGTGTCGCGCTCACGATGCTGGCGGGAATGGCTGGAGTCACGCTCGGGGGCGGTGGGATCGTGTTGAGGGAGTATCTGAGGGACCACGTCAACGCGGCCGACGATGTCTTGCGACGCGTTGGCGTGCGGGTGCTCGGCACGTTCCCTCTGGCTTCGAGGCTGGGGAGGCGACAGGATCCGGGTGCCGTGATGGCCGAGCGCGGCGACACGATCCGGACCCTCATTGCCCAGACCGGCCGCGAGGCGCCGAAGGTGATCCTCGTCACCAGTGCCGTGGAGCGGGAGGGCAAGACGACCTGTGCCGCCCAGCTCGCTGCCAGCCTCGCCCGCGCCGACAAACGCACCCTGCTTCTCGACGGTGACCTGCGCCACCCCGGAGCGCACCTTGCCTTGGGGCTGGAGTTGCGTGCCGGACTGCCGGAACTCCTTCGCGGTGAACTTGGCAATGACGAAGCCGTTCAGCCCACCAGCATCGAGGGCCTGTTCGCCGTGACCGGCGGCACCTGCGACTATGCTGCGATCTCGGCGTTGTCGCGGCCGGAGCTGGCCAGGATCATCCAGGGATTTCGTGATTCGTTCGACCATGTCGTGATCGACGCGGGCCCCGTGCTGGATGTGTCCGATCCGCTGCTGCTGGGCCAGCAGAGCGATGCGGTGATCCTGTCCACCATGCTGAACGTCAGTCGCGTGCCGCAGGTGGCGGATGCCGTCGAGCGGCTGCGGTCGGTCGGCGGGCGGTTGTTGGGTGTGGTCGTGCACGGCGGCGCCGCTGCCCCGTCGCGGCGACGGTCGGCTCTGCCGGTGCCGGCGTGAGGATTCGAATCATCCGGATCGACCCGGCCTGTCGCACAAGGACATTGAGGCACATGGTATGAGAGCATCCAGTGGCATGGTGACAGCGATCGCCGCCGCCGCGGTGGTCATCGGCGCGACCTATCTGCAAGGGCGGATGACGGACCGCTGGACCGGACGAAACGTGGCAGCGGAACTGCAGCAGTCTGCGGAGCGTTTGGAGAAGCTGTTTCCCAAAGCGGTCGGCGACTGGGAGGCTGTGGAGGAACTGGAATCCAATCCCGAGGAGTTGGAGCGAGCGGGCGCCGTGGGGCACATTTCCCGTGCCTACTCCAACACGAAATCGAAGGCGCGGCTGTCGGCGTTCGTTGTCTGTGCCACACCCCATGATGCCTCGGGCCACACGCCCGACCGCTGCTATCCGGGGGCCGGCTTCGAGATCGCCGAGACTGAGCACAGGCTGACCGTTCCCCTCGCCGACAATCGTACCGCCGAAGTGTTCACAGGCACGTTTCGCAAGTCGGGGCAGACGCTCCGGGTATTCTGGACCTACGGTGTGGATGGGCGTTGGATCGCTCCGCAGATCGCCCGCATCGAATTGGCCGCTGCCAAGGCTGTCTACAAACTCTATGTGATCATCGACGAAACGCCGCTGCCACCTGGTGTCGGATCGAAGGTGTGCGTTGATTTCATGGGGGCGACGCTGGCGGATTTCGATGCCGCCCTGCGGGAGCAGACGCAGCCCGGCCAACGCACCTTGTAAACAGCTGCCGCCAGTGTATCGTCGTGAGCGTCGTCCTGAGCGGACGTCTCGTGAGCATAAAGGCTGGATTCCGCATGTCCTCGAGTCCCCGACGCGCACTGGTCACCGGCATCACCGGCCAGGACGGCTCCTATCTGGCCGAACTGCTGCTCGACAAAGGCTACGAGGTGCACGGTCTCGTGCGTCGGTCGAGCACGTTCGGCACGCAGCGGATCGAGCATCTCTACCGCGACATCCACGACGTCCATCGGCCCCTCGTCCTGCATCATGGTGACATGGCCGACGGCAACGGTCTGGCCCGCCTCATCCGTGAGATTCAGCCGGCGGAGGTCTACAACCTGGCAGCGCAGAGCCATGTGCGGGTGAGCTTCGACCAGCCGACCTACACGGCGGATGTCACTGCCGTGGGCACGCTCCGGCTGCTGGAGGCGATTCGTGACTTCCAGGACGCCGTCGGCTGCACGGTCCGGTTCTACCAGGCCTCGAGTTCCGAGATGTATGGCAAGGTTGTGGAAACACCACAGCGGGAGACGACGCCGTTCTATCCACGTTCGCCCTATGGCGTGGCCAAGCTCTACGCCCACTGGATCACCGTCAACTATCGGGAGAGCTACGGGCTGCATGCCTCGTGCGGGATCCTCTTCAACCATGAAAGCCCGCGACGTGGCGAGACATTCGTGACCCGCAAGATCACTCGAGCCGCCACCCGCATCAAGCTGGGCATGCAGCAGAAGCTCTACCTTGGCAACCTCGACGCGCAGCGTGACTGGGGCTTCGCCGGTGATTATGTCGAGGCGATGTGGCTCATGGTGCAGCAGGACGAGCCTGACGACTATGTGATCGCCACGGACGAGACGCACTCGGTTCGCGAATTCTGCGAAAAGGCCTTCGGCCGCCTGGGATTGGACTACCGTGACTTCGTGGAGATCGATCCGCGGTATTTTCGGCCGGCAGAAGTCGATCTTCTTCTCGGCTCCTCGATGAAGGCCCGGGAGAAGCTCGGCTGGAAGCCGCGGTGTTCGTTCGACGAGCTGGTCGTTCGCATGGTGGACGCCGATCTCGAACTGGCCCGCAAAGAACAGGTGCTCGTCGCCGCCGGGCATGAAGGCACCATCCCCAACCGCTGACGGCCTGGAGCGTCGTGAGGAACAGCCCACCGTGACCGACCTTGCGAAAAAACGGATCGTCGTGACAGGCGGCGCAGGCTTTCTGGGGCAGGCCGTGCTCCGCGTGCTCCGCCAGCGGGGCGTGGCGGACGAGCAGATCGTCGTGCCGCGCCGCCGGGATTTTGATCTCACGGTCGAGTCGCACGTGGAACGGCTCTACGAAACCGCCCGGCCGGATGTCGTGCTCCATCTCGCGGCCGAGGTGGGTGGCATCGGCGCCAACATGGAGCACCCTGGCCGATTCTTCTACGCGAACATGGCGATGGGATTGCATCTGGTCGAGCACGCCCGGCGGCGCGGCCTCGAGAAGTTCGTGCATACGGGCACTGTCTGCGCCTACCCCAAGCACTCTCCGATTCCCTTTCGCGAAGAGAATATCTGGAATGGGTACCCGGAGGAAACGAATGCCCCCTACGGCGTTGCCAAGAAGGCGGTCTTCGTGATGCTCGACGGGTATCGCCGCGAGTATGGCTTGAAGAGCGCCGTGCTCGTGCCGGTGAACCTGTACGGCCCCGGTGACAACTTCGATCCCCGATCGAGCCACGTCATCCCCGCGCTTGTTCGCAAGTGCGAGGAGGCCAGGCTGGCTGGAGAGCCCCAGATCGTCTGCTGGGGAACCGGTGCGGCAACCCGGGAATTTCTCTATGTTGACGATGCCGCGGAGGGCATCGTGCGGGCGGCTGAGGTGATGGAAGAACCGGTGCCGATCAATCTTGGTGGGGGTGAGGAGATTCCGATCCGCGATCTCGTTGGCCGGATTGCCAAGGCCTGCAATTTCCAGGGCCGGATCGAATGGGACACCACGAAGCCCGATGGGCAGCCTCGCCGCGGCCTCGACATCTCACGCGCCCGCCGGCTGCTGGGGTGGGAGCCGAAGCAGGACTTCGACGTCGGCCTCGCCGCCGCCGTTGCCTGGTGGCGTGACCATGGCGGACGGCGGTAGCCCGCCCTATCTGGATGGCATGGCAGGATGCCATGCGGTTGACGAGCCGGGGATCCGCGGAAGCTCGAGGAGCTTTTGGATTTTTCGACCTTCTGAGGATTGCGCTGCCGTAGGTCGTGGAAGGAGACTTGGCCGCACGGCCCGAGGCCTGAAAGCCAACGCGACGAGCCCTTCCGCCGTCGGATCGGCGGACAAAGTACTTCTGCCGTCCCCGGCGACGCGATGTCGTGTTTTTCGTGAAGCCAGCCACTTACTCCAAAGCCCCATGGCCGAGGATGAATTTTCGTGTGCCGGCCGGGCCGTCGAAGATCACGATGCCGACGGCGCGGGGGCCGGTGCCGCTGATTCCCGTGAGGCTGCCCTCGCCGTACTCGGCGTGCCGTACCCGCTGTCCGACCTCGTAGGTTCGCTTGACCGGCGGCAGGCCACCCAACCGGCTTGCGAGGTCGGACGCCCGCCCGATCGCCGCATCGAGGCCGCGTCGGCGGGAGGCCGCGTCCTTCTGCCGCGGTCGTGGCCGCATTTCGATCCCTGCCGACGCGTCCGAGTCTTCCAGCTCCAGCACGAGGCCATCCGCCCGAAGCGTCGTGGGGCCGCGGACCGGTAATCCGGCTGAGTCGGCGTCCGGTTCGTCATCTCCGGCGACCTGTGCATACTCGTCGCTCCGCTCCCGGCCGGGGCCGGCCCAGGGAACGCCCAACGTCGGGGCCTCGGCACCTGTGACCACCGTCTCGGTGCCGGTCATTTCGGTGAGAAACAGGCTCGGGGCCGAGATGCGGCGGGTGCCGCGGTAATCACGCATTCGGGAGGCACTGGCGTGCACCTCCTCACGGCCCCGCGTGATGCCCACGAACACCAGCCTCCGTTCCTCCTCTAACTGATCTGGATGATCGAGGCTCCGCTCGTGGGGCAGGATGCCGTCTTCCATCGCCACCAGGTAGACCACGGGGAATTCCAGACCCTTGGCGGCATGGAGCGTCATCAGCGAGACGCGGTTTTCCTGCGCATCCCAGGCATCGGTGTCAGCCACCAGGGCTGTCGATTCCAGGAACGCCCCCAGGGCGTCGTCGCCGGGAACAATGGGCTGGAATGACTCGTCGCACTGCCGGGCTGCGGTCACGAGTTCCTCGACGTTGGCCAGACGATCCTCTCCGCCCTCGTCTCCCCCATCCGCCGCGAGCATCGTGCGATAGCCTGTCTTGTCGAGCACCGCATCGAGCAAGGCGGCCACGCTGCTCGCCGCCCCCCCGGCCAGTTCTGCCAGCTCGCCGTAGAGCCGTCCAAACTGGACCAGCGCCGTGGCGGACCGCTTCGAGATGCCTTGAATTGTGGCCGCCACGGCGGCCGCCTCCAGGAGGCTGGCCCGGTGGTCACCGGCCCACGACAGCAACCTGTCGAGCGATTGTTTGCCGATGCCGCGCGGCGGCACGTTTACCACTCGCAGCAGCGCCTCGTCGTCGCGGGGATTCTTGAGGAGGCGCAGCCATGCGACCACGTCACGGATCTCGCGACGCTTGAAGAACTCGAGCCCGCGCACGAGCGCGTAGGGAACGCCGCGACTACGCAATGCCACCTCGAGCGACCGCGACAGGGCGTTCGTGCGAAACAGGATGGCGTAATCCCTGGGCGTGCGGGCGCCGCCCGCCAGGGCAATGGCAATCTCATCCGCGATGCGATCAGCCTCGTCGTGGCTGGATGCATCGAGCACGATCCGAACCGGCGGGCCCGGGGGAGCGTCTGTGATCAATCGCTTCGGTTTCCGACGGCTGTTGTGGGCGATGAGCCGGTCGGCGGTGCCGAGAATATTGGAGGTGCTCCGATAATTGTGTTCGAGCGTGACGACCGTGGCTGCGGGGTAGTCTCGCTCGAATTCCAGAATGTTGCGGATGCTCGCCCCCCGCCAACCGTAGATCGCCTGATCGGGGTCGCCTGTCACCGCGAGGTTGGGGTGATCGATCGAGAGTCCACGCACAATGCAATATTGCACCGCGTTCGTGTCCTGGTATTCGTCAACCAGGATCCAGCGGTGTCGGGCGTCGAGCATGTGCCGCAGGTCGGCATTGTCCATCAGCATGCGGGCCACGTGCACGAGCAGATCGTCGAAATCGACCGAGTTCGCCGCGAGGAGCATCTGCTGGTACACGGGCCAAACCCGTTGGGCTACCTCATCCACCGGACGGCCCCAGCGGGGCTCGAACGAATCGGGCGTGAGGAGATCGTTCTTGGCCCGGCTGATCACCCCTGCCACACGATCGATCGGCGTGTGGGTGAGCGACAGTCCGAGTTTCTTGGCGGCCCGCTTGAGCAACGAGCCGGCGTCGTCGGGGTCGAGGATCGAGTAGTCGCTCGTGAGGCCGGCGAGCCGGGCGTGTCGGCGGAGGAGACGGGCGGCGAACCGATGGAATGTTCCCATCTCGACCGGTTGCGGTCCGACGAGCTCCGACACACGGCGACGCATCTCGTCTGCGGCCTTGTTCGTGAACGACAGCGCCACGATCTGCTCGGCCGGGACACCGGCAAAGATCAGGTGCGCGATCCGGTGTGTCACGACGCGTGTCTTGCCGCTCCCTGGCCCTGCTAGCACCAGCAGCGGTCCCTCGACATGCGTGGCGGCGAGCCGTTGCGACGGGTTGAGCGAGTCCAGAGAAAGAGGTGAAGGATGGGCGGGCACGGGAGTTTCGGGGGGGTGGCGGGGCCGTGTGCCCCGGCGACGGCGTGGCGCTTCGGACGGTCCACAGGTAGCCGGATTCCGGACATTTGGATTATATTCAGTGCTCACCAGTCACGGGCACATTCGCCCGGTAGACCGCAGAATTCATGTCGCACGGGAGGGACCCCATGCCCCGCATTCCTTACAAGAACCTGACACAGTCGGACGAAATGGCCGAGAAGCTCGAAATGAGTACGGCTGAAATCGGACTGTCTGTCCGCACCACCAACTGCCTCGAGGAAAAAGGCATCTTCACGGTGCACGACCTGCTCAACTGCACCCGGGCCGACCTTCTTTCCATTTCCAACTTCGGTGAGAAAACGTTGGAAGAGGTCTATCGCGCGCTCGAAAAAATCGGTTTTTATCGCACTAGCCCCGCGTCGCCGGCCGGCTCCACTGGGCCACGGTCGCTGCGCGGCATGGTCGGCAGCGTTGCCGGGAGCCAAGAGACACGTGAAGAAAGCTGCAGTCAGGCCTGACGAGAACGGTTCGGAGGCGGGCAGCGTCGGGTGCGCGGAGATGCACCGCGTGTGACGTTGCATGGACATAGACATGTCGGCCCGCAGGAGATCGATCGTGAGGCTGCCGCGATTTTTCGCAAAAAAACGCGGCCATCGGCGGACTGGCTCTCGGGACTGGGGAGTCTTTGGCGACGGTCTGTTCCACGGGACGCTGCTGGTGGCCGGCCTCTGTTTCGGCGCGATCCTCGTGTCTGGCGTGGCTGCTCCGGAGTGGCGGATCAACCACGAGTTTCGTGAAAGCAAAGGCACGATCCTCGCCAAGGGATTGGCGCGAACGACCGTCGCCGATCCTCCCGGCACGGTGATCACGAGTTGGCGACCCTGTCTCCGCGTCCGGTATCTGACCGACGGCACCGTGCGTGAATCGTGGAGCCACGGCCCGTCCGCCGAGAACACCCCCGACCGAGAGGCGGCGTTGCGTCGGCTCGCTGAATGGAAGCTCGGTGAAGAGACGACGTGCTGGTATGACCCATCGGCACCCCAGACGGTGGTGCTGCAGCGTGGCTATAGCTGGTGGCTCTGGCTGCTGTCGCTCCTGCTGCCGGGCGCCCTCGTTCTCATCGGTGGAACGGGCCTGGTCCGCGGCCTGCGTGCCTGGGGCAAGTCGGAGGAACACCGGGCTGCGTCCGTCGGACTTTCCGAACTGCTCGATCCGCTGGCCCAGCCGGCGCAGGCAGCTCCCGGCTATCCAGCCGTTCCCGTGTGGGACGATCTGGTCAATTCACCGGGGACGATTCTGCGGTATCGGCTGCCGATCGAAAGCCCTGAGAGTTGGACATTGGTGGGCTTTGGATTGTTCGCCGTGCTCTGGAATGCCGTTGTCGTCGTGCTCGCCGTGGGGGCCGGCTTGGACCTGTTGGGGGGCAGAATTGACTGGTGGCTGTTTGCTCTTCTGGTGCCGTTTCTGGGCGTTGGCATCGGTGGAGGCGTCCTCTTTGCAAGAAGTCTCGTTTTCGCGACGGCTATTGGTCCGACGCAACTCGAAATTTCGGATCATCCGATGCTCCCCGGTCGGCGGTATGACGTTCTCCTTGCACAGGGAGGCACAGGTACGATTCGATCACTCACCCTGTCGCTCGAATTGGAAGAGCAGGCAACGTTCCGGCAGGGAACCGACACCCGCACGGAGCACGTGGTGGTCTGGAAACAGCCGGTGGCGGATTTTCATGATGTCAGCGCGGAGCCCCATTCCCGGTTCGAGGCGCGGGCGGTGGTCGAAGTTCCCCAGGACGCCATGCATTCCTTCACATCAGCCCATAACGCCGTCCGTTGGCGGCTCGTCGTGCGCGGCACACCGGAACGCTGGCCTGCGTTTTCCCGGATTTTCCCGGTCGTCGTGTTTCCTCCCAATGCCGAGTTGGCTGCGCCACCGCCTCGACCGCTGGCGTCCCGCGATGCGTTGCGATCGACCGAGGTGACACGATGAACACCGCAGCCGACCGCAGCCAGGCCATGCCGAGAGTCGAGGTGCAGTTTGACAGGCCACATCGTCAGCATGAGCCCCGTGACCAGGTCGCCGTCCGTTACCGCATCGAGGGCTGTGATGGAGAACGCATCCGTGCGATCGAGCACTCCGTCCTGTGGTACACCGAGGGAAAGGGCGAGGAGGATCTCGGGGTGCATTTCTTCCAGCGGATCACGGACCGTGCAATGATGCCACCGGCATTGTCGACCGGCGCATTCTCAACGCCCTTGCCACAGAGCCCGCTGTCCTACGAAGGGCTGATCGTCAAGGTCCGCTGGTGCGTCCGGGTGCGGCTGTTCTTTGACGGCTCCCGCGACTTCGTGTCGGAGCACGTCTTCGTCCTCGGGCGGATTCCACCCGCCCGTCTTTCGGAATCGAGGGCCTGACGGAAGCGTGCCATGGTGTCGAACCCATTTTCAACACGATTCACTCGGCCGGGAAGGATCGAGCAGCTCGATGACGCGGGCCGGCCTGTCGATGTCGAAGGGCTGCTTGAACGGCTCCGGGATCTCGGCGGCACGGCGGCCATCGTCGGCCCTCACGGCAGCGGCAAGTCGACGCTGCTGGCGCATCTCGCCGAGGCGATCGAACGCCGTGGTGGTCAGTCGCCGCGCTTCCGTCTGCGTTCGTGGCGGGACGGCCTGGCGGCCTGGCGGGCGATCTGCCAGTCGGTGGCCGGTGCGACGATCTGCATCGACAGTTGGGAATGCATTGGCCCTGCCACCCGGATCCTGCTGCGACTGGCCGCCCGCCTCTCGGGCTGTGGGCTGCTTGTGACGTCGCACCGTGGAGTGGGCATGCCGGAACTCACGCGGTGCGGCACGAGTGCGAGCCTGCTGCGTGCCATTGTCCGCAGCCTTCCGCATTACCCGGATTGGCACGGGACGCTGATCTGCGAGGCCGACATCGATGCGGCATTTGCCAACCACAGCGGCAATCTTCGCGAGTCGCTCTACGCGCTCTATGACCGGTTCGAGGCGGGCCGACGCCGCGTCCGTGCGGTCGTGGGCACCGGTCCTGACGGCCATGACGGTTCTGACGGCGGCCGTCACGGAATTCATGAATTCGCAGACGGCTTTTCTTACGCAGGCGCACCAGAGCGCAACCTAGGCTAGGGAAGATGGTGATCGAGCCGGCGTGACCGGCTGGTCGGCCCACCGAGCTTCAGGAGTGTGAGATGAGAATCCGGCGTCCCCTCTTTATTGTGCTGTTGGCAGGCGGTACGGCATGCATGATGCCGTCCGCGTGCGAGGCACAGTGCTGCCTCTCCGAACTTTTTGCGGGCTGCCGCAAGGCGCCGGCGGCATATGCGGTGGCGCCGGTCCCTGCGCCGATCTACGCGCCCGTCGCGGCTCCGATCCCGGCACCGCCGCCGCCAGTCGTCGTGCCGGTGCAGCAGGTGAGCTACGTGCCCGAGACCACCTACCGGACGCAGTACCAGTGCGTGCCTGTCACCAGCTACAAGCCGTCGAGCGAAATTGATCCCTGCACCGGATGCCCGCGGGATTGCATGGAGCAGGTAACTCAGTACGTGCAGCAGCCGGTGAATGTGCCGGTGACGCAGTATCGGGCGGTCTACTCGACCAAGTACGTGCAGATGCAGCCTGGATACTCGGCGCCTGGTGCCTACGGCGTGCCGGGAGCGGCGACGGCGCCGATGATGGCGCCCACCACCGCAGGCGCGGTGTCGAGTCCGTTCGCTTCTACCGTCCAGACGACTCCGCAGGCCTGGGGCGCTGCCGGAGCCGATGTGCCGCAGCAAATGATCCAGCCTGGGCAGCCGCAGAACATCGCAGCCCCGGCGATGGCGCCCGCTATGGTGCCGCAGCAGGGCATGCAACAGCCTGTCTACCAGCAGCCGACCTTCCAGCAGCCGGTCGTGCCACAGAGCGGCACGTACGCGGCACCCGCGCCTGCTGCTGTGCAGCCTCAGCCCACCGCCCCGCCGATGCTCTCGCCGACACCGTCGCTGAAGCCGATTCCCGAACTGCAGCGGACGCCGGCAGCGAATGGAGCTGGCTCCGCAGCTTCGACCGCACCCACCACTCCCGTTGGCCCGGGAATCACCGCGCCAATGATGCAGCCGTATCGGGCCCCCGCCAACGGCACGCCGGCTCCGTCGCTGGCCCCCATGAGTGGGAATGGCACGGGCAGCACGAGCACCACTGACAGCAATGGCATGCCGGTTCTCCCTGGCGGAGGCCCCAACCCTGCCACGGGCGCATTCCCGAAACTGCTCGAACCGACCGGACACACTCCATCATGGCAGCACACCACTGGATGGCATCCGTCGCAGATGGCACGGCCCACGGGCTACCCGACGGCCTCGCTGCCCGGCCGCGTGCAGTAGCGTCTGGCCTGATACGATGACGACTCGGGACTCTGCGAGATGCCGCCCGCATCCGCGGTGATGGTTCCCAGATCGTTGTCCAGAGGCACGCCGTGACGAATGCCGAGATCGCAGCCACGTTCGAGCAGGTCGCCGATCTGCTCGAGTATCAGGGGGGCAATGTCTTCCGCGTGCGGGCATACCGCAACGCCGCCCGGACCATCGACGGCATGGTCGAGTCGCTGGCCGCCGTCCGGGACGATTCCGGTCGCTCCCTGACTGACCTCGAGGGCGTCGGAAGCGACCTGGCGGAGAAGATCGGCACGCTTCTGGACACGGGCGGGCTGCCGCTGCTGACCGACCTGCAAAAGGCGGTGCCGGCTGTGGTGTTTCAGCTGATGCGGGTGCCTGGGCTTGGCCCTAAGAAGGTGAAGCTGTTGGTCGATCAGTTGGGTATCGACTCCCTCGACGCGTTGGAAAAAGCCTGTCGTGATGGACAGGTCGCGGGCGTGAAAGGATTTGGGGCGAAAACCCAAGCGGCGATTCTGGGAAACATCGCCTTTGCCAAGGACCCTGAGCATGCCCGGCTGCTCTGGCAGGAAGCCGACGCGATCGTGCAGGACGTGCTTGTCTGGATGCGCGGGTGCCCGCAGGTACGACGGATCGAAGGGGCAGGCAGCTGGCGGCGGGGCCGGGAGACGGTGGGCGATCTCGATTTTGTCGTGGACAGTGACGACTCCGTCGCCGTCATGGACAGGCTGCACGCCTGGAACGAGACGTCGGCGGTGTTGCTCCGTGGGGAGACAAAGACGAGCGTCCGCGGGCCACGGGGCGTGCAAATCGATTTACGGGTCGTCGAACACGACTCATTCGGGGCGGCGCTCCAGTATTTCACCGGTTCGAAGGAGCACAATGTGCGGCTACGATCGTTGGCCCGCGACCGGGGGCTGACGATCAACGAATACGGCGTCTTTACACTTGGCTCGGAAGCCGAGGGCGACACGAAGCCCAGCAAAAGAGCGTTGGTCGCTGGTGCCACCGAGCAGGACGTCTACGGTGCGGTGGGGCTGCCATGGGTGCCGCCAGAACTTCGCGAGGCTCGCGACGAAATCAAAGAGGCCGAACGCGGCACGCTGCCTGCGCTGGTGGAACTGGCCGATCTGCGCGGCGATCTCCACATGCACACCACTGCCACCGACGGCGAGGACACGCTCGCGGAGATGGTCCGTGCGGCGATCGCCCGCGGGCTTCACTACATCGCGATCACCGATCATGGCCAGCGGGTGACGATGGCCCGCGGCCTCGACAAAGGTCGGCTCTTGAAACAATGGGACGATATCGATCGGCTCAATGAATCACTGGCCGAGGAAGGCAGCCCGCCGATCGTGGTGCTGAAGGGGATCGAGGTTGACATGCTGGAGAAGGGGGGGCTCGACCTTCCCGATGACGTTTTGGGGAAGGCGGATTGGGTGGTCGCCAGTCTGCATTACGGGCAGAATCAGCCCCGGGAGCAGATCACGGCCCGGATCATCGAGGCGATCGAGAACCCTCACGTGAGCGTGATCGGCCATCCCACCGGGCGGCTACTCAACCGTCGTCCGCCGTACGACGTCGATATCGAGGCGGTGATCGCCGCCGCGGCGCGGACGGGAACGTTTCTGGAGATCAATGCCAACCCGTGGCGACTCGACCTCAACGAGCATCACGCAGCCGCCGCGAAAAAAGCGGGCGTCAAGATCGTGATCTCCACCGATGCGCATTCGACGCGGGGACTCGACATGATGCGGTGCGGCGTGCTTCAGGCCCGCCGCGCCGGCCTCGAGGCCAGCGACGTTGCCAACACCCGAACCCTCGCCGGCCTCCGAAAACTGATGAAGCGGTGAGGGGCTGCCCATGCCACGTCGCCGGACGTTCGCTACGGCATCCTGCCTTCGCTCACTCGATGCTGACTGCGCTCCGGCATCCTGCCTGCGCTTGTCAGCAACGCCGGCTCTCGTGGCATGGGCAGCCCCTCACGGATTCAGCAGGACGCATAGCGATACAGCGCCAGGCCCGGAGGGCCGGGTTAGCACCAGCGGGCGGAGGCCCGCCAAGCGAAAATGGCAGGATGCCATGTTTCGCGTGTAGACGGGAGCCGGGGATCGGCGGAAGCTCGAGGAGCTGCCTCTACGAAAAACACGACATCGTGTCGTTTTTTCTTGGCAAACGCAGTTTGCTGGTGCTGCGCATGACATCCTGCCATGCCGTCTTGGGTAGCCGGGGAACGGCGGACGAAGTACTTCTGCTGTCCCCGGCGGCGCAGCACCACCGAGCTACCGAGGCTTCACGCACCGGAAGCCGATGTGGTTGCAGCCGCTCGAGGGCTCGCCTTTGCCGCGGGTGCCCACGATGTAGCGGGCGCAGTATTCGTCGGAGCAGAGAAAGGAACCGCCACGTAGAATGCGTTTCTTTTCGTGCGGTTCCTGGGGGTCGAAGCTGTCGGCTGGACCGATCGGATTTCGCTCGGGCTTGCCCGCGGCGAAGGCCGTGGCATACGCATCGTGGCGATACCAATCGGAACACCACTCCCAGACGTTCCCCGACATGTCGTGGAGTCCGTAGGCATTGGCCGGAAAACATCCCACCGGCGCCACGGCGGCGTAGCCGTCAGCGGCGGTATTCTCCAGTGGAAACCGCCCCTGCCAGGTGTTGGCCATGTGTCGGCCGCCGGGGCGGAACGCATTGCCCCAGGGATACAGGTTGCCAGCGAGCCCGCCGCGGGACGCGAATTCCCACTCGGCTTCCGTGGGGAGCCGTTTGCCGGCCCACGCCGCGAACGCCGTCGCGTCTTCGTACGCGATCTGCACCACGGGATCGTTGCCATGGCCCTCGATCGAACTCGCAGGGCCGGTGGGATGCCGCCAGTCCGCCCCCACCACGTAGTTCCACCAGACGTAATGATTGGTCAGCGGGACGGGGGCTGACGGTGGTGTGAAGACCAGAGAGCCAGCGACAAGGTTTTCAGGGGGTGCATCAGGAAAATCCTCTTGTCTGGGCGGTCGTTCCGCCACCGTGACGTAGCCTGTCGCGGCAACGAACTCAGCAAAGCGGTCGTTTGTCACCTCCGTGCGATCCATCCAAAAGCCATCGACACGCACAGGATGAATCGGACGTGCGTCCCGCATCGGGTCGGGGCCACCAAACGGCTGCCCGCGTGGGTCGGCGCAGCCCATCGAGAACTCGCCTCCAGGAATCCAGGCCATATCCGCAGGCGATTCCCGTGGTGCCGACTGGGAGTCGGCTGCGGTCGGCTGAAACCCACCGATGCCAGCCCGAGGCCTCCCGTCGGCGCGGTCGAGGGCTGTCGAACTGATCGCCCACACAAGCGCCGCTGCGGCCAGAGCGATTCCGATCTGCACGGCCACGGCAGGCAGGCGGCGCGAGAATGTGACGTCGGAGGAGGGGGTGTCGCGGGGGGCAGGTCGTTTCATGCGGAACGCCGCAGGGTGCGTTCGAAGCGGCGGCGGAGTGACCGGCGGCGGACAGGACTCCACCACTTCGAAAAAGCCTTGCGGGCGATATCGGCCTGCCTGTTCTCATCGTCATACAATGAGATGAGCATGTCGCGATTGGGGCCTGCGTCGGCGGTTCGTGCCCAGCGTTCGAAGCGGTTTGCCGCGGACGCATGGTCGGTGAACTCCCCCAGCGTCTTCTGGAGTTGCTCGAGAGACTCCTGGCATCGGGCGAGGGCGCGGGCTGGAAAGATTGAGGCGAAGATCTCCAGCGAGTAGCGAAGCTTTTTGCCTTCGATTCGCAGCGAATGGATCTCATCCGGGTCGTGCAGTTTGTGGTCGGCACGCTGGAAGAACGAGGCGATCATCGGCTTGAACCGCCGGCGTGCAAAGGTCCGAAAGCCGAGCCGACGTCGCCGGCTGCAGACATCCTCGAGAAGTCGATCGACCCGTGACCTCCAGCCTGCTTCAACGAGCTTTTCGAACTGCTCCTGAATCGGACCGCGTGACCTGCGTCGCTGTTTGGAAAGCATCGCGATCAGCCGGGATCGCGCCCGAACCGCGTTGTTGCTTGCCAGACGCGCGGTGAGCACGTCGAGATCGCGGGCCTCGCCGGCCGCGCGACGCAGTCGCCGGAGCCTTTTTTCGAACCAGTCGCGGCGTTTGGCGGGGAGTATGGCGTGAAAGGCATCGAACGCGGCCAGGGTGCGTCGCGTCGCCACCCGTAATTGATGAACATGGTCGGCGTTGTCCGACATCGTGCAGGACGCCCGGAGTTCCGTCCAGACGGCATCGAAGCGTGTGCGGAGCGTTTGGGCCGCTATCTGCCCCACGGGCAGGCGGTGGTCGTCGCTCACGAGCCATTTCTTCGATGCCGCCATCTGAACCGATCCGCACGATGCGACACTCGCCGCGCGGCACTGTTGCCGGACGAACGCCGTGTCGAGGGCGCCGCCGGTGACACTCTACCGGTTTCAGGGGCCCCGGTTCCAGCAGGGTGGCCAAAGTGTTGGCGGGAGGCGGCCTGGATCACGGAGCTTTCTTGAGACCCAGCTGGTCTGGCCCCGGCTGGGCGGGCAACGGCGATTTCAGCGGCGCTTTGGTGACGATGATCCGAGAAGTGAAGACTGTCCCGGCCCCCATGGCCCCCTCGCCGCTCCATCGTCGGCCAGTAACTTCCACCTCGTCTCCCGGCGCGATGAGATCGACCTCCGCAGCATCGACGATCATGACCTCCGCGTCGTCGGCGAGCGGCAGGGTGAGACGGCGGATGCGGCCCGCGTCCACCTTCACTTGAAGCGTTTTGTTGCGAACCTGCACCACCGTGCCAACGACGGTGGTAAGTGTGCGAACGCGAACCGGATCGGGCGTAAAGTCGCGAGGTGGTGTGACGATTTCGATCGCCTGGATCGGCTCCGCAGCACGGCCCTTGTCATCCACCTGTGCCCGCAGACGGACCGTCGTGCCAGGCTTGATGGCGGCCACCGATGTGCGGCCTCCCACCTGCATCAGCGTGACGCCGGCCGGGTGAAGTTGTGCGATCAGCACGGCCGCGGACGGATCGACCGAGCCGCCTTCGGTAAAGGCCACCATGCCGCCGGCCAGCGAGCCTGTTGTCGCTCGCACCCGGCCGGTGAACGACTCCTCGGGAAGGTTGTCGATGACCATTTTGTTTCGTTCGACCGGCACCGTGATTGCCTTGTTCGTTCCGCGGCAGGCCCCCAGCCCCCAGAGCCGCTCGTAGCTCTTTTGGATGGCGGCAGATTTGTAGAACGTGCCCCAGTGGAGGGTGCCGTCCGCCGCGACGGGAGGCAGCGGATCGTGTCCGTCGGCGTAGGGATTGTAGGGCTGGGCAAGCACGGGCGTGGAGCAGGCGCCGAGCATGAAACAGGAGAGCAGCCTCACCATCCATGGCAGGCGGGCACGGCGAACGGAGTAAGGTCGTAGCATCGGGACTCCCGCGGAAGGAGGGAGGGCGGTGGAAGCACAGCCTCGGCTTCATCGGCGACAGCCGGCGTGTTCCTGCCTTCGACGATACTTCGGCGTTCCTTCCGGATCAAAACAGCCAGCCGGCCAAAAGGCGGGCGGTGCTGTTTTTAACGGTCAAAACGCTTCCATGCTGCCGTGCTTACGACGATCGAAGGGGGGGCTACAGGGCGTCCGAACCGCTTTCAATGGCGGCCTGGCCTGCAGAGTCTCCCGCCGACAGGACGTCTCCGCCGAGGGGGGCTGCCTCCAGCAACGGAAACTGCCGCGTCAGCACGTTGTCGCGATCAATACGCAGGGCATCGAGCGCCTCGGGACGCACGCGGACCTCTGCCGACTGGAAGGTGTTGAAACCGGTGCCGGCAGGGATGAGGTGGCCCAGGATCACGTTCTCCTTGAGGCCGACGAGATTGTCCACCTTGCCGGCGAGCGCCGCTTCGGTGAGCACCTTTGTCGTCTCCTGAAAACTCGCAGCCGAGATGAAACTCGAACTCTGCACGCTGGCCTTGGTAATGCCCAGCAATTGCGTGCTCGCCGACGCAGGCTTCGGCTTCGCGCCCTTGGCAGGAGTGCCTCCCAGCGCCTCGATCTGGGCATTCGCCTGGCTCAGCACGTCCTTTGGAACAACGCTGCCCACCGCGAACTCGCTGTCGCCCTTCTCCGTGATCCGCAGACCGGCTGCGATCTTGTCGTTGGCCTGCTTGAACTCGAACTTGTCGAGCACGCTGCCGGGAAGCAGGTCGGTGTCGCCGACCGTCTCGATCTTCACCTTCCGCAGCATCTGCGACACGATGATCTCGATGTGCTTGTCGTCGATGTCCACCCGTTGGCTGCGGTAGACATTTTGAATCTCACGCACCAGATACCGCTGCACCTCTTCCTCACCGGAGATGCGAAGAATGTCGTGCGGCACCAGCGGTCCATCGACCAACGCCTCGCCGGCCTTGACGATGTCACCTGCGTGCACGCGAAGATGCTTGCCGTGCGTGACAAGATGCTCGCGCTCGACGCCGCTCTCGTTCTTCACAACGATGGTCCGCTTGCCGCGACGCTTCTCGCCGAGCAGTTCGACCTTGCCGTCGATCTCGGCCATGATGGCGGGATCCTTCGGCTTCCGAGCCTCGAAGATCTCGGTGACCCGGGGGAGACCGCCGGTGATGTCCTGAGTGCCCGACGCCTCGCGAGGCGTCTTGGCAAGAACGTGACCAGCAGCCACCTTCTCGCCCGGCGAAACTTCGATGTAGGCCTTTTCGGGCAGGTAGTAGAAGTCGAGGATCTTGCCCGACTCATCTTCCAGCACGACCTGCGGATGGTAGACGCCCTTGTGCTCCATCACCATTCGCCGCAAGTGCCCGCTGGGATCCTTTTCGACGCGGAGAGTCTCGCCTTCGATGACGTCCTCGTACCGCACCTTGCCAGCCACTTCTGACAGGATCGGGATCGAGTGCGGGTCCCACTGCACGAGAACGGTTCCGGCCTTGACCTCGTCATTATCAGCGACCTTCAGGATCGCACCGGCCGGGATCTCAAACTTTTCGAGTTCGCGGCCCTTCGGATCAACGACGGCGATTTCACCGTTCCGTGCGAGCACGATCTGCTCACCCTGTTCGTTCTGGACCGTCCGAAGACGCGTGAATTTGACGGTTCCAGCCCGCTTGGAACGGCTCTCGTTCTCCTCGATGGCACGCTGACCGACACCACCGATGTGGAACGTTCGCATCGTCAACTGCGTACCCGGTTCGCCGATGCTCTGGGCCGCGATGATGCCGACAGCCATGCCCTCTTCCACCATCGAGCCTGTGGAGAGATCCATGCCATAACAGAGGCGGCAGACGCCCAGGGGCGCTTCGCAAGTGAGGGCACTGCGAACCTGGATTTTTTCAAGCCCGAGTTCCTCGATCTGCCGGGCCATGGTGCGGGTGATCAGTTCGTCCTCATGCACGACCACCTCATCGGTGATCGGGTTCACGATGTTGGCACGGCTGGTACGGCCGCGGATGCTGTCGGCGAGGCTGACCTCGACCTTCTCGCCACGATAGATGACCGTCTTGTCGATGCCCTGCGTGGTGCCGCAGTCGTGCATGGTCACGACCACGTTCTGCGCCACGTCGGCCAACTTGCGGGTGAGATATCCCGAGTCGGCCGTCTTGAGTGCCGTATCGGCGAGACCCTTGCGGGCACCGTGCGTGGAGCTGAAGTACTCGAGCACGGTGAGGCCTTCACGGAAGTTCGCCTTGATCGGCGTCTCGATAATCTTGCCAGACGGCTTGGCCATCAGGCCTCGCATGCCAGCGAGTTGCCGGATCTGCTCAACGCCGCCTCGGGCACCGGAATGCGCCATCAGGAAGATCGGGTTCACGTAGCCGGCGTAACGCGTATCCCGGGCGTCGGTGTCTTGCTCGAGTTCGTCCATCATCTCCTTGGTGATCTGCTCGCGGGCGTGCGTCCAGGCGTCAAGCACCTGGTTGTAGCGTTCGCCGTCGGTGATCACGCCACGCTGGTAGAGCTTCATGATCTTCAAAACGTCCTTCTCCGCACTCCCGATGATCCGCCCCTTGTTTGCGGGCGTGATCAGGTCGTCCGTGGCGAAGGAGAGGCCGCTCCGCGTGCTCCAACTGAAGCCGACGCGGTTCATGTTGTCGAGCAGATCGATCGTCTTGCGGCGACCAAGCGCCTGGTAGCAGTCGGAGATGACTCGGGCGAGTTCGCTCGATCGCATCGGAATGTTGTAGAAGAGCATCCCTTCCGGCAGGATCGAATTGAACAACACGCGGCCGACGGTCGTCTCAATCACAGCGCCGGGCTTGCCGAGCGCTTCGACGTCTGTCTTCAGGCGACGACCGGCTGGCAGCTTGACCCGAATCTTGGCATGGGTGTCGACCTTGCCAAGCGAGTGTGCCAGTTCCACCTCCTCGACGTTCTTGAAGACCATGCCCTCGCCCTTGCGGCCGAGTAGCAGCATCGTGAGGTAGTAGCAACCCATCACCACGTCCTGGGACGGGCTGATGATCGGGGCGCCGTTGGCAGGGCTGAAGATGTTGTTGGTGGACAGCATCAGCGTGTGGGCCTCGACCTGTGCCTCGATGGAGAGCGGCAGATGCACGGCCATCTGGTCGCCGTCGAAGTCAGCGTTGAAGCCCTTGCAGACCAGTGGATGAAGCTTGATCGCGTTGCCCTCGACGAGCATCGGCTCGAAGGCCTGAATGCCCATGCGATGCAGGGTGGGAGCGCGATTCAGCAGCACCGGGTGGTTGCGGATCACCTCTTCGAGGATGTCCCACACCTCGGCATCCTTGCGCTCAAGCATCTTCTTGGCGCTTTTGATGGTGTCGGCATGGCCGAGTTCCTTGAGCCGCCGGATGATGAAGGGCTGGTAGAGCTCGAGGGCGATCTTCTTCGGCAGACCGCACTGATGGAGCCGCAGGTTGGGCCCCACCACGATCACGCTCCGGGCGGAGTAGTCAACGCGTTTGCCGAGCAGATTCTCGCGGAAGCGGCCCTGCTTGCCCTTGATCATGTCGGTGAGGCTCTTGAGCGGGCGGTTACTCGATGCCAGCACCGGCCGCTTGCAGCGATTGTTGTCGAAGAGCGCATCGACAGACTGCTGCAACATCCGCTTCTCATTGCGAATGATCACCTCGGGAGCGTTTAAGTCAACGAGTTTCTTGAGGCGGTTATTGCGATTGATGATGCGGCGGTAGAGATCGTTCAAGTCGCTGGTGGCGAAGTTGCCCGAGTCGAGCATCACAAGCGGCCGCAGGTCAGGCGGAATGACAGGGATCACATCAAGCACGATCCACTCGGGCTTGTTCTCACTGTCACGGATCGCCTCGACGATCTTCAGGCGATTGACGAGATCCTTCTTCTTCTGCTTGCTGTTGGTCGTGGCGAGTTCGACGCGGAGGTCTTTCGAGAGGGTCACGAGGTCGAGCGAGAGGAGCAGTTTGCGAACCGCCTCGGCTCCCATTTCGGCCTCGAAGCCGGTCTCGCCGTAGGTGTTGCGGGCCTCGCGGAACTCTTCCTCAGTCAGGAGTTGCTGCTTCTTCAGCGGCGTATCCTTGGGGTCGAGCACTACGTAGTCCTGGAAGTAGATCACCTTCTCCAGGCTCGAGGTCTTCATGTCGAGCAACGCACCCAAGCGGCTCGGCATCGCCTTGAAGAACCAGATGTGAACCACCGGGGCGGCCAATTCGATGTGGCCCATGCGCTTTCGACGGACGCGGCTGTGCGTCACCTTCACGCCGCATCGATCGCAGATCATCCCCTTGTACTTCATCCCGCGATACTTGCCGCAGGAGCACTCCCAGTCTTTCTCGGGTCCAAATATCTTTTCGCACATCAGTCCGTCCTTCTCAGGACGGTAGGTGCGGTAATTGATCGTCTCGGGCTTCTTCACCTCGCCGAACGACCAACTGCGAATGTCGTGCGGACGTGCCAGACTGATCTTCACGGCCGAATAGTCATTGACGCGATCGTAGGTGGATTCGCCGATGCTCACGTGGATGCTCCTCTTGTTCAGTACCGTTTGCGATCAATCGTCTGCTGTTGAATCGGGGGAGCCGGGGTCGGCTGAAGCTCGACGAGCTTTTGGCCGCCTCGGCCACCGCGAGGAGGCTTCTGCCGCCCCGGCGGTGTCCTGCCGTTGGATGACGTGGTTCTCTGCTACACCCGTCGTTTTTCCAGTTGCATGTTGAGGGCCAGGCCGCGAATTTCGTTGGTGAGCACGTCGAAGCTGGCAGGTGTGCCCGCTTCGAGCGTATTCTCGCCCTTCACCATGCTCTCGTAAATCTTGGTGCGGCCCTCCACGTCGTCGCTCTTGACGGTGAGGAGTTCTTGGAGGATGTAGGCAGCGCCGTAAGCCTCCAAGGCCCAGACTTCCATCTCGCCAAATCGCTGACCGCCGAACCGGGCCTTGCCACCCAGCGGCTGCTGCGTGATGAGCGAGTAGGGGCCGGTCGACCGGGCATGCACCTTGTCGTCAACGAGGTGGTGGAGTTTGAGCATGTAGATGTAGCCGACGGTTGTCTCCTGCTCCATCTTTTCGCCGGTGCGACCGTCATAGAGTTGGGCCTTGCCGTGCCGCGGCAGGCCGGCGGTATCCAGCACGTCGTTAATGTCTTCCTCGCTGGCACCGTCGAACACCGGTGTGATGGCCTGAAAACCGAGCTTCATGCCAGCCCATCCCAGATGCGTCTCCAGAATCTGTCCCACGTTCATGCGGCTTGGCACGCCGAGGGGATTCAGCAGGATCTGGATCGGAGTCCCGTCAGCCAGGAAGGGCATGTCCTCCTTTGGCAGGATCTTGGCGATCACACCCTTGTTGCCGTGACGGCCGGCCATCTTGTCGCCGACCGAAATCACGCGGCGTGCAGCGACGTAGACCTTCACCATCTGCAGCACACCTGGCCGCAGCTCATCGCCGCGCTTCATGCTGTTGAGACGGCGATCGCGGGCGTCCACTGCAGCATCAACAGCAGGCCACATTGTCTTGACAACCTTCTCGACCTCGGTCTTCCGTTGAGGAGAGCGGATGTCGAGGTCGTCGAGCTTGAAGGCGGCTGCCCGCTCGGCCACGACCTTATGATCCTGATTTCGTACCAGCGGGCTGCCGTCTGCCGCGGTCAGCGGCTTTTGGAGCACCTTCTCCAGTTCGGCGACCATCGCGGCAAACACCTCGGCGATCTCCGCATTGCCGATGTTCTCCGCCTCTTTGAGCTGTTTCTCAAACTCGCGGCGCTCCTCTTCGGAGAGGCTCATCCGCCGGGAGAATTTCTCGGCCGCGATCACGATGCCTTCGACACCGGAGGGAACCTCCAGCGAGTCGTTCTTCACGTCCTCGCCAGCACGGCCGAAGATGGCGTGCAGCAGTTTCTCTTCAGGAGTCAGTTCAGTTTTACTCTTTGGCGAAACCTTACCGACGAGGATGTCACCAGGCCTGACATAGGTGCCGATGCGGACGATGCCGCTTTCATCGAGATTGTGCAGGGCACGTTCGCCGACATTGGGTATGTCGCGAGTGAATTCCTCGCGACCAAGCTTCGTGTCACGAATCTCGATGTCGTACTCCTCGATGTGGATCGAGGTGTAGACATCGTCTTCCACCAGTTCCTCGCTGATGATGATGGCGTCTTCGAAGTTGAAGCCGTCCCAGGCCATGAAGCCGACGAGCACGTTGCGGCCGAGGGCCAACTCGCCCTTGTAGGTGGCGGCACCGTCAGCCAGTACATCGCCCTTGTCCACCTTCTGGCCGAGCTGCACGATCGGCTTTTGATTCTGACACGTCCGCTCATTGAGTCCGACGTACTTCCGGAGTTTGTAGCTGTCCACCGACCCGGACGCCGGAGTCACCTCGATCGATTCGGCATCGACGTAGGAGACAGTCCCCTTCTTGGCTGCCCGAACGATCAGGCCGGAATTGACCGCCACATCCCGCTCCATTCCCGTGCCTACGATCGGCGGCTCGGTCACCAGGAGCGGCACGGCCTGCCGCTGCATGTTGGAGCCCATCAAGGCGCGATTGGCGTCGTCGTGCTCGAGGAACGGAATCAGGCCGGCCGACACGCCCACCATTTGGCTCGGCGCGACGTCGATGTATTCGATGGCGTCGGCGGGCACGAGGACGAAGTCACCGCGATACCGGGCGATGATGGTGTCGCCCTCCAGTTTGCCGTCCACCACCGTCGCATCCGCCGGCGCAAGGTGAGCGTCATGCTCTTCGTCGGCGCGGAGCCAGACCACGTCGTCGGTCAACTTGCACTTCGAGACCTTGCGGTACGGAGTGACGAGGAAGCCGTACGAATCGACCCCGGAGTAAATGGCCAGGCTCGAGATCAGACCGATGTTCGTGCCTTCCGGTGTTTCGATGGGGCAGATGCGGCCGTAGTGCGAAATATGAACGTCGCGGACTTCAAAGCCGGCTCGCTTCCGATTCAGGCCGCCCGGGCCGAGCGCGGAGAGGCGTCGCTCGTGCGTGAGCATCGAGAGCGGGTTCGTCTGGTCAACCACCTGCGAAAGTTCACCCCGGCCGAAGAAGTATTCGATCGCGGCCGAAATGCTCTTGGGGTTGATGAGCGTCCGGGGCGACATTTCCGCCACGTCCTTGAGGCTCATTCGCTCCTGCACAGTGCGGCGGAGCTTGAGAAAGCCCTTCCGCAATTCGTCGCTGGCGAGTTCGTCGATCGTGCGAAGGCGGCGGTTTCCGAGGTGGTCGATGTCGTCGACTTCAACCTCGCCCTCTCCTTCGCTGAGTTGCAGCATGTACTTGATGGCGGCAATCAGGTCATCCGGCCGCAGCGTCATCTCGGTTTCCGGCACTGACAGCCCGAGCTTGCGATTGATTCGGAAGCGACCAACCCTGCCGAGACGGTACCGGTTGGTGTCCTTGAACTTCTCGTCGAACAGCGTCCGCGCCTTGTCGAGCGCCGGCGGATTGCCCGGTCGGAGCCGCTGATAGATCCGCACCAGCGCATCTTCGTGGCTGGGGGCGACTGCCGTCCGCTTCTTCGATTCGTCGGAGTCTTCCTTGAGGCTGTTCATCAGGAGCGGAACCTTCTGCTCCTGCATCACCTCGACCGCCTTCAGGCCGGAAGTGCAGATCAACTCGGCCATGTCGTGCGAGATCTTCACGCCGGCATCGACAATGATCTCGCCAGCCCGCTCGCTTCCCTTTGGGTAGACGATGTCGTCGACAGCGATCCGGCCCTCGAGCTTCGGCACGCTGCGGCCACCAGCGACCTTCTCCACCGACGTCTTGTAGAACAGCTTGAGAATCTCGGAGTCACGGCTGAACTTCGGGTCCATGGCCCGCAACAGCGTGAGCGCTGAAAACTTGCCGCTCTGATCGATGCGTACCTGGAGGGTGTCCTTCTTGGAAACGTTGAGCTCGATCCAGCTGCCACGCTCCGGGATGATTCGGCAGTTGTACGTCTTGCGATCGCTCGACTCGGTGTCGGCGACGAAGTCGATACCAGGGGAGCGATGCAACTGGCTGACAACGACACGCTCGGCACCGTTGATGATGAACTCACCACCACCGAGCATGATCGGGATGTCGCCGAGATAGACCTCTTCCTCGATCGGCTGTTCCCGGGTGAGGCGCAGCGTGACGCGGAGCGGGCGGCCGTAAGTCAGTCGAAGCTGGCGGCACTCGTCTGGATCATACCGGGGCTTTCCGAGTTCGTACCGCAGGTACTCGATCTTGACGGTCTTGTCATAGCTCTCAATCGGGAAAATCTCACGGAGCACGCCCTCGATCCCGTGATCCTTCCGCTTGTTCGACGGCACGTCGTATTGGAGAAACGCATCGTAGAAGCGAGTCTGGATCTCGGTGAGATCGGGAATGGAGTGGCTGACGCGGCGGCTGCCGAAGTGACGAACCTCAGTGGGCTGGAGACGGCGGACGGCGCGAGTTGCCATAGAGGAAAGGCTCCTGAACGGGGCGTCTGAGACTGTGTGTAAACTGAAGGCGGCACTGGCTCGGTCAGACGCCCGCACCGTTCAAAAAAGCCTGGCTTGGGACAAACAAATCCCAAGGCATGGCTATCGAGCGGGGGCCATTGAACGCAGCGGCACCGACAGGACAGAGAAGAGCAGATAGGCAGGGCAAGAGGGCGCGGCAACTGAACAGCAAATACTATACCAATTGGCAGGCGGAAGACCAAGCCTCCGCCTGCCAATGGCTTGTTTTTGCTGGTTTTACTTGATGGAAACCTTGGCGCCCGAATCCTCGAGTTCCTTCTTCAGCTTCTCGGCATCGGCCTTGGAAATCCCTTCCTTGACCTTCGCCGGAGCACCCTCGACCAGATCCTTGGCTTCCTTAAGGCCCAAGCCCGTTGCCGCACGGACGACCTTGATGACACCGATCTTGTTGTCACCAAAGGCATCGAGAACGACGTCGAATTCGGTCTTCTCAGCGGCGGCCTCGGCGGCACCGCCTGCACCACCTGCACCAGGAGCGGCCATCATCACCGCGCCGCCGGCCGCCGGCTTGATGCCGTGAACCTCGTCGAGGTAGTCCGACAGTTCCTTTGCAGCCTTCAGAGTCAAGCCGACGATCTTGTCGCCGAGATCCTTGGTGTCCTTCGTGAATTCACGCGTTGCTTCAGCCGTTGCCATCGCTCGAGATCCCTTTCTGTCGAAAAAATGACGGTCGATAGGCACGACCAGTCAGGTGTGATGTGAATTGAATGATTGAGGGTTGGGGCCGTACCCAAATCGCCTTAAATCGCCTTAAATCGCCTTGAATCGCCCTGAATAGCTTTGAGGGGAACCCAATGTCATACCATGAACTTTGCGTGAGTGAAGGCCACCTCAAAATTCACGGAATAGACCGTGGAAATTGAGGCCACTCACAGGAAGACCGCTCAGGCAGCCGGAGCCTCTCCGCCTGAAGCCTTCTCCAGATCCTCTACGCGAGACGATATCTGACCGGCGATCGTGCCTCCGACCGACAGAATCTGGCCGGAAAGCGTCGACGCCAGTCCAGAAATCTGGCCGGAGAGAATGGAGAGCTGTTCCGAACGGGTGGGCCACTTTGCGACCCGCTTGATGTCGCCAGCGTCGAGGCGGGCGCCGTCCAAAGCGCCACCCTTGCACTCGAGCCCCTCAAAGTCCTTGACGGATGAGAGCCGGTCGAGTTCCTTGGCGAGATCGACGACATCCTCTCCACCCCAGGCGATCGCCAGCATGCCTTCGGTCTTGGAGAAAGCCGGCGCGAGAGGGGTGTCGAGCGTGGCCCTGCGTGCCAGGCTGTTCTTGATCAGCTGCAGCTGAATCTTCTTCTTCCGCAGCGTGTTGCGCAGCTGCGACGTTTTTTGGGCATCGAGCCTGCCGAGGCTGACAACGACCACATCGCCCACGTTGTTGAGCCGCTTCTTCAGGTCGTCCACCAACATGTCTTTGACGAGTTTGCTCATGTCGAAATCGCTCTTACCAAGGGTGTTACCGGGGTGCTGTTTGAACGGGAATCACGTGCACGCTCTAGCCGCCGCGGGCGGCAGGCGTCACGCAGCCACCATGACGCCTGGTGTCATGGTGGCCGAAATCGAGACGCTGCGGACGAACTGGCCTCGTACGCTCGACGGCTGCAGGGCCTGAATGTGGTCGATGAAAGCACGGATGTTCGCAACGAGTTGCGTGGCATCAAAGCTCGCCTTTCCGACGACGGCATGAACAATGCCCGTCGGATCGTTGCGAAACTCAACCTTTCCCGCCTTGTATTCGCTGACCGTCTTGCCGATGTCGGCCGTAACGGTGCCGGCGCGGGGGCTGGGCATCAGGCCTCTGGGGCCGAGTACCTTACCCAACGGGCCGACCAGACCCATCATGTCGGGAGCCGCGATGCAGACGTCGAAGTCGGTCCAACCCTCCTTGATCCGCTTGGCAAGTTCGTCGCCGCCAACCGCCTCGGCGCCAGCCGCCTTCGCGTCTTCGGCAAGGTTGCCCTTGGCAAACACGACCACTCGCTTGGCCTTGCCGATACCGTGCGGAAGAACGAGCGAACCTCGGATGATCTGATCGGCCTGCTTGGGATCGATGCCGAGACGCATGTGGATCTCGACGGTCTGGTCGAACTTGGCCGGCGGATAGCTCTTGATGACGCCCACGGCGTCAGCCAGCGGGATCGGGTCGTCGGTCTTCGGCTTCAGGGCGAGCATCGCCCGCATGCGCTTGGAGAGGGACACGGCGGAAATCCTGGAAGGTGCTCTTGAAAAACGTGGAGAATAAAACGATCGACAACGATACTTCGGAAGACGGACTACTCAACCCTCGACGGTGATGCCCATGCTACGAGCGGTGCCCTCGATCATCCGGCGGGCATATTCGCCGTCACGGGCATTGAGATCGGGCGTTTTCAGGCGGACAATCTCGTCGAGTTGGGCTTTGGTGACCTTGCCGACCTTGTCCTTATTGGGCACGCCCGAGCCCTTGGCAAGCCCTGCGGCTTTTTTCAGCAGCGCCGCTGCAGGCGGGCTCTTGGTGATGAATTCAAACGACCGGTCGTTGTAGACGGTGACAACCACCGGGATCGGCATGCCTGCCGCCTCGCGGGTGCGGTCGTTGAACTGCGAGACGAACTGGCCAAGGTTGATGCCAAAACGGCCGAGTGATGTGCCGACCGGGGGCGCCGGCGTGGCCTGCCCACCGGGTACCTGAAACTTCGCCTGACCAACCATCTGCTTCGCCATCTTCCTGCCCTTTCGTTGCTACCGATCCCTACACCGACTCGATTTGCCAGTATTCAATGTCCACCGGCGTGGAGCGGCCGAAGATGCTGAGCATCACCGTAACCCGCCCGTTCGCCTCGTCGATCTGCTCGACCTCGCCTTCAAAATTTTCGAAGGTGCCTTCGTTGATCTTCACGCGATCGCCCTTCTTGAAGGCGATCTTGAGCCGCGGCGCTTCATCGGCCTTGACCTCGGCCTTGTTGAGGAGTTTGGCAACGTCCTGCGGCAGCATCGGGCTTGGTCGCCCCGCTGAGCCAGTGAAGTCGCCGATGCCGCCGGTTTCCCTCACGAGATACCAGGTCTCGTCGTTGAGAAGCATGTTCACCAGGATGTATCCGGGATACAGCTTCCGCCAGACCACCCGCTTCTTGCCGCCCTTGAACTCGGTGACCTGCTCCTTGGGAACGACCACCTCGCCAAAAAATTTGTCGAGGCCCTGCATCTGAATCCGCCGCAGAAGCGTCTCGCGGATCGAATCCTCGCGATTGCTTTGGACCTTCAGGATGTACCAATGGCGGTCTCCGACGATCTCCTGGTCGGCGTCATCGTTGGAGCTGGAGACCGGCGTGGCATCTTCGCTGCCCGAGAACGGGTCAGCCAGTTCAGCGGGCGTGCCGTCATCATCATCGTCATCGGCCCTGGCGGCTTGCTCGTGGCCAACGGAGCCGCCGGCGGTCGCGGCGTGGTCGTCGGCAGCAGGGCGATGCGAATCGGCAGCCATGGCGGCCGATTCGTCGCCGGGCGTGACTGAGTCGTGCGGATGATTTGAAACGTTCATGGACTTCGGACTGCCTTCGGGATTCCCCTTGGGGACTTAACGCGGACCCTGGATCGCTCGGAGCACGAACCACCAGAAGAGATCGTAGGCGGCGAGGATGGCCGCGAGCGCAAAGATCAGGAAGATAACCACGGCCGAGCTGCGGATGACCTCGTCGACAGAGGGCCACGACACCTTCGTCATCTCCGTTTCCACGGCGATGAGGAAGTCGGCGAATGTCGGATAATTGACAAGTCGGAACAGAAACCACAGCCCGGCGGCAAGCAGCAGACCAGGCACCAGAAAGCGGAGCACGCCCAAGTCGGGCGAATAGGCAGCACCACCCGTGGCGAGCGTGGCATCACCGATGCCGGCAAAACCATCGACTCCGGCAAACCAGGCGGGCAGCAGTTGCGCGAGCCGCCACACGCCGGTAGCAAGTGTGATGGCAAGCACAGCAAAGGTGACCTGCCGGGTCACCTTGCCCTGATTCCGCTTATAGACGGCGAAGCTCAGGAGATCTCTCCAGAGCGTGCCGCTCGCGGTCTGATTGTGTTGAATGCCTGCCATTGTTCCTGACGTCCGTGGTTATGTTCCGATCCGGGTGCGGTCCGTCGCGCCCATCATCACTCTCATGCAGGGGCGGCGGGGATCGAACTCGCAACCTCTGGTTTTGGAGACCAGCGCTCTGCCAGTTGAGCTACGCCCCTGTACTGTTGCCGGGCTCCGAGGCCGTCGGAGCCCGGCAACCGAATCGCCTCCGGGGCTGGGACCCCGGACTAAACACTTCCGGGGCTGGGACCCCGGACTTAACACCTCCGGGGCTGGGACCCCGGACTTAACACTTCCGGGGCTGGGACCCCGGACTTAACACTTCCGGGGCTGGGACCCCGGACTTAATCAGTCAAGGATCTTGGTTACCACGCCCGAGCCGACCGTCTTGCCACCTTCGCGGATGGCGAAGCGGACGCCGTCGTCCATGGCGATCGGCACCATCAGCTCGACCTCCATTTTGACGTTGTCGCCAGGCGAGCACATCTCGACGCCACCGAGCAGTTTGGTCGAGCCGGTCACGTCGGTCGTGCGGAAGTAGAACTGCGGGCGGTAGCCGGCGAAGAACGGCGTGTGCCGACCGCCTTCTTCCTTCGACAGCACGTAGACTTCGCACTCAAACTTCTTGTGGGGCTTGATCGAGCCCGGCTTGGCGAGCACCTGGCCACGCTCGATGCCCTCGCGAGCCACGCCGCGGAGGAGACAGCCAACGTTGTCGCCAGCCTGTCCGCTGTCGAGCACCTTCTTGAACATCTCGACGCCCGTGCAGGTGGTTTTCTCGGCCTTTTCCTTGAGGCCGATGATCTCGACTTCGTCGCCGACCTTGACCATGCCACGCTCGATACGACCCGTGGCCACCGTGCCACGACCTTCGATCGAGAATACGTCCTCGATCGCCATCAGGAACGGCTTGTCGAGTTCACGCATCGGCTCGGGGATGTAGCTGTCAACGGCGTCGAGCAGATCGGCGATGCACTTGTTCGCGGCAGGGTCTGCCGGGCTGTCGTAAGCAGGCTTGCCGGCACCGCGAATGATCGGCACGTCGTCGCCCGGGAAGCCGTACTTCGTCAGAAGTTCACGGATTTCCATCTCGACGAGATCGAGCAGCTCGGGGTCGTCCACGAGGTCAACCTTGTTGAGAAACACGACGAGGGCCGGCACACCGACCTGCTTGGCCAGCAGAATGTGCTCGCGGGTCTGGGGCATCGGGCCGTCGGCAGCACTCACCACGAGAATGGCACCGTCCATCTGGGCGGCACCAGTGATCATGTTCTTGATGAAGTCGGCGTGGCCCGGGCAGTCGATGTGGGCGTAGTGCCGCTTGGCAGTCTCGTATTCCACGTGACTGACGGCGATGGTCACCGTCTTCGTTTCGTCACGAACGGTGCCACCCTTGGCGATGTCTGCGTAGCTCTTCGCCACGGCCAGGTTCTTCGCCGCCTGTACGGCAACGAGCGCACCTGTCAGCGTGGTCTTGCCGTGGTCGATGTGTCCGATCGTGCCGACGTTGACGTGCGGCTTGCTCCGCGTGAACGAGTCCTTTGCCATGCTTTACTCCCTCGATCTTCCTCTCTGGTGGCTACAGGCCGCTGGGCCTGCGTCGGATATGAGTCTGAACAACGTTTGGTGGTCAAAACCGTCAGCGCCCGGCCGGAAACGGCCCGGCCGGACATGTCTTGTGGATCAACAAGCCCAAGAAATCCCAGAATGGGGATTCCCGGGCTTGTTTTGTACGAAATAAAAAGGGCTTTGTCTTGTGCCGTCGGTCTTGAGGCTGTTTGGGCGGTGGATTGTGGGTTGCGGCAGGGCCGGTCGAAGCTGCTGATGGGACTTGAACCCATGACCTCGTCCTTACCAAGGACGCGCTCTACCAACTGAGCTACAGCAGCGGGAGTAGGCGGATGTGGCGGGCCATCGGCATGTTGGAAGGGTTGGCTTGAGAGTTTTGGGCGGTGGACGAAGGAATTTTCGGCTGAAGGAATTTTTCAAATGGCGGAGACGGTTGGCTGAATCGCTGCGGAGAATGAGAAGCGGGTAGAGGGAATCGAACCCTCGTCTTCAGCTTGGAAGGCTATTGCTCTACCATTGAGCTACACCCGCATTGAGCTACACCCGTAACGAGCAGACGTGGGCCTGAGCAGGATTTTGAGGCCGGGGCACGACGTCAAAACACCCGGCCACGACTTCATAAGGCACATTGGGCAGTGGGGAGTGCAGGATTCGAACCTGCGAAGGAAAAATCCATCAGATTTACAGTCTGACCCCTTTGACCGCTCGGGAAACTCCCCTCGTGCTCGCGCCCGAATGGGCAGGGGCAGCGATGGATGCTTGGGTTGTGTGCCTGTGTTGTGAGCCCGTGGTGGCTGCCCGCTGGCAGTGTTGGTTGGCTGGACGTGACCTCTGGCTGGCAAGTGGGGAGTGTTGAAAGGCTGGTGCGTGCTGAATTCGGGCCTGCGCCGGCGGCTGGCAGGGCATGCTGAGCTAGCGGCGGGAGTTGAACCCGCAACCTGCTGATTACAAATCAGCTGCTCTGCCAATTGAGCTACGCTAGCGGTTTGGTCCAAACCGCGGGGAATCACGTAGTGTACGGATTCGAAAAGCCCATGCAAGACGGACACATTCGCCGGCCCGGAGTGGCCCTCTCGCGACGCCACCAGGCTCAAAAAAGCGACAAAACACGGGAAATCATGAAAACTCGAGTTCCACCATCGAGAAATCGTCGTTGAAGTCATCCCGGGCTGAAATCGTCCGAATTCTGGCAACCAAGGCGTCCAGACGACGGACGCTCTCTGCAGGGGGGGTGGTAAGTGTTGTGACGAAGTCGGCAAAGGGCCACATCGCCCCGTCTGGGTAGCTCACCTCGAAGGCGCCGTCGCTGTAAACAAGCAGGCTACTGCCGGCGGGCACGGTAGCCTCGCCGGAGGCGAATTCCAGACCTTCCACCGCGCCGATGAGCGGTCCGTCCGACTCGAGAAACGTGGGCTGGCTGCCACCGCCTGGCGGCAGCAGCAATGCCGCCGGATGGCCCCCCCCGGCCCAGCGAAGGGTTCGCGACGCGACCCGGTAGACGCCGTACCAGATCGTGAAAAACATATCGTTTTGACGCTCCATCGGAAACGCTTTGTTGAGCGCCGCCAGCACGCTGCCGGGGTCGTGAAAGTCGGTCTGCGGCAGGGCCTCGCTGCGGATCGAATTCAACGCCGACACGCTCAGGAGTGCCGCCCCCACCCCATGCCCGCAGACATCCAGCAGGTAGACGGCGATGTGGTCGTCGTCGAGGCTGTGATACCCGAAGGCGTCGCCCCCGAGTGCCGCCGACGGGATGAACCGCCAGTCTGCGGTGATCGGCCCGATGCGCTGCGGCGGAGGGAGCAGCGACCGCACATACTGAGCCGCCGTGGCGAGGTCGTTGGCGAGCACCTCGCGGCTGGCTTGGAGCGCCAAAAAGGCTTCGTTCCGTTCCAGCAGGGCGATGTAGCCGCGGGAGTGATAGCGAAGGCGTGCCAGCAGTTCGAGCCGGTCAGGGAGTTTGACAACGTAGTCATTCGCCCCAACCGCGAAGGCCTCGGCCTTCACGGCCGCTTCCTCCTTCGTGGAGAGCACGATGATCGGCACGTCACGGAACCGCTCGTCGGCGCGAAAACGCCTCACAAGTTCGAGCCCCTCGATGTTGGGCATCACGAGATCCTGCAGGATTACGGTCGGCTCGACCGTGGCTGCGACCTCGAGGGCGATGGTGGGATCGCGGCAGAAGTGGAAGGCGATGCCGTCTTCGCCGGCGAGCATGCGGCGGACGGCTTCGCCGATGATCGGCTGGTCGTCGACGAGCAGCACCGTCGTGCCGCGTGATATCGGGTTTTTCGGGGCGGCGGGGTCCACGGCGAGTCTGCCAACAACCACGGAGAAAGGCGGGATCGTACCACACGCTTGGTCATCTTGGTCATGGCGCCGGGCGGGCTCCCCTCCATCCAAGCCCACAGCGCAAGCAAGGGAATGCTGGTAGCCATACAGGCTGGGACGCGGATTCCTCTCGCTTGCGCTTCGGGCTTGCATGGGAATCGCGTGTCCATCCAAGCCCGCAGCGCAAGCAAGGGAAAGCGGATGACAGCACGCCCACCCTTGTTGGTTTGCATGGCAGGATGCCATCCGCAGCACCCTCAGGCTTTTTTCTTGGGCCGGCAGGCGGGGGGCTCGACGAGGGAAAACACGAGAACTTCCTCGCCTGTCACCGTGGAAATGTCGTGGTGCACGCTGACGAGCTTCACGCCCACGGCCTCCTCCACGATCGACTCCAGCCGCGGGCGGCCGTTGGCCACCATGTGGGTCCGCACCTGCTTGAGCAGGGCCCTTCCATTGCCGGTTTCATACCCGTTGGTCGTGTCGTCGCGGTTCTCGCCACCGGCAGTGCCGGCAACGGAATCATGACGCGGTGCGAGCAACTGCCGCTCGGCGGGGGTCAGCACTCCCTGCAGTCGCACGACCAGCAGCGATCCGATCAGGTGAGCATGAATGTCCCGCGGCCCTCTGCCGAGAAACTCTTGCTGGAATCGCGAGATGCCGTCGCAGACGGCCGCCTCGATTTCGCCCTGAGATTTCATGGTAGGCCTCTTCAAAGCTGACGTATGCGCTGGCCCGCCGCCCTCAACGTGAAGACGCGGAATCGCCCGCAGGGGATTTTTCACAAGGGGTGATTCAGGACGCAGCCGTGCGACCCGACCGCGTGTTCCCATTCCCATTCCCATTCCCATTCGGGCCGGCCTCGCCGTTGCGGATCCGGTCCCAGACCTCGCGGCGATGGATCGGCATCCTGGTGTCGGCCTCGAATCCGAGCCGCACGCGGCCCCCTTCGATCTCCAGGATCGTGATCTCAAGAACCACCTCGAGATCCTCAGCCCGTCCGATCACCACGCTCTCGCGATTCTTCCTCGTTAGTACCAACATGGTTCACCTTCTTCATGGTTGTGGATCCTTCCAGGTAGGTTCAGTTGCGGACGGCTCCATTGCCGTTCGCTCCGTTGGAATGCAGATGGTCGTTCACCGGTACGCCCAGCGTCGGCAGTCCCTGACCGAGCAGGAAAAGCTCCACGGCGGGATTGGTCGTGAATGTTTTGAGCACGCTGCCAGTGGACGCATCGACGTGCGCGATCGCGCCACGAAGTTCGACTCCCGTGCTCCTGCGGACATGGTTGCGGAGTGAGTCGAGCGAGCTGTCGAACAGGTAGCGGTGGAAGTCTTGCACCCGGCTCAATCCCTCCTCGTCGGCTGACAGCCGCCGCTCCACGGGCGAGAACGCCTCGTGGATGCTGACCACCATCCAACGGCCGTCAGCCACCACGGTCACGCTCCTGGGCGTGCGTCCGAGAAGCAGGTGTTCGAAAGAGCCCGCCGCCTGCGCCACCTGCCTTGCCACTCGTTCGTCGAACTGTTTCTTCATCGAGGTGTTCTCCTGCTGCTTGCGGTTGAGGCCGCGACAGAGAGAGTGTGTGTGTCGCGAACCGAGACTTGCCCTGGGAAAACGAAGGGAAAACCAGAGTGGAAAAACAAAAAAAGCCGGCAAGAAGGAGGGCCCGAAGGCTCTCTTTCTCGCCGGCTTACGCTGCGATGGGCCGCCCAGATCAAGGCTGGGATGCCCCTCGACTCGTCTTCCGTTCACATTCTGTCGTGCCGAACTTCCATCGCGATTCGGAATCGCAACCGGCCGTCCGTCCCCCGTAATGTAGGTGGTGTTCTAGCGAATGCAAGAGGGCTGCGTAATATGCGTTAACTGCGTGCTTTGTGGCGTCTGCGTGTCCTTTGGAATGTGTTTGCGCTACGAGTGGTGTTGCCGGCACAAGGCAGTCTGCCGCGGACCGCGTTCGCCATCCTCCCTATCTGTATCTGTGCGGTTTGACTCATTGGCTCCGACGACTCCTGCCGAAGCCAACTCTCACGCAGGCAATCCCCACCTCAGTGGGGTTCGTTGCTGGTGGGAGGGAGTTTGGCATGGACCCTTTAAAATCGCAGGGCGAGATTGAGGCTGCGGTCTGCGATGCCGTGGCGCGGTTTCAGCAGGAATACATGGGCCGTGGCCCCCGGCACGTGCATACCCACCTCATCGACAACAAGCTGTTTGTTCACTTGGAGGGAGTGCTGACGGCGGCGGAGCAACGGCTCATGGATGCGCACGGCAACGGGAACGGCCGGGGGGCGGAACTGCTCAAGCAACTCCGCAGCCATCTCGTGCTTGCCGGCAAGACCATGCTCGACACGCTCGTTCGCAATGCCACCGGTTCCCAGCCCGTAAGCGTGCATCACGACATCAGCCCGACCACGGGAGAGGAAGTGCTCGTCTTCACGCTCGCAGCGGCACCGCAGTGCCGCTGTCGAGGCGGCACTGCCGACCGCCGCCGGAGATAAGCCGGTTCCTCTCCATTGTCAGGTCCCACCATCAGGTCCCAGCCACCGCCGCCAGTCGCACTCGGAACTGGCCACGGAGCGGCTTTCGGCATTGCAAGGACTAAATAAGGGGACGACTCAGTGCCGTTGCAAGCTTCGCGATAGGCTGGAAGCGGCGCCGCACGGTTTCCGCGGCGCTCCCGCCCGTTGACTGCCAGCATGACCCACCACCGAGAGCCCCCCGACTCCGCGACGGCCGCCCCGCTGGACGCAGCCCAGGCACGCCGGACGGAATCGATCAGGGCGGCCATTGAGTCTGCGGCGAGATTCCTGCCGACGCAGGGCCCCATCGGTGTGTTCATCGCCCAAAACGCGCTCCAGGCCTTCGAGTGTGAGCCGTTCGAAGACGCCGTGGTGCATGCGGCCAGTCTGTTCGGCACCCAGCCCTATCTGTCGGAGGCACGGTACCGGGAGGAACTCGCCCGCGGACGCATTCGGGCCGCCGATCTGGAGGCCGTTCTCGATGGCGACACGCGTAGCGACGCCGGCGAACTGCTCGCCAACGGAAGACTCTCGATGCGCGACCTGCGGATGGCGCTGCTGCTGCATCCCGTGCGTCAGGAGAACGATGCCGCCGTCCGTTGGACGCTCACGGAAAAGGACGTCGTCGACCGCCTCCGCGACGATTTGAGCCCCGAGGCACGCTGGCGGATCCTCAGCGGCGGCGTTGACGCTGCCACGGATGACGCCGATGCGGCATTGCCCGACGTCGATGACGAGGCTGCGCGGCGGGCAACGTTTTCCCTGAGTCCCGAGGTTGGCCAGTTCGATGATGAACGGCGGACGTCGAGCGAACTCTGGCATGCCTGCGTCGAGGCGGTCGCCCTGACTCGCCCCTCGATCACCCATACCAGGCCGCCGGTGCGGCACCGCGACCTGATGCTGGCGGTGGATCCCGCGCTCGACACCGACACCCTCGTCCATCCGCTGCTGATCCGATTCTGTGCGGCGTTTTTGGATCAGGGGGTCGCGGCGTGGCCGATGCCGGGCCGCGAGCGGGGGCTGCTGGAGGCGGTCGCACGCATCTATTCCGTCCGCTTCGGCCCGACGGACCCCTGGAGCGCAGGCCTTCCGCGGGTGTTTCGACTCATCCGCGGCGTCCCGGCAGTTGACGTGATCGCCGCGGAACTCGACCGGCTTGGCGTGCCAGAGGCCGAGTGGGACGAGTATCTGACCCGTACCTGCCTGGCCTTGCGGGGGTGGGCCGGGATGATCCGCCATCTCGAGGAACGCCCCGACCGTGCGCCTGTCGAGCCGGTGCCCGCGAGGCTCATCGACTTCGTCGCCCTGCGGCTTGTCTGCGATCGCGTGGCCGCGGAATGGGCGTCGCGGCAAATCGGCTTCAGGACCAACGGGGCCGGCGGCCCCTCCGCCCTGCCGCCCAACGGCCGCCTCCGCGATCTCTGGACGGAGCTCCGCGACCACTATCCGCCCACGCGGGGGCCTGGCAGCCTGGCGCGGGCCTTTTTGCTGCACCAGGTGTCGCAGTTGCTGGGACTCACGGCCCACGATATCCGCAGCCTCGACGAGAACGAACTGCTCCGGTTCGAGCACGCCATTTTGGCCTTCGACGACTTCTCGCGGCGGCGGCTCTTCCACCGTGCCTACGAGCGGCGCTATCAGATCCAGTTGCTCGACGCGTTGGCCTCGCATGTCCGTTTCGCCACGCCGTCGGCTGAGACGCGACCGCTCTTTCAAACGGTGTTCTGCATGGACGAGCGGTGCGAGTCGTTCCGACGGCACTTCGAGGAGCTTGGGCCCGGCTTTGAGACCTTTGGCACCGCCGGATTCTTTGGCGTGCCGATGTACTATCGCGGCATCGACGATTGGCATGCGGCGCCATTGTGCCCGATCGTGATGCGGCCCAGGCACACCGTCGTCGAGTTGCCGGTCGATGACGCGCGTTCGCTCCATGAGTTTCATCGCAGCCTCCGGCGGCGGGTGGGGCAGTTTGCCGGCGGTGTTTCGACCGGCAGTCGCACGCTCCTTCGCGGCGGGCTGTTCACGGCGTTTGCGGGGGCGGTGGCGGCCGTGCCACTGGTGGCCCGCGTCGCTTTTCCGCGGCTCTCGGCCCGGCTGGGCAAGACCGCCTCCGAACTCACACGCCGCAGGGTGATCACCCGGTTGGCGCTGGAACGAGAAGGGGAAGACTTTCTGCCGGACGGTACCCACGCCGGCTTCGACGTCACCGAGATGGTCGGGATCGTTCGCCGCGTGCTCGAAGACATCGGCCTCACCAGCGGTTTTTCCCGGCTGGTCGCCGTGATCGGGCACGGCTCCTCGAGCCTCAATAACCCCCACGAAAGCGCCTACGACTGTGGGGCCTGTGGGGGTGGACCTGGCGGCGCCAATGCCCGCGCCTTCGCGATGATGGCCAACGACCCCCGCGTGCGGGGCCACCTGGCCGAGGAAGGGCTGCCTATCCCCGACGACACCCGATTCATCGGCGGAATTCTCGACACCTGCGCCGACACGGTCACCTGGTTCGACGCGGACCGGCTGCCCGAGAGCCATCATCGTGATGCCGACGTGCTGCGGCGGGCCTGTGAGCAAGCCTGCGTCGCCGACGCGCACGAACGGTGCCGGCGGTTCGAATCGGCTCCGCTCGACCTCACGCCCCGGGAAGCGAGCGAGCATGTGGAGGCGAGATCGGTGGACCTCGCGCAGGTCCGGCCGGAACTCGGCCATGCCACGAATGCCGCCGCCATCATCGGCCGGCGTTCGCGGACCCGCGGGCTGTTTCTCGATCGCCGGGCGTTTCTCGTTTCCTACGATCCGACCGAGGACGACGACTCGGCAATTCTCACACGAACGCTCGCGGCCGTGGGGCCGGTGGCCTCAGGGATCAATCTCGCCTACTTCTTCTCGGCGGTCGATCGGCTCGGCTACGGCTGTAACACGAAGCTCCCGCACAACATCACGGGCCTGATCGGCGTGATGGACGGCCAGGCCAGCGACCTGCGGACCGGGCTGCCGTGGCAGACGGTCGAGATCCACGAGCCGCTGCGACTGCTCGTCGTGATCGACGCCACGCCGGAGCAGATCGTCGCTGCCGTGGCGCCGCTGGCTGAAGTGAGACAGCTGGTCGAGAATCATTGGGTCCATCTGGTGTCATGGGATCCGCAGACGGGGGCGTTGGCGGTCTATGACCGCGGTACATTCGTGCCCTATGTGCCGGAACTGAACGACATTCCGGTGGTGGACCGCTCCGTGTCGTGGTACGCGGGCCGGCGCGATCACCTCGCCCCTGCCCGCGTTCTGGCGGCGCTCCCCAAGCGGGCCTTCCCGGCTGGAAGTCACCGCGCATGACGAATCACGACATCGTCTCGCTGCTCGTCACCTGTCAGCTCGCCGCCCCGGCGGCCACGGTGGCACTCGTGGGTGTGCCCGCACTGCTCGGCCGGCCGCCGTCAGAACGGGCCACGTCCCGCATCGTCGGGGCCGGTTTTGCTATCGGCTTCATCGCCGGCCTGCTCACGCTCGCCTCGCTCGTCGCGCGTGGCTTCGTCCCGGAGATTGTTCATCTTGGGTCGTGGTTCTCGGTGGGGCACCACGAAGCCACCGTCGAACTCGTGGCCGATGCGCTCTCCGTGCCCTACGTCTGCTTCTCGACCGGCCTGTGCGGCCTCGTCAACGCCTTCGCGAGAAAATATCTTCATCGTGAGCCGGGGTTCACGCGATTCTTCCTGCTGTTGGCGGTGTTTGGCACCGGCATGAATCTGATGGTGCTGGCGGGCAGTATCGACGTGCTGTTTGCCGGCTGGGAGCTGCTTGGCATCTCGTCCACGCTGCTGATCGGATTCTTCCTCGAACGCGGCAACGCGGTGCGGGCGGCCATGCGGGCCTTCGCGACCTATCGGGTCTGCGACGTCGGTCTACTCGCCGCGGCCGTTATGGTGCACCGCGCGGTCGGGTCGGGTGATTTCGATCGGCTCTTCGGCGAGAACTGGCCCAATGGCACCTGCCTCGTGCCGGCGGCCACGGCCACGATCGTGTCGCTCCTGCTTGTCTTTGCGTCGATGGGAAAGAGCGCGCAGGTGCCCTTCTCGGGCTGGCTGCCGCAGGCGATGGAGGGGCCGACGCCGTCGAGCGCCATCTTCTACGGTGCCCTCTCGATCCATGCCGGTGCCTACGTGCTGCTCCGCTGCGAGGCGTTGCTCGACCAGGCGCCTCTGGCCCGGCTGCTGCTGATCGCGATCGGTCTGGGCACGGCCCTCCATGCCAACGTGGTGGGCCGCGTGCAGACCGACTTGAAGAGCATGCTCGCCTATGCCGCGATGACGCAGTCTGGACTAATCTTCGCGGAGATCGGCTTTGGCTGGCGGGTGATTCCGCTGGTGCATGTCATCAGCCATGCGATCCTCCGCAGCCTGCAGATCCTCCGGTCGCCGTCGGCCCTGCATGACCGCCACGAACTGGAAGCGGCACTCGGTGGGCATCCTGGCGCCGATCGGTGGGCGCTTGGCCGGCTGCTCCCGGAGGGACTCCAGTCACGGATCTATCGCATCGCCCTTGACCGTGGTTTCGAGGAGATGGTGGTGGGCCGGCTATTCATCGTGCCGGTCCTCTGGCTGCTCGAATGTGCCGCCGACCTCGAGCGTCGCTGGCTCGTCTTCCTGGGGGGCGATGCGGGCCCGGGCGGAGGCCGCTCATGATCCCACCCGACGATCGTGGCCTCTTGGTCGCGGCTGCGATTACGGTGGCCGCCCCCCTCATCGGCTCCGCCGTCACTGCGATGGGCCTGACGCGTGGCAAACCCCGCCCGTTTGCGGTGGCGATGGCCTTCGTGTCGCTCCTGGCCAGCCTGGCCGTCACAACGCTCTGGAGCCAGACCGACGGTGCTCCTCGGCTGTTCGGTGACCGGCTCGGTGGCGGGCGGTTCGTCTGCATCGACGGCATCACCGCCGTGCTGCTCCCCTACGTGGCGTTGGTGGAAATGGCGATCCTGCTCGTGGCGCCGCGGCGGGCGCTCGAGCCGTCGGCCGTGGCTCGCCTTCTCTTCGGCGCAGCCGCCACCTTCGCCCTGTTTCTCACATCGCATCCGCTGCTGTTGGTCGCGCTCTGGTGTGCGACGGCGCTGCCCACCTGGATCTCCGTGCGGAGCACGCCGGGAGGCTATGCGGCCGCCCGCGTGTTTGCCATCGCGATGTCCACGGCGGTGATCTGCATGACGATCGGCACGGTGCTCCTGATCATCGATCCGCCCTGGGCCGCCGCCGCCGGCTGGGTGGGCTCGGCGGGGGGCTGGCTGGTGGCGATCGCTGTCATGGTCCGCAAGGGAATCTTTCCGTTTCACTCTTGGTATCCCGCGCTCTTCTCCGGCGCGACCATGTCCACGGCACTCGCGGCCACGATGCCGCAGGTGGCTTCCTACACCGCCGTGCGGCTGCTCATCGGCCACGTTGACCATCCGGAGGGAGTGGCCGCCGAACTGGTCGTGCTCTCGCAACTGGCGCTCGTCACGGCGACTTACGGTGCGGCTCTCGCGATCGTGCAACGCGACCTGCGATCGCTCATCGGCACGCTGGCGATGAGCCAGTCGGCGATGGTGCTCGCGGGCCTCGCCGGCACGCTCCCGATGGAGCTCAACGGCGCCTTCTGTGTGTGGATCTCCAGTGGCCTGGCCCTGACCGGCATCGGCCTGGTGTCATGGGCGCTCGAGAGCCGCGCGGGAGTGATCCGGCTCGACACGCCCCAGGGACGGTTCTGGGACGCACCCGCCCTGGCGGCGTTTTTCCTGCTCTTCGGACTGGCCGGCATCGGCCTTCCCGGCACGCTCTCGTTCGTGGCCGACGACCTGATCGTGTCGGGCAGCCTCGATGAGCAGTTGCACGCCGGTCTGCTCGTGATCCTGGCGACCGTTCTCTCCGGCATCGCCATGATGCGTGGCTGGTTTCATGTGTTTGGCGGACCGGTCGAATCCGAAGGCATCCGGCACGCCATCCTGCCGCGCGAACGGCTGGCGTTGACGATCCTCCTGGCAGTGCTGTTTCTCCTGGGCCTCTGGCCCGATCCTCTGGTCCGGGCCCTCGACCGGGCCACGGGCCGTCTGCTCGGCGTGTCCGCGGCGGGAGCGGACCGGGATTTGCAGGATTTACCACAGGGACGTTGAATGGTAGCCGGCGGTTCGGCATCCACACCATCTCCAGCGGAGTTCCGTTCCCAGCGGACATCATCATGGCAGCGCGAAAGTCGGCAGGCGGTGACACGGCACGCGGCAGGGCGATCGAGACGCCGACCGATATCGAGGGCCTCGGCGTCTTCTATCTGGGACGCAAGGTCGATACCAGCGGCGGTTCGGCCGGCGGCTCAGCTGGCGGTTCCTTGGGCGGACAGCCCCTTTTGATCGATGCGCGGCGGTTCACGACTCACGCCGTCTGCGTGGGCATGACCGGCAGCGGCAAGACGGGCCTGCTTATCGACCTCATCGAGGAGGCGGCGATCGACGGCATCCCAACGCTTGTCATCGATCCCAAAGGGGACCTTGCCAACGTGCTCCTTTCGTTCCCCGGGCTCGCGCCGGCCGACTTCCTGCCGTGGGTCGAAGCCGACGCCGCGAAGCGAGACGGGATCACGGTTGAAGAGCTTGCCGAACGGACGGCGAAGAAATGGTCTGATGGTCTTGCCGCCAGCGGGCAGTCGGCCGAGCGGATCCGCCGGCTGCATGAATCGGTTGACATGGCGGTCTACACGCCGGGCAGCCGCACGGGCCGGCCGCTGGCGATGCTCGAAAGTCTCGATCCGCCTCCGGCTCACGTGCTCGACGACGCCGAGGCCCGCCGCGAACGGATCGAGTCGCTCGTGTCGGGCATCCTGGCGCTGGTCGGCATCGACACGGAGCCCGGCAAGAGCCGAGAGCACGTGCTGCTCTCCACGATCATCGATTGCATGTGGCGGAGCGGACAGAAGCTCGACTTCGGGGCCTTGGTGCGGGCGATTCCGGCGCCGCCGATCGAACGGGTCGGGTTTCTCGATCTGGAGAACTTCTATCCAGCCGGCGATCGCTTTCAGTTGGCCAGTAAGCTCAACACCGTGGCTGCCGCGCCCGGCTTCGAGGCCTGGCTCGAAGGGGATCCACTCGACGTGGGCCGCCTGCTCTGGACGCCGGCTGGCAAGCCGCGGGTGGCCGTCGTCTCGATCGCGCATCTCAACGACAGCCAGCGCATGGCTTTTGTGACGCTGCTCGCCGGGCAGACCGTGGCCTGGATGCGATCCCAGGGGGGCACGTCGTCGCTCAAGGCGATGTTTCTGATGGACGAGGTCTTCGGCTACCTGCCGCCGACCGCCAACCCGCCGAGCAAGACGCCGATCCTCACGCTCCTGAAGCAGGCCCGCGCCTATGGGCTCGGCATCGTGCTCGCCACCCAGAATCCCGTTGACCTCGACTACAAGGGGCTTTCGAACGCCGGCACCTGGTTCCTCGGCCGCCTGCAGACGGCCCGCGACAAGGCCCGCGTGCTCGATGGTCTGGAAGGGGCGGCCTCGTCGGCCGGGAAGTCGTTCGACAGGGCCAAGGTCGATCGTCTCTTGTCGGGCCTGGAGCAGCGGATGTTCCTGCTGCATAGCGTGCATGACGACGAGGAAACGGTGTTTCAGTCGCGGTGGACGATGGCCTACCTCCGCGGGCCGCTCCTCCGCGAGGAGATCAGGCGGCTCACGCAGGCCTCGATGCTGCAGACGAGCACGCCAGCGTCCGCAGCGGCCTCTGCGCAGGGGTCGCCGTTTGGCAGCAGTGGTGCAGGCGGCGACCGCGACGCGAGGCCTGCTGGCGGCGCCCGTCCGCTGCTGCCACCGGGCGTGCGCGAGGTGTTTCTCCCGCCGCGGCATGCCATTCCGCTCGACGGCGTGGTGCACTATCGGCCCGCGATCCTCGGCCGTGGCCGGGTGCGGTTCGCGAAGGCGGCCGCGCGGATCGACATCAACCGGGAGGTGTACTGCCTGGCACCCGCCAGTGATTCACTGGGCGAATCGGCCTGGGAGCAGGCCGAACAGTTCGCGGACCCGCCAGAGGTGGAGCCGGCGCCGCGGACCGGCACCTTCGCGTCGCTGCCTTCGGCGCTCGCCGGTGCGAAGGGCTATGCGTCGCTGGCCACCGCACTCAAGAGTCACCTCGGCCGCACGTCGCGGCTGGTGCTCTGGGCGGCCCACGAGGTGGACGCCGTTTCCCGGCCGGGCGAGAGCGAGGCCGACTTCCGCGTGCGAATCGCGCAGAAGGTGAGGGAGTGGCGCGACGCGGAAATCGATCGGGTTCGTGATCGCAGTGCAGCCAAGCTCGTGTCGCTCACCGATCGCATCGATCGGGCCCGCCAGAAGGTGGAACGCGAGCGGGCCGAGGCGAAGAACAAGTCGATGCAGACCTACGTGTCGATCGGGTCGGCGGTGCTCGGAGCGCTCTTGGGCCGGAAGGCGGCCACGTCCACGAACATCGGCCGAGCGGCCACGTCGATGCGGACAGCAAGCCGATCGGCGCGGCAGCAGGCCGACGTCGTGCATGCGGAGGAGAGCCTCGCCACGCTCGAGGAGCGAAGGCAAGTCCTCGAGGACGAGGTGGCGGCCGAACTGGAACGCATTCGGCTGGAGTCGAGCCCGGAGCGGATCCAGCTGGAGGAGATGGAAATCCCGGCCCGCAAGACCGACATCGCGGTGGACGACGTGGTGCTGGCGTGGGTTCCGCAGGAGCCGATGGAAAGCGGAACGCGGAGAGCGGAAAGAGGGGGCTGGTGATGGCCGCCTCCGCCGTGGCCAGGGAGATCGTGCTGGTGGACTGTCCTGACGACGTCGGGCTGATTCACCGGATCACGGGCGTGCTCGGCGCGCACCGGCTCAACATCGAGAGCAACCACGAGTTCGTTGATACCGACGCCCGGCACTTTTTCTTTCGCGCGGAGGTGACGCCGGCAGTCGGTGCGGCGGTATTGCCGGCGAGCGGTGCGTTGGCGGAGGAGCTCACCCGCGTGCTCCCGTCGGCGGCCCGTGTGCGGGTGACCCGTGCGGAGCGACGGCCGATCGTGGTCTGCGCCACCCGCGAGCCGCACTGTCTCGGTGAACTGCTGCTGCTCGACACCGTTGGCGACTTGCCGGGGCGGATCGTGGCGGTGATCAGCAACCACGACACGCTCCGCGGACTCGTCGAACGGTTCGGCCTGCCGTTTCATCATCTGCCCCATCACGACGCGGTAGGCAGCGATCTGCCCCGGGAGACGCACGAGATGGAGCTGGCCCGGGTGATCGACAGCTACGCGCCGGAATATGTTGTCCTCGCCCGCTACATGCGGGTGCTTTCGGAAGACTTCGTGGGCCGGTATCCCGACCGCATCGTGAACATTCATCACTCCTTTCTGCCGGCGTTTGCGGGCGCCAGCCCCTACCGGCAGGCGTTTGCGCGGGGTGTGAAGGTGATCGGTGCCACCGCGCATGTCGTTACGGCGGAACTCGACGACGGCCCGATCATCGCGCAGGACGTGATTCACGTGGACCACACCTTCACGCCTGAGCGGATGGCGCAGGCGGGCCGCGACGTGGAGAAGCTCGTGCTCGCGAAGGCTGTGCGGCTGGTACTCGAGGAGCGGGTCTTCCTGCACGGCCGTCGCACGGTGGTGTTCGAGTGACGTGAGAGCCGCATCGGGTCTTTCATCGAAGCCCGACGCGCGAGCGAGGGATACGCGATACGCGCATCGCATCACTCCGCCATGAGATCGCGGAGCGTTGCGATGGCCCGCATGCGGAGTCGTGATACCGTGCCCTCGCAGACATCGAGCACGTGGGCAATGGTCGCCTGGGTTTTGCCCTCGAGCAACAGCTCCATGACAAGTCGCTCGCGGGTCGGGAGGTGTGGGATCGCATCGTGCAATCGCAGGCAGAGATCTGTCTGCGACTGCACCTCGTCGGAGGACGCGTCTGGGGAGGCTGCGCATGCTTGCAGACGGCTCGTCATCCGTGTGTCAAGAAGTGAGAAGACGGTGGTGTGTCTGCTTCTTCGGCGACGGGCGCGGGCCACGTCGGCCGCCCGCTCCCTCGTTAGCCAGACAATGTAGGCTCGGCCAGAATCGACCAGACTGCAGTAACAGCTGGTGGCGCGCCTCGGGACGAACCGCGCCACCGTTCGCTCGTTGGACGCAGAGTTTGGGAGCCGCCGGAGATGATCGAGCAGGAGCGAGATCGTCTCATCGACCGCGGAAGGATCATGAATCCCGAGTCGGCGCAGTCTGGATTTTGCAGTCTGCCCCGCGAGCGGAAGGATCGTCTCCACCAGCAGCGTGAGGCAGTTTGAATCGCCCGTCGTCTGCCAGTCGAGAAGGTGCGATTCGACTGGCGAGGATCGACCACAAGACGCCGGGCGAGTCGTCATGGCCCCGCTGTGCGGCTGTGAATGATCCACGCAGATTTCCCCCTCGACGGTGCCTGCGGCCTACGCGGTAGGCGACCGGACGCGGCGTCATCATGACGCGATTGGCGGCACCCTTGGTCCGAGACGGGAAGAATGAATCGACCGATGCCTAGGGCATTGGGGGGGGGGGGGGGGGG
>CANHCU010000014.1 GCA_947459185.1 Planctomycetaceae bacterium | reverse complement strand
GTTTCTGCCCCGGTGCCGGCGGTGCCTGGCCCACTCCCAGCACGTCGCTGGAGATCGTCACGACCCGCGGCGGCAGGCCTGAGGCAGCGTGAGGGTCGAGCGTGTCGCCCCACTTCGCGACCGGCCCCCAGATCGCCTCGACCCGCTGATGGAACTCCATCACGCGCCGGTTGATGTTGCCCCGCATGCCCCGCTGGAAATCGACGCCCAGGTAGGTGAGTTCGTCAGGCTGCGCTGTTGCCGGGGCAGCCGCCGGAGCGGGAACTGCACCGGGCGTCTGCGGACCGGTTGGCAGCGACATGCCCGGTGGCTGCCCAAACCGGGTGCTTGCCAGCCGTCCGGGGCCGGTGCCTGTGACGTTCCCCGTGGTGCGATCAATGACGAGGTCTCGCACGAAGAGCTGCTCGACCGACTTGCCGCCATCCTGTGCGGTCGACTCGCTCTCGATCCGCACGCCGCTGCCGCACGCGATCCGCGACACGTCGGGCCGCACCGCCGGCTGCGGCTGGGCAGCTGAGAACTCAATGGGCGTGTTAAATACTACATCGAGCGACCCGGCTCGCACGGTCGTGCCGCCGCTGACCGTCACCACGCGATCGACGAAGCGGGCGGTGAGCCCGTCGAAGTCCATGCGACCCTGCCAGTTCACATCGAGCGAGCCAGGGGGTGCAGCCGCCGGCGTTGCTGGAGCTGGCGTCATGCCGCCGGTCAATCCAAACGACTCGAATCCACCCACGCCTGCCGCCACCGGCACCTTCAGCATGCCGGCGCCGTCCACCGTAAGCCGATTCCTGCCCCGATCGAAGTCAACGAGCGGCCCCTGCAGATCGAGTCCCCGTCCGCGGACCTCCGCCGGACGGCCCGACACGATCGCCCGCGCGTCAAACCGCGTGGGCCGCGTGAGCTGCATCTGGTCGCCGCGAATCTCCAGGCCGGCTTCGGCGGTCGCATTCCGCGGTCCGGCGGCGGCCTGCTCACGCGGCTCCTCCACGACATGCACCTGGCCCTCGAGCGACATCTCCTCGAGTTCGCTCCTGTTGCCAGCCATGCTCACGAGGCCGCGGACGAGCGCCGCGGTCGCGACGAGCCTGCCCGCACGTGGGCTCTTCTGCGCATTGGGCCCATTGGGCGTAGGCGTCATGCGGCCGGCAGGATTCGGCCCCGCAACGCGTGTTGCGCCGACGGCAGCCTGCGGTGGCGGGGCACTTCCTGCGGGCGTCGTGAGTGCCGGCTCCTGATTGCGGAACCAGACCTCCATGCGGTCGGTTCGCGCGGCCAACTCCTCCGCCTCCACCTCCACCATGCCGCGGGCCAGCATGCGGGTCGGCCGCACTCCCGAGAGATCCGGGCCCGCGCCGCTCGCATCCGCCACCACAGCCGTCGGCGGCGCTGCGACCGATCCGGTCGGCTTGGCACGTTCCAGCCAGAGGTGCATTTCGGAGCCGCTGAGCCGGCCCTGTGTCTCCACCGCCACCTCCGCATCGCCAGCGATCGACGCTACATGCCCTTCTCCGTCGGGACGCATCCGCAGCCATTTCTGCCAGCGGGCCTGCACCGGCGGCGAGCCCGCCGACTGTGTCCGCAGCCAGCCAGGCCCCACGGCCATCAGCGACCCCGGCGCGGAGGCCGGCCCCGGCACGTAGTCGATCGAGCGGGCCTCCATCTCCGTGCCCCGCGCGACCAGCGACACCGGCTCCTCGCCGTCGAGCAGAATCCGCCGCGTCGCGATCTCGTAGCCGAGCCGTGCCGCGCGGGCCTCGAGTCCGGCGCCACTCGACCGGGCGACCACTGGCGTGCCCTTGGCCTGAATTTCGACCGGCTTCAGTTCCGACTTGCCACCGGCTGCAGGCTCCTGCCGGCCGAGCATGATCGCCAGCAGTTCACAGGCGAGTTGGTCGGTCGAACCTCCGGGCACGGTGCGGACCACTTCGACCTGATCCTCACAGGTGATCACGTTGGCCGACACATTGAGGCAGAGGCCGCCGCGACAGCTGACGAGCACGGGGGCAGCGTCGGTAGCCGAACCAGGCTCGGCCCCGGCAGCTGGCGGCTTTTGGCCAGGCAGAAGCCCGCCCTGCATACCCTCCAGGCGCATCCGCACGTCATGATCGAGCCGGATCGAGTCGATGCCGCCGATGCTTGGCCCCTGATCGGAAGACTTATCCGACCCGCCCGCCCGCGGCAGCAGCCTCGCCAGGAGTGCCCGGCCACTGCCGGTCGAACGTCCATAGCGAAACTGCACCATCTCAGCAGTGCGGACCTCAAATTCCTCGAGTTCCACGTCGCGGGTGACGATCTCGATGTCGTCATCGGCACCGGGGGCTGACGGTGTGCCGCGGATCGTCACCTGGCCGCGGAGGCTGCCGCCGATGAGCCGCGCGAGCCGGCCCTGCCGCAGGTCGAGCGGCTCGTCGAACTCGAGCACGGCCCCCTGAGGCACCCGCAGCACGAGCGTTCGCCCTTCATCGCCATTGCCCGCCACACGGTTGCGATCCGGCAGCACCACCAGCGTGCAGGGGACCAGATTCACCCGGCCGTCGGGCAATGCCTGATACTGCTTGAAGAGGAGCCGCATCTGCCGGCTCTCGAGCATGATGGGATCTTCGCGTTCCCACGAACCTGCCGGAAAGATGTCGCCCAGTGCCGCCAGTCGGCGGTCGGCCCGGGCCCGGATCGCAGCGGCCTGTTCCGGCGACAGTTCGAGCGCCTGTTGCTCGTCGTGTACGCGCGGCTCCACCAACGGCACCACGGTGAGCCGGTGGAAGCCGGCTGCCGCGAGGACGATGAGAAACACCCGCATTGTGCGTCCGAGGCGATGTTCCATGAAGTGGTCCGCTGGCGAAAGACGCCGCTAGGCCCTCCCAAGGTTCATGCTTTCGTCGATGCCCGCGCGAGCCGCGGTGTATCCGTTGACGATGCTCCCCCAACCACCGCGTGCCCGGAGCATCCGCTCGATCAGCTCGCGGACCGCGCCCCGACCGCCCTGCAGACTGGTGACGACCGCGGCGGCGGCCCGCAATTCTTCACAGGCGTCGGCAACCGCCGCCCCCACTCCGCACCGGGCGACCACCGGGAGATCGGGCAGATCATCGCCCATGAACGCCGTCTGCTCCCAAGACAGCCCGCATTCTTCGATGATCGCTCCGGCCACGGTGAGCTTGTCTGCGACTCCCTGCCGCACAAACTCGATGCCGAGTTCGGCGGCCCGCCGCTCCACGATGCGGCTCGAACGGCCCGTGATGATGCCTGTTCGCCCGCCGGCCCGCTGCCAGCCACGGATCCCCAGACCGTCGCGGATGTGGAACGTTTTCAGCTCCACGCCATCATCGCTCCATGTGACGCCGCCATCGGTCAGCACGCCGTCGCAGTCGAGCAACAGGAGCTGCACTCCGGCCAGACGTCGGTCGAGATCGGTGGCTGATGTCATGGGTTCGTTTCGGAATGAGAAAGACGTTTCCAAGTGACTGCAGGAGGAGCCTCGTCGGCTCATGCAGCTGCGGTGCCGGGCAGTGGCAGGGTGTCGTCAGCCGTGTCGCCCGTGATCACAGTTGCCGGTTCGGAGGGCACGAGGCCGACGAGATCGACGATGTCGAGCAGGCCGAGAGGACGGCCGTCGGCATCGACCACCGGCAGTTCGCTCAGCCGCCGCGACTCGAGCACCGCCACGGCGTCGCGGAGCCGCAGGCCCGCCGTCACCGTCGTGGGCCGGCTCGTCATCACACCATGGATCGGTCCATCGATGGCGGCGTCGTTGCGGTGTTCGAAGAGTCTGGCCAGATCGCTGTCGGTGAAGATGCCCGCCAACATGCCGGCATCGTCGATGATCATCACGGCGCCGGTCCGCCGCGAGGGCAAAGGCTGCGAGAACACGTTCCGCACGGTCTCATCCGGCCGGGCCGTCCGGCACTGCGCCAGCGGCCGCATCGCGTCGTCAACCCGCATCAATTGTCTCCCCAGACTGCCCCCGGGATGCCGGGCTGCGAAGTCCTCATGGGTAAACCGCCGCAGGCTGCTCGTGACGAGCGCCAGGCTGTCGCCGAGCGCTAGCAGGATCGACGTACTCGTGCTGGGGGCCAGGCCGAGCACACATGCCTCGCGGACAGGGCCGGTGGCCACCACGACCGCCGCCGCACGTCCGAGCGTGCTGTCGGCCCTGCCGGTGAGCGCGATGATCTTCACTCCCGCGGCTGCAAGGTGCGGCAGGAGCCGTGTGATCTCCTCCGTCTCGCCCGACTGCGACAGTCCGAGCACGATGTCGTCGCGCCGCAGCACACCGAGGTCACCGTGCATCGCCTCGGCCGGATGAAGGAAGTGGCTGGGAGTGCCTGTGGAGGCGAGCGTGGCCGAGATCTTCTGGGCGACGAGGCCCGCCTTCCCGATCCCCGTGACGACAACCTTGCCGCTGCAGCCCGCGATCATCCGCACAGCTTGGCAGAACGCTCCATCGAGTGCGCCAGCCATCCGCAGGACGGCATTCCCCTCGGTGCGGAGAATCTCGCGGCCGTGGTCGAGCACGTCGGCGTCGGACGGCGCAGGCGGGCTGCGGCGGTCATCTATCGGGAGCGAAAGAGGCGCAGTCATGGTGGAGTCCAACCGAGGGCATGCGCGCGCGGAACCGCCGCGCGGGGGCGGGACTATAGGCCGACTGGGCAAACGCCGCAACGCGTGTTTTCCCGCCGCCGTATCACGCTTTCGCGTAGCGCTTCGCCATCTCGTCGAGCGTGACCACCGGCACCTTGCGGGCGTTGCCGGCCTGGCCAAACTGCACCATCCGCTCCGCGCAGACCTTCTTCATCGCCTCGCGGGCAGGCTTGAGATAGTCGCGGGGATCGAACTTCTCGGGGCTCTCCCAGAGCACCTTGCGGACGGCGCCGGTGATCGCCATGCGGCAGTCGGTATCGACGTTGATCTTCCGCACGCCGTGCTTGATGCCCCGCTGGATCTCCTCCACGGGCACGCCCCATGTCTGGGGCATCTTGCCGCCAAACTTGTTGATGATGTCCTGCAACTCCTGTGGCACGCTCGACGAGCCGTGCATCACGAGGTGGCAGTTGGGAAGCCGCCGGTGGATCTCCTCGATCTGCTTCATGGCGAGCACCTCGCCGTCGGGCTTCCGCGTAAACTTGTAGGCACCGTGGCTGGTGCCGATGGCGACGGCCAGCGCGTCCACACCGGTGTCGGCCACGAACGATGCAGCCTCCGCGGGATCGGTAAGCAGCTGATCGTGCGAGAGCTGTCCCTCGGCGCCATGGCCGTCTTCTGCCTCGCCGTGGCCGCTCTCCAGCGATCCGAGACAGCCAAGCTCACCCTCCACCGACACACCCCGCGCGTGAGCCATCGTCACGACCTCCTTCGTCACCTTGACGTTGTAGTCGTAATCGGCCGGCGTCTTGCCGTCCTCCTTGAGCGAGCCGTCCATCATCACGCTGGTGAAGCCGTTGTCGATCGCGCTCACACACGTGGCGGTCGAGTTGCCATGGTCCTGGTGCATCGCGATCGGGATCCACGGATAGAGCTCGGCGGCGGCGAGCATCAGGTGGCGGAGGTAATTGTCCTGGCTGAAGCTGCGGGCACCGCGGGACGCCTGCACGATCACCGGCGACTCCGTCTCCTTGGCCGCCTCCATGATCGACTGGATCTGCTCCATGTTGTTCACGTTGAAGGCGGCGATGCCATACCCGTTCTCGGCGGCGTGATCGAGCAGGATGCGCATGGGAACGAGCGGCATGGGAGCGTCTCCGATGGTGGGCGGGAAGGTCTGGACTGCTGGAAGCCGCAGGTCGGCCCCAGAAAGGACGGCCGAGATCATACGGAAAAAACAGACGTGATAGAATCCCCGTAGCACGACCGCCCCGCCTGCCGGACGCAGCACGCATGGACCTCCGCCCCATCACCGATCCGTTCCGGAGCTTTCTCTACGTCGCCGGGGGCTGGCTCTGCGTGGGGCTGGCCGTGGTGGGGGCCGTGCTCCCCCTCGTTCCGACGACCCCCTTCCTGCTGCTGGCGAGCTGGTGCTTTTACCGTGGCTCGCCCCGCATCCATGCCTGGCTGCACCGCTCCAAGTTGTTTGGGCCCACGCTCGATGATTGGCAGCACTACCACGGCATCCGGCAGACGATGAAGCGACGCGCCATTGTGATGGTGGCCGCCGTCGTCGGCTGCAGCCTGCTGCTCAACAGCCTGCCCTGGTGGCTGCGGTACATCGCCCTGGCCGCCGTCGCTATCGGTCTCTACGTGATCTGGACCGTGCCCACGCTGCCCGACGACGCCCCGCGCGCGCCTCGAACGATCGTGGAGTGACGCGCCGCCGGGGACGGCGAAGGTTCCGTCGCTCGGAGATTCCGACTTGTTCACCCGGGACGGAGTGGCACGCACAACAAGTCGGACATCCTCCTCGTCTCCTCCACCTTCGCCGATCCCCGGCTCCCTCTGCGTCATCGACTGCGTGGCAGGATGCCACGCAGTCGCCAGCGGGCGGAGGCCCGCCAAGAAACTGGCTGTGGACGGGCATCCGCCCGTCAGGGCAGCGCGATGCCATGTTTTTCGTGAAGCTGCCGTTAATGCTCGACACCCGACTCCGGTTCGGGGAGCCACTGCGTGAGGATCGCGCCCACCAAGGCATAGGCCCCTGCCACCCCCGCGCCCACCAGCGCGATCCGCACCGGATCAGGTGGCGTGGCGGCGGAGAATGTGAGCGTGAGCCAGGCGGCAGCCGTGCCGAGCACGCGACCCCCGATGTTGGCGGCGAAGCTCTCCCCAGTGCCGCGGAGATGGGTGGGAAAGACGAGCGGGATGTAGTTGCCCCAGAAGCTGAACTGCGACACGGTGAACAGGCCGGCCACGAATATGCCCGCCTTGATCAGCGGCAGCGAACCAGCGTTTGGCAGCTGCGTCGAGATCCACCAGAAGAGTGCCGGCACGAGCAGGAGCGCCGGCAGCTGGAAGATCCGCAGCAAGAGCCTGCGGCTGGCAATCCGTAGCGCCGCGAAGGCCAGCAGCACGCGGCCCACGAGACCGCCGATTTCCTGATAGATCGTGACGCCGGCCACCGCCTCGTCGGTGGCGTTTCCGGCGATGCTCTTCAGCCGCCCGGGAGCCACGGTTTCCCCCTTCGACTTCGCCGTAGCAATCGCCTCATCCTGCGCTTCCTTCGCCGTGGCGAGAATCGCGGCGTGTCCCTTCGGCCCGCCGAGAATCTGGGGCAGCTGCTGGATCGCACCGAAGGCGATGCCATAGCTGGCGGCGAAGACCAGCGTCGTCACCACCGTCGCGCGGACGAGCGCGGGGCTGAATAGTTCACGGATGCTGGGCCGCTTGAGCGTGCCCGCCGCCTTCTTCTCCGCCCAGACAGGGCTCTCCGGCAGGAACGGACGGATGAGGATCAGCGGCAGAGCTGGGATCACGCCGGAGATGAGCGTGTACCGCCAGGCCTCGTGGTCGCCGTGGATTGCCGGCAGTGCCAGCGCAAACTTGGCCGCGAGGATGTTGGCCAGGCCCACGAGCAGGCCGCCGAGCGAGGAGAACGCCTGCGTCCAACCGAGCGCGCTCTCCCGCTGCCGCGGGTCGGGAAACAGTTCGGCGAGCCAGGCCACCGCTGCCACGAATTCCACGCACACGCCGATGAAGACGAGGCAGCGGAAGAAGAGCAGCTGCGGCAGCGACGTGGCAAAGCCCGCCGCCAGTGCCGCAAACGCGTAGAGCAGAATGCTGTACGTGAGCACCCGCCGCCGTCCGAGCAGATCGGTGAGGTAGCCGCCCAGCAGGCCGAAGACGCCGCCGGCGATCGCGGGGACGAAAAACAGGGCCCTGGCCCACTTCGTGTATTCGGGTGACCCCGGCACCAGCAACGGCACGCCCGCGGCCGTCGCGCCTCCCAACGCCGCGAGCGCCGGCTTGATCACCAGCGGCAGCATGAGGAGTTCGTAGATGTCAAACGCGAAGCCGATCGCCGCGATGGCGCAGACGAGCCAGCCCGTCGTGGACAGCCGTCCGGAGGCCGTGAGTCCGCTCGTGCGAGCGGAGGAATTGTGGGACGCGGCCATGCGGCAGGCTCCAGGAGAGGGCGCGGAAAACGATGAAAGCCGATCAGGCCCAAAAGCCTATCGGCAAACCATCGCGCGGAGAAATCGGACCACACTCACGGGCCGATCGACGGCGGGCACTTGGCGAGGAAGTCGCGGGGACCGCGGGTCGTGTAGTAGGGGTAGGCGACGGCACCGGTGGGAGGGCCGGCGGGGCCTGTCGCTCCGTAATCGGAGGCTTGGAGAGCGGCCTCTTCCTCCGGGCTCAAGTGATGCTTGGCAAGGCCGCCGTACCGGCCGACATGCCGCTTGTGGCAGGCGCCGCTCTCGCATTCGCCGTTCTGGCACGCGGCTCCCTTGCAGCCGCCCGTCGGGCAGACGCCGCCCTGGCAGGCACCGTCCTGGCAGGCACCCTGTTCACACGCGCCATCCTGACACGCACCATCCTGACAGGCCCCGTCCTCATAACCGCCGCCGCCCGCATGCCGGGCCTGATGGGCGTAGGGGCCGTCGAAGTTGGCAAGGAAGAGGCGATCGATGAGCGAACAGCCGCTGGACATGCCGAACACGGCGATCAACAGGGCATAGCTGGCAGAGCGTTTCATGGGCGAGGGTTCCCGAGGGGCGGGAAGGGCCGGCCGCACACCGCTGCCGGACTCCACCGCGATCACCAACGGTATCGGTCGTGCCGGCCGCACCAGTTGAAAAAACTCTGCGGGCGTGAAAACAGGCAAGATGAGTAACGCGGACGGGAGCCGGGATCGGCGGAAGCTCGAGGAGCTTTTGGATTTTTCGCCCTGCCCGGGAAAGCACGACCGCACCGCGATCAGGCGAAAAAGCCAACGCGACGAGCCCCTCCGCCGTTGGACCGGCGGACTCATTCCTTCTGCCGTCCCGGCGCCGCGCAGCCATGCCGATGCTCAGCCCGTATAGCGGCCGACGATCAGCGAGATGTTCTGCCCACCGAAGCCAAAACTGTTGGAGAGCGCCCGATCGCACTTGCCTGCGCGGGCCTTGTTCGGCACGTAATCCAGGTCGCAATCGGGATCGGGATTCTCGTAGTTGATCGTGGGCGGCAGCATGCCGTCGCGGATCGCCAGCAGGCAGACGATCAATTCCGTGGCGCCCGCGGCTGCGATCAGATGCCCCATCATGCTCTTCGTGCTGGAAACCGGGATCTTGTAGGCGTGCTCGCCAAACACGTTCTTGATGGCGAGCGTCTCGACGCGATCGTTCACGCTCGTGCTCGTACCATGGGCGTTGATGTAGTCGATGTCGTGGAGGCCGAGCCCCGCGTCGGCCAGCGCCAGCCGGATGCAAGACGATGCTCCGCGGCCTTCGGGATGCGTGTCGGTGATCCGGTAGGCATCGGCAGTCGAGCCGTAGCCGATCAGTTCGCCATGGATGTGGGCGCCGCGCCGCTTCGCGTGCTCGAGCTCCTCCAACACCACCATGGCCGCGCCCTCGCCGAGCACGAAGCCGTCACGCTCGTTGTCGAACGGCCGGCTGGCCCTGGCGGGCTCGTCGTTGCGGGTGGAGAGGGCGGTGAGCAGGTTGAACCCGGTGACGCCGAAGGGATGGATCATGCTGTGCGTGCCGCCGGAGAGCATCACGTCGGCCTCGCCGCGGCGGACGATCTCGGCGGCCTCGCCGATCGCCTGGCTCGAAGCCGCGCAGGCCGTGAGGCAGTTGAGGTTGGGCCCCTGCGCGTCGAACAGTCCGGCGAGGTGGCCGGCGGGCATGTTCGGCTCCTGCTCCACCTCCGCGAGCGGATGGAGCGTTTCCAGCCCCTCCTTCGTGAACTTCGCCACGTCGAGTACGTCTCCCGTGATCGCCGCATTCATCATGCGTGTGAAGGAGTCGAAGTCCTGCTGACCCTCACCGCTGCCGAGGTATACACCCAGTCGTGTCGGATCGGCGGGCAGGCCGTGCGGCAGGCCTGCATCCTTCATCGCCTGCAACGCCGCTCCGGCCGCGAATTTCGTGTGCCGACCGCAGAATCGCCAGCGGGCAGCGTCCTGCCCCTCGTCACTGATGTCCCAGTTGCGGACCTCTGCCGAAATCTTGGTGGGGAATCGTGAGGCGTCGAACACCGTCGTCAGGCCCACGCCAGACGCCCCTACCATCAGGTTTTTCCAGAGCGGCTCCACGCCCAGGCCCAGCGGCGTGACGCAGCCAATGCCCGTGATCACCACCCTGCGCCTTCCGGCAACCATCACCACCCTCCGCTCGCCACTGGAGTCTGTCTGGATCACCATTCGGGCCGCACGAGAGGATTGCCCGCCTCATCGCGACCGACATCGTAAATATGCATCTGGTCGAGCCACCGCAGCAGTTCGTGGGGCTCGAACAGCTTCGGCACCCCTTCGCCTGGCTCAAGGTGGGCAAAGAACAGTTCCGCCTGTCCCTGTACCTTGTCGCCTACCGTGCTGGTCACCTTCGTCAGCGACCCGGTGGGCTTGAGGTCGAGAATGTCGGCGTGAAACCGGATCGAATCTCCCGGCACGGCGTCAAAATGAAACTCGGCCTGGGCCACCTTCGCCAGCACGACGCGACGGTTGAATTCGATCGCATCGGCCACGAGCAGGCCCGCGGTCTGCGCCATGCCCTCCACGATCAACGAATTCGGCATCAGCGCCGCCCCGGGAAAGTGGTCATGCATGTGCTCTTCTGCAAGAGACACATTCTTCACCGCAGTGGCGTGGCGGCCCCGCACGAACTCGTCAAACCTGTCGATCCAAAACCAGCGCATGGGAGGGAAGGCCGGCAGCGAGGCCGTGTTTCCTGAGGGCGTGACAGCAGAAGATTCAGGCAGCCAGCTTGCTCTGTACGTAGCGAACCATGTCCTCGACGGTGAGGGTGTTCGCGAAGTTCTGCACGCTGGGGTTCTGCTCGAACTTGGCGAGGTCGGCGAACGGCATCCGCGACTTGAGCGTGGCGATGCCCTTGGCGTTCACCTTGCCGTCAACGACGTACTCAGAACTGGAGAGCACGTCCTCTGGAAAGAGTTCCCCACGGGAAATCTTAATGCCAAACGCCTTCTCGAGGCGGAAGACGATGTCGAGGAAGTCGATCGACTCGGCACCGAGATCGCCCACCATGGTCGCGTTCGGGGAGACATCCTCCTCGTCAACGCCCAACGCGTCTACGAGTGCGGACCTGACCTTTTCGAAAATTTCATCGCGCGACGGCATCGTCGTGGCACCTTGCAAACGGGGAGAAAAAACCTAGCTGACCTGCGTAAGGTTTTAGTGTCGGCCCGCCGACATGGGAACCCGAATCCTTTTTTTTTGGATTCCGGGGCCAAAGCAGGGGACAAACCGGGCCGCGAAAGGCCCTCAAGATCTTCCAAACACGACATCTCACGGAGCGAAACGAGACGCAAAAACCTGTCTGCACACTGCCTGCGCTCACAAACCGGCCGCAGCCGGAGTGGCCAGCAGCCCTGAGTCAGGGGTGGCCCTGGACTGTCCGGCAATTGGGACGCCGTAGGCAACCCGCCGGCCGCCGTCCAGCGCACGGGACGCCGGATGGAGAATGGACCAGAGTTTCCGCATCTCTGCCCGCACCCGGGCATCGACGGCGTCGCCGTAAGGGACCCGGTCGGCCATGTTGTAGCGTTCTAGCACCAGCCGGGCAGTGAGGCTGGTGCGATCCCCCACCGTTCCGCTCGCCTTGACTTTGACGAACGGCCCGTCTTGCGACTGGATCTCGGCCGTGACCGTGAGCACCTTCCCCGGCTCGACAAAATCGCCGTATTTCACGTTCCGGGCCTCCCGCAGCACCACGATGCTGTGGGCAAAATCCTCACCCAGGCGGATGGCCCAGGCGGCCGCCTGCGTCATCGATTCAAGCATCAGCACGCCGGGCATCACCGGGAAGCAGGGAAAATGATCGGCCAGATATTCCTCCGAGAGGGAGAGCGTCTTGATGGCCGTGATGCTCTTGCCGGGCTCGATGGCCGTGACACGATCAAGCAGTGTGAAACGCATGGCGACTCCATTCAAATCCGCGTCAAGTCCGCGACCTCCGCAGTATAGGAAATCACCGCTGGGTCACAACCGGTGGGAAAGAGTCACCCGCTCGGTTTCAACAAACTGCCACGCTGACAGCCGCTCCAGTCCGCACAGTCCCGAAGTTCTGCCACGCCGCAGCCCGCGGCCCGATTGCAGTGGCGGCCGCTCAGGATTGAAGCCTCTTTTTTCGCGGCATTCCGCATGTGTCGGCCATCGATCCAGATCCGCTTTCAGATTCGGCACGCTCTTTGCATTTCTTGTCTGCGTCCCGGCAGTTTGTTTTTGACCACCGTCGCTGCGAATGATTCGGCGGTTCCGTTGTTGCGTCGAAAGAGGCGTTACACAAAAAGAGGCGTCGCGCAACGGGCTGCATCGTTCCAGGGACGGCGGGCGAAGAATCGAGCCACTGGTTTTCAGGCCTCAGACGTTCTGAGGTTTCGAATTCCTCCTTGTCCTTTCCTTCCCGAGGAGCATGTCATGCCTATGTATCGACCCCAGTCTGGAGCGGGTTTTGCATACCCGCTGGATGAACTTCGCGACGAGTTGGATCGACTCTGGACCTCCCTTACGGCGGCGCCGCCGCTCCACGGCTGGGGTGTTCGGCCCGGGTCCGACGTCTTTCCGGCCGTCAACGTCAGCGAGAGCGATGATTGCATCACCATCGAAGCCGAACTGCCCGGACTCGATGCCAACGATGTGGACATCGCAGTGAGCGGTGAGGAACTCGTGCTGAAGGGCGCCCGGCCGGAGCCGCATCAGGCCACTGAGCCCGCGACCGCCGGAACCGGTGCGCCAGACGGGCAAGGAACGTCCGGGCAAGGCAACGGAGAGCGGCACAAGGCCGTCACCTGGCATCGCCGGGAACGGGGCACGGGGAGCTTCGAACGACGGATCAAGCTGCCTGTCGCCGTGGATGCCAGCCGCGTCGAGGCCAAGCTCGTTGACGGCGTGCTCACCATCACCTGCCCGAAAGCCGCCGAACGGCAGCCTCACAAGGTGAAGGTCCGCGCCGGGTAATTCTCCGGCACGGCTGAATCCCCCGCCGTGGCCTGTCACCAAGGCAGGTCACGGCGGTCCATCGATCGAGAGACGGTATCCCAACACCCACTTCCAAAACACCCACTTCCAAGAGGAGCATTCCCATGGTCAACCCCACCCAAACGGCCCCACAAGCAGCGACCCAGCCGCGGCCCGAACAGCCAGCCCAGCAGCCGAAGGCAGCAGCAGCCCCCGGCCTCACCTACCAGCCCAACGTCGATGTCTGCGACGCTGGCGCCGAAGTGATGCTCGTCACCGACATGCCAGGGGCGTCGGCAGAGAGCATGAACGTCTGCTTCGAGGACGGTGTGTTGTCGGTCCATGCGAAGGTGCCGCAGCGGTCCCTGCCGGGCCGGCAGCTCGGGCAGGAATATGGGATCGGCGACTACCGTCGCTCGTTCCGGCTTGGCGAGGGCTTCGACGCCTCGCAGATCTCCGCCGAGTATCGCAAGGGCGTGCTGACGATCCACGTGCCGCGGCTGGCAGCGGTGCGGCCGCGGAAGATCGAGGTGCGGCCCGCCTAACTGCCATAGGGGTGCGATGTGATCACAGACAACCCAACGAACGATGGTGTCGTGTGTTTTCCGAGTGAACAGTCTCAAGTGAAAAGAAAAGGGGATGATTTATGAGTCTGATACCTTTTCGCATGAAGCGGTCAAATGGCATGGAGCCTGCCAACCTGACGACGATGACCGATTTCCGAAATGAGATGAACCGTCTCTTCGAGGGCTTCTTCAGCCGTCCGCTGATGGGGTCTTCAGGGCCGTCGTGGTTCGAGACGGGCGAACCGGGCCAGTGGATGCCCGCGATCGACCTGTCGGAGAGCGGCGGGGAGATCCACGTGCGGGCCGAACTGCCCGGCATCGACCCGAAGGACGTCGATGTCAGCGTCTCGGAAGACCGGCTGGTGATCTCGGGCGAGAAGAAGTCGGCGACCGAGAAAACGACCGATGGCTGGACTCACCGCGAGAGTCATTACGGCAGCTTCAACCGCGCGATCCCGCTGCCTGAGGCAGTCGATCCCGCGAAGGTGACGGCCCGCTACGACAAGGGAGTGCTCACCGTCGAACTGACGAAGTCGCCGACGAGCACGTCGCGTAAGGTGCCGGTGCTAACGAAGTAACGACGGCCACTGTCGGCAGGCCAGCCGACGTCGAGCAGCAACGTCAAGTATGCTGGGGGCCACGGGAGAACTGTCTTCCGTGGCCCCGGCTCTTTATCTCGCCTGTCGCCCCCATGCCCCTCCTGCTCACGCCATCCACGTCCACCAGTGATGGACCGCTGTCGATCGAATTTGAGCGGGTCGTGCCCGACCGCCTTCTCGATCTCGACGCCGCGGCCGTCGCTCGCTTCACCGTGCTGGCCGACGGCCGGCCCTGCCCGCTCGGCGACCTGTTCGCACTGCATGGCGCGGCGGCCGATGGCCGAATCGAGTGCGTCGGCGACTTCTCGCGCGTGCATCGGCTCGGCGCGGGCATGCAGCGGGGCGAGATCACGGTGCATGGCAGCGTCGGCCGTCACGCAGGCGAGGCGATGGCGGGAGGCAGGATCACCATCACCGGTGAAGCCGGCGACTGGCTGGCCGCCGGGATGACAGGAGGCGAGGTGCTCGTGGAGGGCAACGCCGGCGACAACGTTGCGGCGGCACTCCCCGGCGACGATCTCGGCGTTCGTGGTGGGCTGATCGCGATCAACGGCGATGTCGGCTGTCTGGCCGGGGCGAGAATGCGGCGCGGCCTGCTCGGCATCGGCGGTTCCTGCGGCGAAGCGGCCGCCTTCGAAATGCGGGCCGGCACGGTGATCGTGGCCGGTCGAGTGGGTCGGCGACCCGGCATGGGGATGCGGCGAGGTTCGCTCATCGCCCTGTCGGCCATGCCGGACGTGCCGCCCACCTTTTCCCGTGGCGCGGCCTGGTCCCCCAGCATTCTGCCGCTCTTGGCAGCCCGGCTGGCCCGTGCCGGATTCAGGGCCACCGCAGGCCGGCCCGCCGACGCCTTCGGCGGCGTCTGGCAGCACTGGCACGGCGACCTTCTGACCGGCGGCCGGGGAGAGATTTTCCACCGACTCGGCGGTTAGGCGAGAAAATCGCGGATTTCCGCAACCCCGCTTCCGAGACGGTCGATTCTCCGTTATTCTTGGAGGCTCGCGTCCCGAACCTCACATGTGACTTCATCAGCCTATGCCCACGATCAGCCAACTCGTCCGCAGCCGCCGCCGGCCCAAGCGGAAGTTTTCCAAGTCGCCCGTGCTCGACCGCTGCCCGCAAAAGCGCGGCGTCTGCCTGCAGGTTCGCACGATGACGCCCAAGAAGCCGAACTCGGCTCTTCGGAAGATCGCCCGCGTACGGCTTTCAAACCAGAAGGAAGTCACCGTCTACATCCCGGGTGAAGGCCACAATCTCCAGGAGCACTCGATCGTGCTCATCCGTGGTGGCCGCGTTCGCGACCTCCCGGGCGTTCGTTACCACATCATCCGCGGTGCACTCGACACGCTGGGCGTGCAGGGTCGGAAGCAGTCGCGAAGCCTCTACGGTGCCAAGAAGGGTTGACTCACTCAAGAGTTGTTAAGAAACCATGGGAAATATCACATCCAGCCGTGAGCAACTTCGCCCCGATCCGCGTTTTGGATCGCTGCTGGCGAGCAAGTTCGTCAACTGCCTGATGGAAGACGGCAAGAAGAGCGTCGCTCAAAACATCTTTTACAAGGCGATGGACATCGTCTCCCAGAAGATTACCGACGCCGAACCGATCGAGATCTTCAACCGCGCCATCGAAAACATCAAACCTTCGGTCGAGGTCAGGTCGAAGCGTGTCGGTGGTGCCGCCTACCAGGTACCGATGCAGGTCAGCCGCAACCGGCAGCAGTCGCTGGCGATCCGCTGGCTGCTCTCGGCGGTACGAGAGAAGAAGGGCCGTGGCTCGCACGAGAAACTCGCCGAGGAGATCATCGCTGCCTACAAGCGCGAGGGTGCCGCGGTGACCAAGCGTGACAACGTGCACCGCATGGCCGACGCCAACAAGGCGTTCGCTCACTTCGCCTGGTAAGGCGTACGGCATGGATCCTGCCGCTTCGCTCCTGCTCGGTGAGTTGATCCGAAGCCAATCCGTGGCCTCACTCGCCACGCTGCGTGACGGCCTGCCGTTTGCGTCGATGGTACCTTACGCCGTCTGGCACGACGCGAGTGGCGACAGGCTGCTCTTCGTCACGCACGTGAGCCGGCTGTCGGCCCACACGCGCGACATGCTCGAATCACCACAGGTCTGCCTGCTGATCATGGCACCGGAGGCCACCAGCGATTCGGAGCCGGTGCCACCGCAGGCGTTGCCGCGGGTATCGATCCCGGCCGTGGCCTCGTTCATCGACCGCGAGCATGCTGACCATCGTCAGCTCGCCAAGGCGTATCTCGAAAAGTTCCCCTTCGCTGCCGACTGGTTCCAACTCGGCGACTTTTCGATCGTCGCGTTTGCGCCCTCGGGCTCGGCCCGGTTCATCGCCGGCTTCGCCCGCGCGATGACGGTATCTGTCGCGCAGCTGCAGGCCGCAGTCGGCGGTGCCGCGAGCTAGCGACGACGGCAGAAGCGTTTCACGCGAACTGGCCCGCCACACGCATTCCCTTGCTTGCGCTGCGGGCTTGGATGAAGAGTGGTTCCCACACAAGCCCGACGCGCGAGCGAGAGGACCGCGGGGCCCGCTACCGCACCCGCACCCGCATCGGCAGCATCATCAGCGGGCGGCCCGACGAGAGTTGCACGAGCGCATCGGCCTCGGCGGCCAGCCCTTCGAGCCCAGGCACACCGGCCATCCGGGCCAGCAGCGCTGCCCGCAGGAGAGCCTCGCGGGCGAAGCTCGAGCCCGGGGCAGCCCCAGCCCCCGCAAGCCGCGCCATCGGGGCCGCGTCGCCGGCCATGCCGAAGAGGTCGTCGAAGAGCCCTCGGGGCTCCGGCAGAAGCACCCGCTCGATCGCCTCGTCTGCGCCGATCCCCGCCAGCTTCTTCGCCTCGTCGATGGCGTCGTCAAGCGTGCCCAGCCGGTCTACAAGCCCAAGGTCCTTCGCCATCCGACCGGTGAAGACGCGGCCCTCAGCGAGCTTGCCGATGGTTTCCATGTCGAGCTTGCGGCCGGCGGCCACCTTCGACGTGAACAGCCGGTAGACATCTCTCATCGTCGCCAGAAACACCTCCCGCTCCTGCTCGGTAAAAGGCGTCTGCATCGAGAGCCAGCCGGCATTGCGGCCCTTGGACACGACGTCGGTATGCACGCCATATTTCTCGAGGGCCTTGCCGACGGCGATCTTACCGCCCACCACGCCAATCGATCCCGTGAGCGTGCCAGGGGCTGCCACGATCTTGTCGGCCGCGACCGCCACGTAATAGCCGCCACTGGCCGCAGTGTCCCCAAGGCTCGCCACCACCGGCTTCGTCGTTCGCTCCGCCTCACGCCAGATCAGATCGCTGGCGAGCGCCGACCCGCCGGGCGAATCGATCCGCAGCACGATCGCCGCCACCTTGTCGTCTTTCGCCGCATCCCGAATCGCCTCGATGACGCTGTCGGATCCGGCCGACCCGCCGGCGAGAAGCTCGTCCTTACCCTTCCCTTCCTTGATCTCCCCCGTGAGATAGATGATGGCGACCTGCCTGTCCTTGCCTGCAGCTGCAGCCTGCTTTTGGCCCGAAAGCAGTTCGACGAGCTTCACGAGCCCGCCGACGCCGGAGAAATCGTTGTCCATTTTCTGTTCGGCATAGTCACGGGCCACCTTCGGCTCGTCGAGCTTCAGACGGCCGGCCAGGCCGCTGATCACCTCATCCTCGTAGGCCACGGCATCGATGAGCTTCGCCTTGACAGCCGCCTCGGGCGTGAACACACCGGTGTCGATCAGCGTGCGAACCTCATTCGCGGGCAGCTTCCGATCGGCGGCGATGCGCTCGACGAGTTGCTCGTAAAGATCCCCGACGAACTCCTCGTATTGGGCACGGAGCTGCGGGCTCATACTCGTCCGCGTGAGCGGCTCGCCCGCTCCCTTGAACTCTCCCACCTGCAGGATCTCGGCATCGACGCCGAGCGTGTCGAGCATCGCCTTGAAGAAGGTCACCTCCGTCCGCACACCCGTGATCTCGAGCGTGGCCGCCGGCGGCATCGACACCGTGTCGCAGGCCGAGGCCACCACGTAATGAACCGGATCGCTTCCAACGAGATGAGCGGCCACCGGCTTGCCGGCCTTGCGGATCCTGCCGATTGCTGCCCGCAGTTCCTCAGCGCGTCCACGACCGATGGACGGCGATTCGATCGACAGCACCACCCCCTTCACCCGTGAATCGGCTGCGGCCTTGTCGAGCCGCTCGACGAGACGGTGCAGGTGCGGCGACACATCAGCCAAGAGCCCACCCTGGCCGACCCCGTCGGGGATCGACCCGGCCAGGGTGATCTGGGCGATCACAGGCGACTTCTTCTTGGCCTGCTTGTCGGTAGCCTTGGCGTCTTTTGTCTCTTTGGCGTCTTTGTCGGCCGCCTTGCCCACCTGGCCCGCAGGCTCAGCGACCGCCGTCTGCGCGTGGACAGCCGCCAGAGGCATCGCTACCGCGGCCAGCAGCAGGGCGGAGAGGAAACCAACGGCAAAAACAGGGGCACGACGGAAGGTACCGACCGGGCTCGAAAGGCCACTCAAACGATGCATGGTGGTGCAGCTCCCAGAAAGTCTTGCCAGAGGACTTGAAAATGAACGGCCGTATAGTAAGATACTGGCGTCCACACACTCGAAAGACTGCGACACTCTGCCGTTGGCGGAGGTATTCGTCAGTTCTCCCGATCATACACCAGTTCACCACAACACCCCAAGGAAAGCGTCGTCACCGCTCGACACACATGTCCAAAACCCTCGCCGGCAAAACGTCGTCCAAGAAGGCCTCTGTTCAACGCGCTGCTGCAGGCAAATCGGCCGGAAAACGGCCCGTCGCCTCAGCCGCGGCGCTCCGGAGCGTGGCCTCGCTCCAAAACGGCTTGCTTCAAAAAAGCTTCCCGGGCAGGACGGCAGACGGCACCGCCGTCGACGGTGAGGATGCACCGACCGAGCGTCAAATGGAGATTTACTCATTCATCCGCGACAAGATTCATTCTCGCGGCTACGGTCCGACGGTCCGCGAGATCGGCACGGCCTTCAAGATCCGCTCACCGAACGGCGTGGTCTGTCATCTCAAGGCGCTCGAGCGGAAGGGACTGATCACCCGCGGCAAAAACATGTCGCGGGCGATCGAACTGGTGGCGGAACCGGCCCATCTCCGCGGGCTGCCCCTAGCAGGCTTGGTAGCGGCCGGCACGCTGCGACCGGCCGAGGAGCAGAGCGAGCGGATCGACTTCGAAACCCTCTTCAAGCGTGACAATCACTTTGTGCTCAAGGTGATGGGGGATTCGATGATCGACGCCCAAATCGCCGATGGCGACTGGGTGGTGATTCAGAAGAAGCAGACCGCGCATTCCGGCGACATCGTGGTGGCCCAGACGGAGGACGGCGAGGCCACTCTGAAGCACTGGTTTCCGGAACGCGATCGCATCCGCCTGCAGCCGGCCAATGCTGGGATGAAGCCGATCTATGTGAAGAACGCGAGGGTGCTCGGCGTGCTCGTCGGCGTGGTTCGTAAGACTGGGTAGCCGAACTCCGGCACGATCCCCCGGCTCACGCCGGGGGCTTGTATGGAACCAACGGTCGCCGGCGAACTTGCCAACGATCCCCCGGCTCACGCCGGGGGCTTGTATGGAACCAACGGTCGCCGGCGAACTTGCCAACGATCCCCCGGCTCACGCCGGGGGCTTGTATGCGTCCATACAAGCCCTGAGCGCAAGCGACGGGATCTGTCTTCGTGCTGTCCGTGTCAGGCCACTGGCGCCGCTTCCTGCAGTTGATGCAGTTTGTTGTAGAGCGTCTTGAGACTGATGCCGAGTTCTTCGGCCGTGCGGACCTTGTTGCCGTGGTTGCGTTCAAGCCCCTCGAGGATTGCCCGCATCTCCAGATCGCGAAGGCTTTCGGGCTTGCGTGGTGGCGTGGTGGCGACGGGTGACGCAACTGCGTTACCCGTGGGCTCGGAGTTCGGTCCGGCGACGGGCTTCGTGAGTGCTGCGGTCTGGAGAAGTGAGGCCCCCAGCCGCGCCGGCAGATGCTCAACCGACAGCGGCAGGTCATCGCAGAGCACCAGCGCGTGCTCGATCACGTTGGCCAATTCGCGGATGTTGCCCGGCCAGCGATGGTGGGCGAGCGCCGCAAACACCTCTGGCATCGCGACCTCGGCATCGGGCGGCGTCTGCGGTCTTGCCTTCCGCACGAAGTGCCGCACCAACTCCGGCAGGTCGTCGATCCGTTCCCGCAGCGGCGGAATCGCGATCTCGAACGTATTGATTCGAAACAGCAGATCCTCGCGGAACTCCCCGGCGGCCACCATCTCCTCCAGGGAGCGGTGCGTGGCGCAGACGACCCGCACATCGACCGTGATCGGCTGGTTGTCGCCCACGCGGCGGATTTCGCCGCTCTCCAGCGCCCGCAGCAGCCGTGACTGCAACTGCTTGGGAAGCTCGCCGATTTCATCGAGGAAGAGCGTGCCGCCGTCGGCCACCTCGAAGAGCCCGGCCCGGTGCTCATCAGCCCCGGTGAAGGCACCCTTGCGATGGCCAAACAGCTCACTCTCCACCAGATGCTCGGGCAGCGCGCCGCAATTGACCGCCACCAGCGGCCCCCCAGCCCGAGGACTGCCGTCGTGGATGGCCCTGGCCACCAGTTCCTTGCCCGTGCCTGTCTCGCCGCGGATGAGCACGTTTGCATCGCTCGCCGCCACGCGGGCAACCAGTCGCCGCACCCGTGCCAATCCCGAAGATGCGCCCACGAGTTGGCTCGTGCCCTCGGCCCGACGGACGCGGCGTTCGAGCGCCCGCAGCCGGCTCGTCAGCTCCCGCTTCTTTCGCACCCGCTCGAGCACGGCCTGAATCTCGGCCAATTTGCACGGCTTGGTGAGGTAGTCAAAGACCCCCTGCCGAACCGCCGCCACCGCACTCTCGAGCGATGACTTGCCGGTGATGATCACGGTCTCCGTGTCGGCCGATGTCTCCCGCACCCGCGCGATCACTTCGAGCCCGCCCACGCCTGGCATGTCGAGATCGACGATCACGCAGTCGTAGGAGGTGCGATCGAGAGCGGCAAGCGCCGTGCGGCCGTCAGGGCAGACCGTCGCCTCGTGGCCCAGCCGCGGCAGCTCAATACGCATCAATTCCTGGATCGAGGTTTCGTCGTCGGCAAACAGGATTCGCATCGGCCTGACGTGCTGTTTCATGGCAAACCTCCCGGATGGGCGTTAGGCGGCGTGGGCATGCTGGTCGGTGGCTGGAGGTGGGCTCTGGGGCACGGCGGCATCGCCCACGGCCGCCAGCGGCAGCATGACCCGGAACGTCGAGCCCTGTCCGGCCCCGGTGCTCGAGGCTGCGATCCTGCCGCCATGGTCAGCGATGATGCGATGGACGATCGACAGCCCGAGCCCCGTCCCCTGCCCCGAACGCCGTCGGGTGAAGAACGGCTCAAACAGGTGTTCGAGCACCTCTTCCGTCATGCCACAGCCATCGTCAGTGATCGTCAGCACCGCCTCGTTGCCGCTCCGCCGCACGCCCACGCGGACATGCCCAGCCCCATCGATCGAGTCAAACGCGTTGACGAGCAGGTTGAGGACCACCTGCTTGATCTCCTGCGGATTGACCATCACCAACACGTCGGGCCCCTCCTCGATCTCAATCGAGCGGCCGGCGAAGCGGCCCACGTGCCGCAGCATGTCGGCAACATCGGCGACAAGCGCCACCATCGCGGTCGCCTGCCGGCGGACCTCGCCGAGACGCGAAAAATCGAGCAGTTTCTCGGTGATTCCCTTGCAGCGGAAGGCCTCGTTCTGAATCAGTTCCAGATAGCGTTTCACGATCGGCGCATCGGCGTCGCCCGGGGCCAGGGACTCCAGCCGGCTCTCAAGCGATTCCGCGCACATCGCGATCGATGCCAGCGGATTGTTGATCTCGTGGGCGACCCCCGCGGCCAGGAACCCGACGCTCGCCAGCTGTTCGCTGCGGATCACCTCGCGGGTGCGGAGCTGCACCTGCCGGTCCAAGTCGTCACGAATTTCCTCGAACCGCTCCGTCATGTCGTTGAGCGCGGCGGCCAGTTCCGCCATCTCGTCGCTCGTATCAATCTTGAGCCGGAAGCCGAAATCGCCCGCTGCCACCCGCCGAGACCCGTTGCCGAGCAGACGCAGCGGCCGAAACACCCAGCGGTAGCTGAGTCCGCCGAGTGCCGCCAGAAGCGCCGCGGCCGCCAAGGCCGAGGCCCAGGTCGTGACGATCAACGTGCGATAGCCGCTGCGGACTTCGCGCGAGAGGTCGTGGAGACGCTCCTGCAGAAACGTGGGCAACGCGGCTGAAAGTGCTGCCAGCCGGTCGAGGTGCGGTCCGCTCTCGAGCAGCCGCCCCCGCTGCCAGGGCACGCTGTTCTCCTCCTCGCCCGCATCGTCCGCCGCCGGCGGTGCCGGCGTGATGATTGCATCGATGGTGTCGAGGCAGTTCGCGATGCCCACGGCCGTTTCCCGTTCGCGGCTCCGGTCGCCAAAGGGAAACGGCATGTCGTCCGGTTCGCCCTCTGCCAACTCTTCACAGTAGCGGTCGAGCGTCCATCGGGTGCGGACGATCTGCCCGGTGAACGTGTCTGCGAACTCCGGCTCCTCGTCGTCCTCAGTCGCACCTGGAGTCACCATGTCAACCAGTCCGAACTCAGCCTCCCCCGAGAGCGCCCTGGCATGCGCCAGCCGCAGGCTGCCGACGCTGGCGTTCAAGTCGCTGGCGCGGGGCAGCTCGGCCGCCCGACAGCTCAGCGACCGAACCAGTCGCCGGTAGGAATAGACGCCGAGAAAGCTGCTGGCCGACAGCACGGCGACCATGATGCCGACGAGCGCGCCACCGAGCAGGAGCTTGTTGCGGATGGGGCGTCGCTTGATCACGTCTCGATTCCCTGCTGGCAGACTGCGGCGGCGGGGGAACGTAGCAAAAGCCCCGCCGTGCCAGAAGGGCGACTTCGTGCCGTGAAACGCCGGCAACGGCATGAAGGACGAGACAGAAGGAGTTTGAACCGTGGCCACGAGTTTTTACCTTGGGAAAGAAAAAGGGGGCGCAGCTCTTTTCGGCCTCGGGCATTCCCTTGCTTGCGCTGCGGGCTTGGATGAGGGCGGGGCTGGCCATGGCCTGAGAGCCGGCGTTGCTGACCAGCGCAGGCAGGATACGAAAGCGAACGTCCGGCACTCGGGGCGTGGTCAGCCCCGCCCGGCGGCACCACTCAGGCCGCTACACCAGTCCGAACCGCTTCCGGAGAAACCACTCAGTGCACATAAAGGCCGCCAACAGCAGGAACATCGGCCACTTGTCCCAGGCCGCAAACGACCATTCCTCCGTGGTCTCAACCGCCGCCGGCTTCTTGGCGATCTCGTCGAAAATGCCGGGCAGTTCCTCGGGCAGTCGCACGCCGCCGCCCGTTGCCTCGGCCAGCTGCCGCATGAGGAGCGGATTGGCCCGCGGGTTGGCAAGCTCGAGATCCTGACGCACCACCGTGAATCGGGCGGCTCGCTCCCGCGGCGTCGGATCCCCAGGCCTGGACGTCGTCACGACCAGCTTCCAATCACCAGGATCAGTGAGATCGGCGACCGTGCCGGTGAATGTGTCGCCCCGCCGCGCGATGCGGACTGGCCGCGGCTGGCCGGTCGGCGAAACAGCGACCGCCTCGACGGCCACATCGGTCACCGCCGTGCCATCGGGCTTCGTCAGGCCAGCATCGAATACGAGCGGCAAGCCGGCCGAAATTCGCCGCTGGGCGAGACGGATCCAGAGCGAGTCCTGATCGGTGTCATCCTGTTTGGCGAGCCAGAGAACCATCTGCCGCCAGAAGCGACGGTGTTGCTCGACCGCGCCCTGCATCGCCCATCGCCAGGTTGAATCAGCCGCGAAGGCGAGCACGCGACCGTCGCCGTATTCGCGTCCCACCAGCAGCGGCCGGCCGTCCGCCGTCACAGCCAACGGTTTGGCAGCAGGCACGAGCCGGCCGAGATCGTTTGCGCCCTCGAGCGGCGGTAGCGATTGCCACACCGCCCGCGACGCCTGTTCGCTCTTCCCCTGCCGGAGGATCGACACGCCGCCGAAGCGGGCGTCGGGCAGCATCTGCAAAGGTCCCTTGAAATGAAGTCTTTCCCGCACCGGTTCGTCGAACGCCTGCCTTGCGAGACGATCGGGCTCGAACGGAAGCGCTGGTGCGAGGGCGGAGCTGCCCCAGCCGCCAGCCTCAAACGCATGGAAGCCGCCGAGCAGACCGATGCCTGCGCCGGCCTGCACCTTGCGGAGGATCTTCTGCAGATCGTCGCGCCGCAGAGCCGCAGAGTCGAGATCGCCGATGAGAAAGACGTTGTAATCGCCCGACAGTTGCCGACTGAGATCGATCGGCCAGGCGTCGCGGCGGCCGGAATCGATCCACCGGAAGTCAACCTGCATGTCGGGGCTGGCCGCGAGCACGCGTCGCACGAACCGCTGCTCAACCCGCAGGCTTCCTTCAAGGTAGAGCACACGCAGGCCGCCATCGACCACCTCTACAAACGTGGAGAGCTCGTTGTTGGTGACCACCACTTCCCCCTCCTGCCGCTCGACGACGAGCGACACCTTTCGCTCCCCGAGGCTCTGCGGAGTCCAGGTGAGGCGAATCGGCTCCTCAATTTCCGTAGCGCCCTTCACAGTGGTGCGGGCCACCTCCTCCATCGTGCCGGCGTCGTTCTCGGCCATCAGCTTCACCACGGCATCGCGGTCTGCCAGTCCCTCCAGCCGCACGCGACCGGCGACCTCCAACTGGTTCTTGAGGTAGACCGTGTCGCCCACCGACAGGTTCACGATCGCCGCATCGCGGCCCTGCCCCGCGCCTCGCTGCTGCCCGAATGTGACGCTCCAGAGGGGCACGCCGGCGTCACCGATGGCGCGGGCGGCCGTCTGCGGTGGCTCATCCCGCGGCGGATAGGCATGCTGACCGCCGTCGCTGAGAACGATCACGCCGGCGAGTTGGCGGCTGGCTCCAGCGCGAGCGGCCTCGGCAATGGCTGCTCCAATCGCCGTCTGATCCGAGGTCTTTCCGGCCTGCCATGCGGAGAGCGGAAACAGATTGCCGTCAGCCGCCGCCACGGGCCGAAGTTCACGATCGAAGACATAGGTCGCGATGTCGAAATCGCCGCTCTCCACCAGTGCATCGGCCGCCGGTCGTGCGGCCTTGAGCGCCGCGTTCAATTCATCCCAGCGGGTTCTGCCGTTGGGACCGTCCGCCACGGTCATGCTCTTCGAGGCGTCTGCCAGCACGACCACCGTGCCTTGCTGCCGCGCCTGCCGCGTCGAGACGAACGACGGCCTCAGCATGCAGAGCACGAGTGCCAGAAACCCGCCGAGTCGCAGCAGCATCAGCGCCAGCAAGCGACCGCCGGACACGCGGGAACGATCGGGCGGCACGGCCAGCAGGACGGCCATGAGCGCGATCGCGACCAGAACCACGAGGAGCCATGAGCCAACGGGGTCGAAGTGCACCGCCACCCGCTGCACCGACGTGACTGCGATCATGCTCCGGCCTCCTGCTCGACCTCGTCCGGCAGGGGCGGCGGCTCACCGGCCGGCCTGCCGCCTCGTGCCGCAGCCCGCGTCCCTACGGCCCCGGACTTCACGGCGTCTGTAGCCGCCTCCCCAGCCGCTGCCGCAAACTCGGCCGCTGCGCTCGCACCGGCTGCGACCTCCTCGCGCGGCGCATAGAAGCGGTTGGCCACGATCCAGTCGGACGCCATGACCGCAGCGGCGAGCAGAATGATCCAACCGAACAGTTCGGCGCCGACACGCTCGAGGTTGACGTCCCTTACAAGCTCCGCCTCGGTGCGGGCGAGTCGCTGGTTCTGCCCCCACACCGCGGCCAGACCGTCAGCACGGAGGCGGGTGAAATCCGTAGCCAACGGATCGAGATTGGCACTGAACCCGGTCGCCACGCCCCCCGTCGCACCACCGGCGCGGACCAAATAGTTGCCCGGGACCTGCGTGGCGGTGACGGTGATCGCCCCACGGGCCTGATCGACGGCGACAGAAAACTCGTCTCCGCTCGGCGGCTTGACGAACGCCGCGGGCGTGTCATGCCGGGCCACGCGCAGGCTCGCCGGCCGACCGGCCACGACATTCAGATCATCGGCCGTGTCGATCGACCGCAGCAGCGTTTCGTTGGCAAGCATCACGAAGGGCCAGGGCTCAAAGCCGGTGGCGAGGGTGTTCCACGCGTCGGAATCATCGGCTGCCTGCGAGACCGGTGTGGTGACGGTCACCACCATCCCCTGCCCGAGCTTGTGTTCGATCACCGCGGGGAGTCCGTTGCGGTAGGCCGCCACGACATGGGCCGTCGCATCTCCAGCAGCCACACCGGCACCAGCGGCCGCGTTGGGATCCAGTGCGAACTCCCAGTGTCGCGTTACCGGGAAATCCTGCCACGGCACGGCATCGCCAACCCTGCGGAAGGCCGCGAGCATCGGTTGGTCGAGCGCCGCTGGCGCCAGGTAGTTCTCGCCACCGGCCGCCCGCCAGACCCGCACGATGCCGCCGCCGAGCACCCGCTGCGAGGCGTCGCTATTGAACCTCGTCGCATCGCCAGCCTTGGGGCCGAGCCACACCACCAGCCCGCGACCCGTAGCCACCCACTGGCTGAGCAGATCCCAGGTCGCCGGCGGCAGCGGCGGCGGATCGACGAGGACGATGCCACGAAAGTCGTCCCATGCCAGCGACGCCAAATCAGACACGTCGGTCACCGTGACCTCGAAGGCCGCTTTGCCGGCCTTTGCCAGCGCCACCGGTGCGATCGCCTGCGACAGGAACAGTCCCGTCCGCGATGCCGGCGACGGTGCTGCCACGAGCACGCGGGCCGCGGCGCCGACCTCGACGGTGAAGCACCAGGAATTGTCGGCCTCGAGATCATCGGTGCCATCGATCACCACGCGGCCTTGGCGGATGCCCGGCTCCAACCCCGTGATCTCGAAATCAAGCTGCCCCCCCGCGCCCTCCTTCCACGCGCCCGGCTTGACAGACCGTCGCGTGGGACGGCCGTCGGCTCCGATCATCTCAACCGCCACGGCTCGGCCAGCATCGGAGCCGACACGGCTGGTCGCCACCGTGAGTCCGAGTGCGGCCCCGGCGGGAATCCTGTCACTGGAGAGTTCGACCGCGTCGATCGCATAGTTGCGGGCCGCCGTGGCTCCCACGTCAACGACGAGCAGGCTCGTGTCGGGATGCGATGCGGCGATGTCGAGCGGCTGGGCATTGTCCCAGGCGCCACGCGAGCAGTCGGTGAACAGATAGATCTCGCGTCGAGGAATGCCTGAGCCGTCCAGCAGCCGAAGCGCGGCCGCGAGCGACTGCGAGAGCGATGCCGCCGGCGTGGTGGCGGCGAGCCGATCGATGCGGGCGGCGGCCGCCGCGATCGTGGGGGAAAACGCCGCCGCACCGCCGGACGTATCGAGCACGGCAACCTTGCTCTCCGGCGGCAGTTTCTGGAAGAGCACTCTGGCCATGGCGGCGGCCTGCTCCAGCCGCGTGCGATTCCCTTCCCGCAGGAGCATCCGCGGCGCGGTATCGAAGATGAATGCCGCCGCCACCGGCCCCTCGCCGTCGGCCAGCCAGCCCGCCCCACGGAGCACCGGGCGAGCCAGGGCGAGTGCCAGCAGGGCCAATGCCGCCATCCGCAGGAGCAAGAGCAGCAGGTGACTGAGCCGCAGACGCCGGCGGTTGGCAGCCGCCTTCTGCCGGAGAAACCGCAGCGCCGGAAACTCACGCCTCACCGGCTTTTGCCGCATGATGAGATGGAGCACCAGCGGCACGGCAACGAGTGCCGCGCCACCCAGAAGCATCGGAGTGAGAAACGAGAGGCCCATGTTCGCCTGTCACTAAAACCGGTTGCGGCGGCTGGAGAGATATCCCAGCAGGGCTCGGTCGAACTGCATGCTCGTGTCGAGCGGCACGTAATCGATGCCGGCGTGAAAGCAGGTCTTGCGGTAGTCCTCCCGAAACGCCTCGACACCCGCGACATACTGCTTGCGGGCCGCGTCGGCATCGACCACCAGGCGGTCGAGCGACTCAGGTTCCGTGAACTCCACCATCCCCTCAAACGGAAAGCGGACCTCCGCCTCGTCGAGCACGTGAAAGAGGATCACGTCGTGCCCCCGATGCCGCAGCCTCAGGAGGGCGTCGCGAACCGGCTCCGGATCCGCCAGCAGATCGCTGAACACCATCACGAGCGAGCGGTGCCGAAGCATCGCAGCAACCTGCACCAGGCTACGGGCGATGTCGGTCTTCCCGGAGGGCTTCACCTTCGCGAGTACCGACAGCACCTGGGCGATCTGCGACCGCTTCGAACGGGCCGGCAGGCTGGCGTGGAGTTTCTCGTCGAAGACCATCAGACCGCAGGGATCCTGCTGGTGGATCATCAGCCAGCAGAGGGCCGCGGCCAGCGAGATCGAGTAGTCGAGCTTCGTGAGCTCCTGCCGGTAGGTGTAGGCCATCGAGGCGCTCGTATCGACCACCAGATACCCGGTGATGTTGGTCTCGGCCTCGAACTTCTTGACGTAGTGCTTGTCGGTCTTCGCGTAGACCAGCCAGTCGATGTCCTTGGGGTCATCGCCGGCGGTGTATTTCCGATGCTCGCTGAACTCGACGGAAAACCCCTGATAGGGGCTGGCGTGGAGCCCCTGCAGGAAGCCCCGCACGATGAACTGCGCGCGGAGATCGAGCCGCGCGATCTGCCGCACCACCTCCGGCTTCAGGTATTCCTCGACCGCCCGCACCATGGGATCGCTCCGGTCACTTCACCAGCTTTGGGATCTCGGGCTCAGGAATCTCGCGGACAAGCCGCTCGATGATCGACTCGCTCGTGAGACCGTCGGCCTGGGCCTGGAAGTTGGTGGCAATGCGGTGCCGCAACACCGGCACGGCAATCCGCCGGATGTCCTCCAGCGACACGCTGAACCGCCCGTCCATCGCAGCCATCGCCTTGCCACCCTGGATGAGGAACTGCCCTGCCCGTGGCCCCGCGCCCCAGTCAACCAGCTCCGTCACGTAGGCCGGCGCCTGCGGATCCTTCGGACGCGTCGCCCGCACGAGCCGGGCCACGTACTTCACCACGTATTCGCTCACCGCCACGCTGCCGACGAGCTTTTGGATGTTGACGATCGCCCGGCCCGACAGCACCTTCCGCACCTCGGGCTTCTCGGCCCGCGTCGTCGCCATCAGGATCTGCTCCTCCTCGCTGGCCGTGGGATACCCGACTTTGATGTTGAACATGAAGCGGTCGAGCTGCGCTTCCGGCAGCGGATATGTTCCCTCCTGCTCGATCGGATTCTGCGTGGCGATCGTGAAGAAGGGATCGGGCAGGGAGTAGGTCTCCTGACCAACGGACACCTCCCGCTCCTGCATCGCCTGCAGGAGGGCGGCCTGGGTCTTCGGTGGCGTGCGGTTGATCTCGTCGGCCAACAGGATGTTGGTGAAGATCGGTCCTTCGACGAAGCGAAACCGCCGCCGGCCGGCCTCGTCCTCCTCCAGCACGTTGGTGCCGGTGATGTCGGAGGGCATCAGGTCGGGCGTGAACTGCACCCGCTTGAAGCCGACATCGAGGATTCGCGCCAGCGTCGATACCATCAGCGTCTTGGCCAAGCCAGGCACGCCCTCCAGCAGGCAGTGCCCGCGGGTGAAGATGGCGGCGAAGAGCTGCTCGATCACTTCGTTCTGGCCCACGATCACCTTCTGCAGTTCCTCCTGCATCAGCTTCCGATGCTGGGCGAACTCCTGCAGAATCTCGTCGAGGGTCTTGGGGCGGGCGGCGGTGGACACTCCTCTGATCCCTCCGGTTGTGAACCTGGCGTGCTCGCGTGGCGGCACAAGCCTTCAGTATCCGCCCCGGCACCGAAACCGGCAAACGGGCGGCGGTCTGCCACTCGCTTTTCGACCTTCCGCCACCCCCGGGCGAACGGTGCCCGCAGACGAAAACCGGTACGATGGGGTGCGGCCTTCATGAAAGGGGTTTGACTTCAATGGGTTTTGACTTGACGGGTTTTGACTTGACGGGTTTTGACCGGGATTTTCTGGCACGAATCTCCGGGCGATGCGGCGATGCGTTGCTGCGACTCCTGCTTGTCGCTGTGCTTTGCTCGACGGCTCTGCCCGGCCGAGCAGCCGAGCCTGCGCCGGTCTCGCCTGAAAAGATCCAGCGGGCCATTGAGAAGGCCCGCGACTGGCTGATCCGCGAGCAGGAGGCGAATGGCTCCTGGGAATGCTCGATGCGCACGGAGGACACGCGGGTGGGCGCCACGTCGCTGGTCATGCTGGCGCTGGCCAATGCGGGCGTTGACCGCAGCCATCTCGCCATGCAGCGCGGGCTCGACTGGCTGCGGCGGCAGAAGCCCGACGAGACCTATTCCGTTTCGCTGCAGACGCTCGTCCTGGCGATGCTCTCGCCCGACGCCGACCGCGCCATCCTCGAACGCAACGTTGACTGGCTGGAGAAGGCGCAGGTGTCGCAGGGACCGGCGACAGGGTCCTGGTCGTATGGCACGAACAAAGGAACCGGCGACAACTCCAACGCCCAGTTCGCCCTGCTCGCATTGCACGAGGCCGACAAGGCCGGCGTCCGCGTCCGCCGCGAGGTCTGGGCCCGGGCGCAGCAATACTGGGCGTCATGCGCCAACCCCGACGGCTCGTGGGGCTACACCATCGGCAATGCGGCAGGGTCGGGCAGCATGACCTGCGCGGGCATCGCCAGCATCTGGATCACCTCGGAGCACATCGGCACGCCCGACGCGCGGGCCGCTGCTGAGAGCGTTTCCTGCTGCGGCGGCGGGGCTTCGCCAAAGGTGCTCGAACGCGGCCTCCAGTGGCTCGGCCGCCGGTTTTCCGTCGTGGAAAACCCCGGCACCGGCGGGCAGACGTGGCTCCACTACTATCTGTATGGTCTGGAGCGTGTCGGACGGTTCACGGCGCGACGGTTCATCGGCGAGTCGGACTGGTATCTCGAAGGGGCGAGAATGTTCGTCTCCACCCAGGACGGCCTGACGGGTGCCTTCCGCGGCGGTCGGATCGAAGACCCGACCGTGGCCACCAGCTTCGCGCTCTTGTTTCTGGCCAAGGGCCGCCGGCCGGTGCTCGTGGCCAAGAGCCGTCATGGCCCCGACGATGACTGGAACCGCCACGGCCACGACATCGCCCATCTCGTGGAGCACGTGGAGTCGCGGTGGCGCAACGACCATCCCGCCGGGCTTTCCTGGCACATCCTCGACACGCCATCCGCATCGCTCGACGACCTGCTGCAGGCGCCGGTGTTCTGGCTGTCGGGCCGCGATGCCTTCAACCTCGGCCCCGATGCTGGCGGCCGCCTGCGCCGCTACATCGACGAGGGGGGCTTCGTGTTTGCCGAGGCCTGCTGCCCGTCGAGCGGAGAATTCGATCGGCGGCTCCGGCGGCTCGTCGGCGAAATCTTTCCGGAGCCCGAATACCAGCTCCACCTCCTGCCCCCGGAGCACCCGGCCTGGCACGCCGAGCAGGTCGTCCCGCCCGAGCTGCATCGGCCTCTTCTGGGAGTGGACTACGGCTGCCGCACCTGCCTGATCTATGCTCCACCGACGGATGCGCAGGGGGCGGATGCCGCGACGCCGAGCCTTTCCTGCCTCTGGGAACTCGGCGGTGCGTCGAGCCGGTCCCTGCCGGAGGACGTCCGCCGCGAGGTGGATGCGGCGCTCGCGATCGGCACGAACGTGATCGCTTACGCCACCAACCGCGAACTGAAGCGCAAGGATGAGCTGTTCGTGCTCGACCGCGCCATGCCCCGGGAGCCCGACGCACTGGAGCGCGGCCAGATCGCCATCGCCAAGCTGAAACACTCCGGCATGTGTGACGCGGCACCTGCTGCACTAGCCAACATTCTCCGCGCCGCGGCCCGTGAACTCGGGGTCCGCGTCGACGACACGCCCAGCCAGATCGATCCCGCCGATCCTGCGCTGTTCAACTACCACCTGGTGTTCATGCACGGCCGCCAGGGCTTCGCCTTCGACGGGCCACGCCGGGAGCGGCTGCGGCAGTTTCTGGAACGGGGCGGCACGCTGCTGGCAGACAGCGTCTGCGCCTCCACCGCATTCACAACGGCCTTCCGCTCCGAGATCACCGCGATGCTTCCGGCCAAGAAGCTCGAGGAGATTCCGGCCGATGATCCCATCTACACGGCGGCCGCCTACGGTGGCTACGACATCCGCACGGTGACGCTCCGTGAGCCTGCCGGCGGCGACGGCCCGATGAACGTTCGGAAGAGGCAGGTGCCGCCGAAGCTCGAGGGCGTGCGGATGGGGGATCGGTGGGCGGTGATCTTTTCGCCCTACGATCTCTCCTGCGCACTCGAGAAGCAGAACTCGCTGGAGTGCACAGGCTACGGCCGCGACGACGCCGAGAAGATCGCGCTCAACGTGCTGCTGTATTCACTCAATCAGTAGCAATCGCGACAAAAGGACATCCAACGCCGATTCCTCTCGCTTGCGCTTCGGGCTTGTATGGGAGTGGGGCTCCATCCAAGCCCGCTCATCATTCAAGCCCGCAGCGCAAGCAAGGGTATTGCGGGCAGCTACCCCAACTCGCCGACCTCACTGCTCCGAATCGCTACTGCTGCCACCGGTGAGGTAGCTCGCGTAGTAGAGCAATGTGAGCACGCTCTGGAGCGTGCCTGCCACGTAGGTCCAAGCCGCGGCGTTGAGCACGTTGTTCACCGACGACATCGAACCGGACGGCACGATGCCGAGATCAACGAGCTGTGCCTTCGCCCGGTTGCTCGCGTCGATCTCGACGGGGAGATTGACCATTTGGAAGAAGACGGTCGCCCCGAAGAGCGCGATCCCCAGCCAGGCCACCGGCTTGAGGGCCATCGCCAGCCCGATCATGAACACGATCAGCCCGAAACCGCTGCCGAAGTTGGCCACGCCGACGGCGGCGTTGCGGATCGTCATCATCGAATAGCCTTGATGGTCCTGTAGGGCATGGCCTGCCTCATGGGCGGCGATACCCACGGCCGCCAGCGACCGGCTGCCGTAGACATTCTGCGAGAGGCGGAGCACCTTCGTCTGCGGGTCGTAGTGATCGGTGAGCTGCCCCGGCACCGACTCGATCTCCACGTCGGTGGCGCCGGCCGAGTCGAGGATGTGCCGGGCGGCTGCCGCTCCGGTGAGCGGCGCCGGCTCCTGGGAGGCCGCCGCAAACGACGAATGCACCCGCCACTGGGCCCACATCGCCAACAGCATGGCCGGGGCAATCGCGAGCATGTACATCGGATCAAAATAGAAAAACGGCATGTTTCCTCGGCAGCTCCTCAAAAGCGGGGCTCTGGCCCCGGAACGTCGAACCCGAAAGTATTCTAGCAGCAGGGCCGGTCGGCGACCGGCATGCCTCTCCCCCTCACCACACCTCTTCTCTCGTCCATGGCATTCTTCTACGCACCTTCCAGCCCGGCTGTTCGGTCTGGTTTTGCAGCGTTCCTGCCGCTCCTGGCCCTATCCATGGCCTGCCTGCTGACGGGCTGCGGCCAGCCGACGACCGGGGCCGCCACGGGCGACAGGGCCGCCACTGGCGTTGGCACGGCCACCGCGATCGACCGCCGTGCGCTCTGCAAACGGATCGACGCAGCGCTCACCCATGCTCGGGACAGCCGCCGACTGGATGCATCGGTGCACGGGGCCTGGCAGGTTGTGCACGGCATTCTGGCGTTTGGCCGCGAGTTTCCGCTCCGACACGACGGCACGGAGTCGGCTGCGGTTGACTACCTACTCGATGGGGGCAGGCTCACCGGCTGGAACCTCCGATCGGGCTCGCCAGGCGTCGTCGCCGTGGTGGAAGAGGGCAGCACCATGGGCCAGGGGCATCCCGACCAGTGGCTCGGCTACCTGTCACAGTGTGGACGGCATGGGATTCCGCGCGACACGAAGCTTGTGGTCGGGAGCAAAGCGTTCACCGTGAATGATCTGCTCACGCAGGCGCAGGCCGACATCCGCCCCGGCCAGGAGGCGACATGGACGCTGATGGCGCTTGCCGCCTACCTGCCCAGCGATGCAACCTGGACGGCCAGCGACGGCACGACGTGGAACACGGAGCGGGTTGTGGCGATGGAGTCCGATGCCGACATCTTCTCGAGCGCGTGCGGCGGTGCCCACCGTCTCTATGGTCTGGTCGCCGCCCTGAAAAAACACCGCGCCGCCACCGGCCGTACGGCTGAACAACTCTCCGGCGGGTGGGCCGCTGCGCAGGAGGTGATCGACGAGTGCGTAGCCCGCGCCAGGCAGTTCCAACAGGCCGACGGTAGTTTTTCGATTCACTCCTTCGAGCGGCCCGGCACGTCGGCCGACGTGTTCGCCAGGCTGTCGGCGACCGGCCACATCTTCGAGGTGCTCAGTCTGGCGCTCGATGACGGGCAGCTCTCTGAGCCCTGGGTGACCCGCGCGGCCGACCGCCTGGTCACTCTGCTCGAACAGACCTCAGACGTGGATGTCGAGTGCGGCGGCCTCTACCACGCCGCACACGGACTGCTTCTATACAGAGACAGAGTCTGCGGCTCTACTGAGTGATTGGTTTCCGGTTCTTGGACAGGGTCAGCCCGATCGTGCACGGCCTTATTTTCTTCTACCTCCAGAAGTTCGCCGACGTCGCCGCGGCCGGCAGCACCTCCTGGAAGGGAGTGCGATCGACCGTGACGACGACCACGAGCAGATTCCTGCCGTCGGGCAGCTATCCAGACGCCGATGCGGTCGCCATTCTGTCTACGATCGCCGACACGACGGGGCGGCCCCTGCCCTCCATTCTGGAAGAGTTTGGGCAGTTCCTGGCCCCGCATCTGGTGAAAGTGGCGGGCACGGTCGTCGATCCCACGTGGCGCACGCTCGACCTCATCGAGCACACCGAGGCGATCATCCACACGATGATCCGCACCACGACCCCCGGCGCCTCTCCACCGGTGCTGGAAACGGTGCGGCAAAGCCCCGATGAACTCCATCTCGTCTACAGTTCCGCACGGCGGCTGTGCCCGCTGGCCGTCGGCCTGATGCGAGGCATCGCCGGCCACTACGGGGAGACGATCCGCATCGAAGAGCCGAGTTGTCTCCTGCGGGGCGATCCGTTCTGCTCGTTCGTGATCGAGCACGTCGCCACAGACACCCATGAGCCACGGTCCCCGCTCACCGAGACGCTCATGTTCACTCCAAGGGTGGAACTCGCGTCGGACCAGCCGACGGGAGGTGCGAGGCCGACTGCGACCTTCGTCAACGACGCCGACCGAGACGTGCTGCCGATGTCGATCGGAGAATACAAGGTGCTCGCGATGATCGGTCGGGGCGCCATGGGGCAGGTCTATCTGGCCGAGGATGATCGCCTCGACCGCCGGGTGGCAATCAAGGTGATGCACCCCTCACGGGCGAGCGATCCAGCCTCACGTCAGCGGTTCATCCGCGAGAGCCGGGCGACCGCCGCCATCGAGCACCCGCACGTGGTCACGATCCATCATGTAGGCGAGCACCGTCAGGGTGGCGACCAGGCTGGTCTGCCCTTCATTGTCATGCAGTGCCTCCACGGCGACACGCTCGCCAAATACCGTGCCGCGGTGGGCACCGTGCCGCTGACGGAGACCCTACGGATCGGACGCGAGATCGCCGAGGGGCTCGCGGCGGCTCATCGCCGGGGCCTCGTCCACCGTGACGTCAAACCCGAGAACATCATCCTCGAGGGTCCGGCGCGGGAGGTAAAGATCATCGACTTCGGGCTTGTCTGTGATCTGGGCGACGATCCTGCCAAGTCCCACGTGACGGTGGACGGCGCGGTGGTGGGTACGCCGGCCTACATGGCGCCCGAAAGGATCAGCGACCGTCCCGTTGATGCCCGAACCGATCTCTTCGGGCTCGGCGTGATGCTCTATGAACTGCTTGCCGATCGGCTACCCTTCACCGGCACGTCAATGATGGCGATGCTGGCCTCGATCGCCCGTGGCTCGCCGACGCCACTCCGCAGCGCGGCCCCCGAGACACCTGAGGATGTGTCCGATCTCGTGATGCGAATGATCGCCCACGAGCCTGCAGACCGCCCGGCCACCGCACGGGCCGTGGCCGACACGATCGCGACGATCGAGAAGCGGCTGGCCAACTCGTAACCGCTCCGGGCTCTTATGGAACGCGGCGTCCCCCAATAAAAGCCCCCGGCGCAAGCCGGGGGGTAAAGCCGCGCAACGGGAAATCCCATCGCTCGCGCTCCGGGCTTCTATGGAACGTGCCGTCAGCCGCCAGCCTTGATCACCTCGAGTTGGGAGTGGACGGCGTCGGACAAGACATGGATGTCGCCGTGCCAGTCGATCGTGCTGGCGGTTTGCGCGGCGAGGTCCTTGAGCTGCGCCGTTCCCGCAGCAAACTCGTCGCTGCCGATCACGAGCGCCACACGAAATCCCTTCTTCGCCGCCATCTTGAGCTGGTTTCCGACCCGCTTCGCCTCGGGATAAAACTCCACCGCCATACCGTCGGCCCGCAGCCGGGCCGCGATGCGGATGTAGTCGGCGAGGTGTGCCTCGTCGAAGTGCACGAGAAACACCTCGGCCGATGTCTCTTTCAGATCGAGCCGGCCGAGTTCCTCGAGGCCCGCCAGCAATCGGTCGATGCCGAGCGACGCCCCCACGCCAGGCAGCGATTGCTTGGTGTAGAGACCGGCGAGATTGTCATAGCGGCCGCCGGAGCAGATGCTGCCAAGCGCCGGTAGGTCGTCGAGAAAACTCTCCAGCACGATGCCGGTGTAGTAGTCGAGTCCTCGGGCGATCGATGGATCGATCACCACCCGCCCGTCCGGCACGCCCGCCTGCTGCACGCCGTCGAGCAGGCTCCGCAGAGCGGCCACGCCGGCCCGACCGGTCTCAGAAGAGCCGACGAGCCCATCGAGGGCGGCCAAGACCGTCGCCGGATCGCCGGAAAGTTGCGCCATGCCGAGCAGCTTTGCCCGCACATCCGCCGACACGCCATGCGATTCCAGTTCTGCCGCCACCGCTTCGGGCGTCGCCTTGCCGAGCTTGTCGAGCGACCGCAGCACGTCGGTCGAGCGGTCGGAGACGCCGCATTCGTGCAGGATACCAGAGAGCACGCGGCGGTCATTGACGCGGATCGTGAAGCCGCCGATGCCGATCGCGGCGAGCAGGTCGTGCACGACGAGCACCGTTTCCAGGTCGGCCACAGGGCTCGTGGTGCCGATCGTGTCGAAGTCGCACTGCATGAACTCGCGATACCGGCCCCGCTGCGTGTTTTCACCCCGCCACACCGGCGCCATGTGATACCGCTTGAAGGGCGTGCCAAGGACCCCGATGTGCTGGGCGCAGAACCGGGCGAAGGGCACGGTGAGGTCGAACCTCAAGCCCACGTCGCGGCCGCCATGGTCTTTGAAGCGATAGAGCTGCTTATCGGTCTCGTCGCTCCCCTTGCCGGTGAGGATCTCGAGGTATTCAAGCGCCGGCGTGTCGATCGGCGCGAAGCCGTAGGAGCGGTAGACGCGGCGGGCGATGTCGAGAATTTTTTCGCGGGCCAAGGCCTGCGCGGGCAGGTGGTCGCGAAAGCCCTTGAGCGTACGGGGTTCGATGAGGGTGCGGGATTCGGTCACGTCGCGCTGGTGTCCTGTTTTTGTGGTGATGACACGCCGAGAGTGTAGCATCGTACCGTCTTGTTCCGTTCCCCGCCCCGTGAGCACCCGACCGATGAAGGCCGTCGTTACGATCTTCCAGTACCGCAGGGCCGTGCTGCCCTATCTCTTCATGCGTCACTGCTATCCGGTGATGAAGGCGGCCTTCCCAGGGGCGTTCGACGTCTGGATCATTCAGGACACGGGCCTGGCAAAGGGGAGTGTTCACACGAGCTCCAAGGTCTATTCCGAAGCGAAGCAGGATCTCGTCGCCCAATGGACCGACGCGGGACGGTATGCCGGAGCCACGATTGTGCGTCACGACGAGCCGCTCGATCAGCGGTATCCCCAAATGCTTCCGTCGTTCCGTATCGGCATGGAGATCGCCTTACGGGAGCAGGCGGATTTCCATCTCTGGATGGAGGATGACGCGATCGTGCTCGACCGCGACTGCGGCCGGTGGGGCAACCTGCTCTCGGGTAAAAACGCAGGCGTGTACCGCCCTGACCAGCACATCTGCACAGCTTACTTCGTGAGCACGCCGGCGTTCGACACGCGACTCCTGCCGATCATCCGCGACAGGAACGTGGACGGGATCCATCAGCCGTTCGCCGAAACCGGTGCCTGGCGGCCGCGAATTGGGGATGTCGAGTACTACACCACCTGGGCATGCCAGGGGGAGCGAACCCTGCTGAATCCAGCCAGTGCTGGCCGGGTCCACTGCCGCCCCGAATCGCACGAACTCGTGCAGTTCGTCAGGAAGATAGCCCCGCACGAAGTGGGGCTGCTGAACATCGATTTCCCATGGATCACCGCCAAGTCGCGGCTCTATGGGATGGCCCTGCGGCTCATGGGATCAAAACGGTAAACCGGCCGACGCACAGCACGCGACGATCAGCCAGCCAACTCAAGCCGGCGCAAGCCTCGCGTGGGTGTCGTACCAGCCGGGCAACGGCAGGCCGGTGTGCTTCTCAATCTGCCAGAGGACTCCCGTCATGCCGGGAATGCGTCGCACAAGCGAGCCATCGCCAACCGCACGCTGCCGGGCGGATATCCTTTCATAGACGGTGGCGATGCCGTTCCTGTCCATCCAGCCATCGGCCGGCAGGTCGGCACCGAACAGGCCCGACGCATCCATCTCGAATCGGTGCGTGCAGGCGATCCCTTCCCGCGACGGGTTCGGAACTCTCTGCCAGGGCACCCGCGACTGTTGCACGAGTTGAAAGCTGCGAAAGCCGAGAGATTCGAGCTGATCGAGTTCTGCCTGTGCCTCGCTGCCGTGGGCTCGCTCCGATTCAATGCTCACGAAATCAGGCCGATCGACGACATGCCGCAACGCCTCCAGACAGCATCGGTCGGAGCCCTCGATATCGATCTTCATAAAATGGGGCACGCCATGGTTCTGCAGGCAGCTGACAAAATCGACGGCCGCCACCGTCACTGCCGAACTCGATGCACCGGCCCGTGCGCATCGTGCCGCCCAGTCGGGCTGCGTCGTGCCCCAGACGTCCTGATCGCCGTTGATGTAGAACGTGACGTCACGCTTCCCGGCGGCCCACTCGTCAGCGCCGATGACGGCACCTTCCACCATGGTGAACCGGCCTTCCCGGGCCGCGTCGGCGAAGAGTTCGCGGCCCTTCTCGGCCAGCCGCGGGTGCGCCTCAAAGGCGACCACGCGGAAGCCCTTTTTCAGATAGAAGGCGGTGTCTTCTCCCTGGTGAAAACCGACGTCGTAAATGAGGTCCGCGTGTTTTGTCATCTGCCTTCCTGCTTCCTGGCTGTCCAGTGGTACGGCATTACGGTACTCTGCGAGAGCAGGCGATTGAAGCACGCTGTGAAGGCCTCGCCAACGCTCCCAATAGGCTGATCCGCCTGGGTAGACTCGACCCCATGGATTCCGGATCTCCAACGCCCGACATACTGCCGCACGTCGCGGTTGTCATCTGCACCCGCCACCGGCCGCCGTCCGTCGCGGACACGGTCCGCTCTGCGCTCGCATCGCGTCCTGCGGCCTCGTGTGTGATCGTCGTCGATCAGGCTGACGTCGAAACCGCTGACCCTTTGTCTGAGTTCGAAGGCCTGCCACGGTTCGTGCGGATTCGTCACGCGGCCGTCGGACTCTCCCGAGGCCGCAATGTCGGCACGGCGGTAGCCGCGGCGGCCGGAGCGACGATCGTCGCCTACACCGACGACGACTGCGTCGCACAGCCGTCGTGGTTGAGCGGCTTCGATACGGCGTTCACCGGTGCCGATGATATCGCTGCCGTTTTCGGAACCGTCCGCGCGGCCCCCTATGACCGCACGACAGGCATGATTCCCGCCTACGAGGTCCGCGAGGCCATCGTCCTGCGGGGGCTTGCAGACAAGCCCCGGGCCGAGGGCATCGGCGCCTGCATGGCCGTTCGCGTTGATGCCTGGCGGCAGCTCGATGGATTCGACGACTGGCTCGGGGCGGGTGCGTCGCTTGCGTCCGGCGAAGACACCGACCTGATCGTCCGACTGCTGCACGCGGGCTTCGCCGTGGCGGAAACCCCAGCGGCCGAGGTGATCCACTACGGCTTTCGCGACTGGACATCATGCCGGCCACTTGTTTCCGGATACATGCGGGGAATCGGCGCCGTCAATGCAAAGATGATACGCCTGGCAGGAATCGGGGGCCTCGCTCCGCTGGCGACGCTCGGCCGTCGCTGGCTGGCCGGTCGGCCGGTCGTCGATCTCAACCATCTCCCACCCCGCTTGTTCCGGCTCCGCCGGTTCCTCGAGGGTGCGACGATCGGCTGGAAGCTGCCGATCGATCGGCGGTCCGGGAGATTCCTCCCGGTTCACGGGCCCGGCGATATCATGCCCCCGACGCCGAGCCACGGCTGACAAACCGCTCAAACCGTGCCGACGTCCGCATGATCCCGCAGTCGATCAGCGGCTGCACACCGGCCCACCGGCGGCTTCCGGCATAGAGCACATCGAGCGTCTTGTGATCTCCAAGCGCCCGGGCGTAGCTGTGATACTCCGACGCCCCGTTCCAGTGTTCGCCGCGGGTCATTTCCACGGCGACCCGCTCGCGAAAGTCCGCCAGATACTTGAAGTGCAGGTGCACCGCCCGCAGATCGGAGCAACGGGCCCCGAGGATGGCGTGATTACTCAGTGAGAGCCTGACGCCCGGTTGGTTGCGAAAGAGCGCGATCTTATTCAGGATCACCCGCGTTCCCAGCACCCGCTGTCGAAATCCACCCACAAGTCGACCCTGAGCACGGTCGAGAAGCACACGGCACGCGACGCGAATACCGTCCGAGTCGTAGTAGGGACACAGGTCGAGGAGGCTGCCGACGGCCTCCTTCGGTGGGCAGAGCGGCACCGCATACATGTCGAGCATCAGGGAGGCCATGGCGGTGAAACCGTGTGCGTCGTGATACGCGACCAGATCCCTCAGAGTATGGTCTGGATACCCGGGATAGACGAGCAGTTCGTCGGCGTCCGCCACGAGGCACCAGCGGCCTGCAGCGTGGCGATCCAATAGCGTTTCGACCCACGCCCAGCCGCAGCCGGCCGCAGCGAACGACTGCGATGTGCGGTAGAGGGAGACATCGGGCTGCTGCTCGAGCCACTCGGCCGTGCCATCCTCGGAGCCGTTGTCGACGATGGCGAAGTGGTCGACACCGATCCGGCGATAGTGGTCGATGAACTGGGCAATCCGGATCATCTCATCGCGAACGCAGGCGACCAGCACGATCGCCTCGGGAGCCAGATCGGGGAGCCGCGCAGGCGCAGCGTCGAAACGGACGACGACGTTCTTCGGAGCGGCGACGTACACAGGCCGCAGACGCACCGGCAACATGATCATGCGGCCTCCTCGAACCGACGCGAGAGCCATCGCCGCACGGTCTGCTACCCCAGTACCGGCAGGAGCGGGGGCTTCTGGCTGCGGATCGACTTGTTGCGGTTTTTCTTCTTGCGTCCGTCGCCGACTTCCATGCCGCCCGGGCCGAGCACCGCGTCCATGTATTCCACGACCTGCTCGGCCGTCTCGAAATACTGGTCGTAGACCCAGTCGTCTTCGTATTCGCAGTCCTTGGTCGTGTATTCCCGACAGATCTGCGGCCGCGTCTCGTAGATGCCGCAGCGGTGGTCGTCCTGCAGGTGCTTGCAGACGGTGTGCACGCAGACATACCAGTCGCCATCCTCGGTGAATACCGAGGCGTGGTCGTGAAGGAGGAACCAGCGGATGTATTCAAACTCCTCCCGCGTGGTCGGCGTCTCCAGCGGCAGCGCAAAATAGCGGCAGCACTTGGCGGTGCAGTGGTCGCAGAGCACCGTATCTTTCGCCAGGTCCTCACGCTTCGGCTTGACGGGCATCTTTGGCAGGACGATATCGGCGATCGACATGAGAACATGCTCCGAGAAGGCGACGGTCATAGCGGGCTACAACCTCAGGTGAGGTGCGTGAAAGGGTCCGCCGCTGAGCGAGGTTTTACGGTTCGTGGCGAGGCTTGTCCACGGTCTGCCCGGGATTTCCCGCGGTCAGACCGACCAGAGCACCGCGAGCCGCGAGCGGCGAATGCGGGCATCATGCGTGGCCAGCGGGAAGCCCGCCGCCCTCGCCGTGGCCACGATGAGCCGATCGGCCGGATCCTGGTGAAACGTCGATGGAAGACGCGTCATTTCCGCGACCACCGCAGGGGTAATCGGCTGCAGTTCAACCGTGGCCGGTGAGGCGGCAATGCGAAGCCATTCCTCCAGATCGTCGTCGAGCCGCAGCCGCCCCAACTGCACGAGCAATGCGACTTCCCACAGACTGATGTCGCAGAGCCTGGGCCGACTGCCGCTTGGCAGGTCATCCAATGCCGCGCGTTCCCGCTTGGAGAGCCGGGGATCCCCGATCATCCACCAGACCCAGACATGCGTATCGAGAAGAGGCGGCTTCGTCATCCCAATGCTCTTTATTGCACTGCTTTTTTGTTGCAATGCCTTGTCATTGCAGTGCTTCGATGTCTGCCTCGTCGACAACGCTCGCGAACGGATCACCGCTGAACTCTCCCCTGCCGCGGAGCGCAACCCAGGGTTTTTCCTCGCGTGCAGGAACGACCCTCGCCACGGGCCGACCCCGCTTGAGGATGACAAGCTCCTCACCGGTGCGACTGACCTGATCGAGTAGTCGCAGACATTGCGCCTTGAAAAGCGATGCTGTTATCTTCATAAAGACCACTGTACATGACCAGTGTACAGATTGTCAAGACTTTCCGATGGCTGACAGGGTTCTCTACGCAGGGCGATCACGAAAGCGGGTTCCAGACCTTTTCAAAGCCGAAACCCTTGAAATCACGATGGTTGACGGTCGCAAAATGACTCACGCCATGATGTCGCAACGTGAGCGCGAGCCGAATGTCGTAGATGCGACGAGCCGATTCAGTGCCGCGGGCCGCTGACCATACTTTGTCCATGAGGCCCGGCCCCGGGTAGTCGAGAACAAGCCACGCTGGATTGCTGCGCAGATTTTCAATGACGGCGATGGCCGCGGCTGCCGAAAGCGGCCTGGCACAGATCGAAGCATTTCGCAGGAGTGTATAGACCTCCGTGAGCACGAGTTCACACAGTGCGAATGATTCGTCTTCAACCATCGACTCCAGCCAGACGCGGGCGGCGGAATGGTTGGGGTGCGATGCCTCGAGCGCAGGAAACAGGACGTTCGTGTCACACACAAGCATGCCTTGTCCTCCGCCCGATCATGTGCGTCGCTTCAGCCTGCTTGCGGCCGTTCCGAGATTCGCGTCGTCTCGCCACGCGGGATCGGCGAACGGATCAACTCGGAGCTGCGTGTTGGCCGGCGGCTGGAGTGTCCACCCGTCGGCCGCGCGCGGAAGTGGGCGACTTGCCAGGAGCAACTCTGCACCTCGTCGGAGCGTCTCGGCCAGCGTCCACTCTTGAGCCTCGGCAAGCCGCTTGACCCGGCGGTAGAGTTCGTCGGGAATCTGAATCTGCGTTTTCACCATCAGACACCTCACATGGCGTCACAATGACCGCCGCGAACTTCCCGGCTGATATCCATCAAAACACCTATCCACTAAAATAGTGGCTGAATGTCCCGGCCGTCAACAATGCCCAGCACATCCTCCCGCGAACATCACCGCGGCAGCGCGGCCAGGGGATTCCCGTATACTCCCACTGAACATTTTCCGAAGGGAGTCGAACCGTGCCGAAATGCTGGCTGATTCTGCCGCACGACCGTGGCCTGGTGGAGTCGATCGAACGGTCGGCCGGCGTCTCCGCCATCGCGGCGAGGCTCCTTGTGGCACGGGGGCTGACCGACGCTCCGGCCGTCCGCTCCTTCCTCGGCGGCACGATGGCCGACCTCCGCGATCCCGACCTGCTGCCCGGCATCCCGGCGGCAGCGGACCGGCTGCTGGCGGCGGCGCGGGCCGGCCGGCCAATCGTGGTCTACGGCGACTACGACGCCGACGGCATGTGCGCCACCGCGATCCTGATGAGCTGCCTCGAGGCGATCGACGCGAAGGTGAGCTGGTATGTGCCCGACCGGTTCGAGGAAGGTTACGGCCTCAACGCCGAGGCGATCGAGACGCTCGCGGCCCGTGGTGCGCAGGTGGTCGTCACGGTCGACTGCGGCATCGCCAGCGTGAAGGAGGCAACACGGGCGCGAGAGTTGGGCCTGGAACTCATCATCACCGATCACCATAACCTCGCCGACACGCTCCCAGATGCCGACGTGCTCGTGCATCCCCGACTGCCGGGGGCTGATTACCCCTTCGGCGAACTCTGCGGCGCGGGCGTGGCCTTCAAGCTGGCCTGGGCGATCGCCACGAGAGCCTCTGGAGCGAAGCAGGTCACACCCCGACTGCGTGAGATGCTGCTCAAGTCGATTGGCTATGCCGCGCTCGGCACGGTGGCCGACGTCGTGCCGCTGCTCGACGAGAACAGGATCTATGTGAAGCATGGCCTCGAGTGCCTGCGGAAGCGGGGAGGGCCGGGCATCGCGCGGCTCCTCGAGCTGGCCAAGCTGGACGAGAAGTCGCAGATCGACAGCGAGGACATCGCGTTTCGGCTGGCGCCAAGGCTCAATGCCGCCGGTCGCCTCGGTCAGGCCGCCTGCGGCATCGAACTGCTGACCACGAGTGACACTGCACGAGCCGTGCAGCTGGCCGACTACGTCCATGAGCTCAACTCCCGCCGTGAGACCGAGGAACGAAGCATCCAGCTGGCCGCTGCCAAGCAGGTCAAGGAGCAGTTTGATCCCGAGGCCGACCCGGCACTCGTGCTGGCCGACCGCGGCTGGCATGCCGGCGTGATCGGCATCGTGGCAGGGCGGCTGGCGGAGCGGTGGCATCGGCCGATCGTGATGATCTCCCGCGACGAGCATCAGGGCCGGCCTGCGATCGGCAGCGTGCGGAGCGTGCCGGGGTTTGATGTGCACGAGGCTCTCATGGCCTGCCGCGAATATCTGCTCACCTGCGGCGGCCACGCGGCCGCGGCGGGCCTGCGGATCGAAGACGGCAGGATCGAAGACTTCCGCAGGGCCTTCCTGGCGGCCGTGAGGCAACGCATGCCGGCGAGCCTGCGACTGCCGCAGATCACGCTCGACGGCGAGACGACGCTCGCCGGCCTCACGCTCGACACAGTCCAGCAACTCGAACGACTGTCGCCGTTTGGTCAGAGCAACCGTCGGCCGATCCTCTGCGCCTCGGGCGTGCGTCTGGTTGAGCCGCCGCGGACGATCGGCGGTGGCGCCAGGCACATCTCCATGAACCTCACACAGCATGGCGCGAAGGTTCGCGGCGTGGCGTTCGGCGGCGCGGAGTGGCTGCCGCATCTCCCCGCGCCGGGCCAGCCCTTCCATGTCGCCTTCAAGCCGAAGATCAACGAGTTCCGCGGCCGCCGCACCGCCGAGATGGAGATCATCGACTGGCGGCCAGAGGGCATCGACGTAGGCGTCGAACTGCCGACGCCGGCGATAACCTCGTCTTGAAATCGCCCTGCGTTCCCACTATAGTTACAACATGACCCTTGATCTCAAAATTCGTCGTGTCGGTAACTCGCTGGGCGTGATCATCCCCACGGAGGCCCTGGCGTTGCTGAACGTCAAGGAAGGCGACCACCTCTACCTTACAGAGGCAGCAGAGGGGTCAGTCCGACTTTCGGCTCACCGTCCTGGTTTTGCTGAAAAGGCAGCCATTGCTGACGATCTGATCCAGCGGTATCGCAACGCCTTGAACGAACTCGCAAAATGAACGCGCCGGTGTGGGTGACGGAAGAGGACTGCCTCTCCTTTCACGACAAACTGCTGGCGCGTTTTGGTGGCGCTTCAGGCGTTCGCGACAAGGGACTGCTGCTCTCGGCATTGGCCAGACCGCAACACGTCTTTGCATACGAAACACCGTCGCTCTTCGATCTGGCCGCCGCTTACGCGCACGGCATCGTCAAGAATCATCCATTCATCGACGGCAACAAGCGGAGTGGTTTTCTGGCGGCTACTCTGTTCCTCGAGTCAAACGGCATTCGGTTCAACGGCGATGAGCGTGATGCCGTGATCCAGACGCTGGCGTTGGCTGCCGGCGAATCGACGCTGCAGGATTTTTCTGCCTGGCTGCAACGCGTCAGCATCCAGCCACCATCGGAACCGAACGACGCACCCCCTCACGATCGCGATGCATCATGACGCTTCCTTGCTCCCAACACTTCGGTCCATTCGGCACCGGTATCGCAGCGGTTGTTTTTGCAATCTTTCTCTCGGTTCCCAGCCCTGCCGCCCGCGGTGACGACTGGCCGCAGTGGATGGGGCCTGCGCGTGACGGCGTGTGGCGGGAGACCGGGCTCGTCAAGGCGATTCCGCCGGCGGGCCTGCCAGTGAAGTGGCGAACCGAGGTGAAGGGCGGCTACTCCGGGCCGGCCGTGGCCAATGGCCGCGTCTATCTGATGGATTACGACCGCCGCGAAGGCGATGTCGCCAACGCGCCGAACGAAAGGAACGCGATTGCCGGCCGCGAGCGAGTGCTCTGCCTCGATGCGGCCACCGGTCGGCTGCTCTGGAAGCACGACTACGACTGCCCCTATGCAATCTCGTATGCCTCAGGGCCACGGTGCACGCCGACCGTCGCCGACGGCAAGGTCTACACACTCGGCGCCGAAGGGAATCTGTTCTGCCTCGATGCGACCACCGGCCGGGTGATCTGGTCGAAGGACTTCAAGAAAGACTATGCCGCGCCGACGCCGCTGTGGGGCTTCTGCGGCCATCCGCTCGTCGATGGCAACCGGCTCGTCTGCCTGGTGGGTGGCGAGGGGAGCGTGGCGGTGGCCTTCGATAAGGACACCGGCCGCGAACTCTGGCGGGCCCTCTCGGCGAGCGAGTCGGGCTACTGTCCGCCGTCGATCATCGAGTCGGCCGGGGTGCGGCAGGTGGTGATCTGGGATGCCGACAACCTCAACGCGCTCGATCCTGCGACAGGCACGGTGCTCTGGTCGCAGCCGCTCAAGCCGGCCTACGGCATGTCGATCATGACGCCGCAGGTGGCGGCCACGCCACGGGGTCAGGTGCTGTTCGCCAGCGGCATCGGCCGTGTCGGTGCCCTCTACACGCTCGCCGCCGACAAGCCCGCCGCGAGCATCGCCTGGCGGGGCGATCCGAAGTCGGCTGTCTACTGCGCCAACAGCACGCCCTTCATCGCCGGCGACACGCTCTACGGCTGCGACTGCGAGACGGGATTTCTCACCGCTGTCGATCTCGCCACGGGCAAGCGGCTCTGGGAGACAGGCGAGCCGACGCTGGGCAACCGTCGCGGCCGGCACGGCACGGCGTTTCTCGTCCGGCAGGGCAACGCTGCCGGGGACGACCGCACCTGGCTCTTCAGCGAGACGGGCGACCTGATCCTGGCCCGACTCACGCCGGCAGCCTACGAGGAGTTGGGCCGCACGCACCTCGTGGCCCCCACCAATGAGTGCTTCGGTCGCGAGGTGGTCTGGAGCCATCCTGCGTTTGCCGGCCGTTGCATTTTCGTGCGAAACGACCGGGAGTTGATCTGCGTATCGCTGGCGGAGTGAAAACAGAGAACCCCACGTTTCTCACCGGAAATAGCCCCCGCGCCGTCATTTTGTGGCTTGCCGGGCGTTTTCATGGCCTGTCTGGCAACGGCGTTGTCCTGCGGGGGCCGGGCGGGTAATCTTCAATTCTCTCCCATGTGCGAAACCGGGATTTCTTGAGGTTTGTCGGTCGCACCCATCGGGGCGTAGCTCAGCCTGGCTAGAGCGCTACGTTCGGGACGTAGAGGTCGCACGTTCGAATCGTGTCGCCCCGACTTCAATCATCCGCATGCTGTGGCAGCGGCGTGGCATCCGCCCCTCATCTCCAAGCCCGACCAGGCTATCATTGAAGTGACGTTCCCCGGTGACGGCTGGGGAGAAAAAAGCCCGGCGGTGATCTCGCAGTGATCGCGACGGCTGGGATTCCTTCAACGAGAGGAGGTGGTCTAGTGACGCAAACTGACTGTACGGGAGGGCTGCGCCGATAGCGGCGAGTCGACGGGCCTGCCGTTGATGCAGCCCACCAAATGGTTCCTACGGCTGCCGCCCCTCCGGGGGCGGCAGCTTTTTTTATTGGCCGATGCCACCGGAT